>JAAYNA010000159.1 GCA_012521105.1 Clostridiaceae bacterium
AAATTCCGAAACATTTTAAAACAGCGAATAATAAAAAGTCATTTAAACGCTTTATATTTAAGCATTTGAATGACTTTTTCACTGGAGCCCTCAATCGGAATCGAACCGATGACCTCATCCTTACCATGGATGCGCTCTGCCTATTGAGCTATGAGGGCTTATATGCTGTTGTTTTCCTGGGAAGTGCTTTTCCCGAACACGAAATTCATTTTAGCATAAGAATTTCGTTTTGTAAAGACATTTTGGATGTTTTAATGCCTTTCTATATATTGCATAATATTGTGATGTTTAAATAAATTATATAAATATTAGACACTATGGTAACAGAAGGCACTATTTTTCTAAATAAAAAGAAAAAATGCAGTGTGTCTTTAATTCTATATAAATTATTGGTATAATTAAGGATATAATTTGCTTTTCTAACTATTACAGCTTTTTTACATCAGCTTGGTTTTCAATTCGATATATATATATGAGAGGTGGAAGAGTCTACAAACATTATTTCAGTCAACAAAAGCTTTATACTGATGTGTATAAATATTTTGGCCTTTAACAGATAAAAAACACCGTAACTTATTTATATAGAAGCAGTATTCGATAAGTATATTAGTTACCTTATATATTAAATAGAAACATAAAAATTTAAATATGGGGGACTGGGTTTTGAAATTACTAAGAGGCAGAAGGCTACCAATTTTTGTTGAGCTTTATATATTCATTGTAATAACTTTTCTTATTCCACTGGCAGTTGTTACTGTTAACAACAATAATAAGCTTTTACAATATTCCGAAGCCGAAATAATAAGGTCAGCTGAAAATAATATAAACTCTACCGAAAAGCTGGTTAGTCTTATATGCAATAACGTTATCTCAACCACCATTAATTTGTCCAAGGATCCACTTATCAGTGATATAAGCAACCTGATCAGCTTTGATCAATTCCAGAATAACGCAAACAATATGCAACTTATAAGGAAAGTAGCCAATAAACTTAAGGTTATGGAATACAGCGATACATTGTATCATTCGATATACTTTTATTTAAAAGATTCGGATTATGTAATAACCACTAAAAACGATACTGTGAAGCTGGACAGCTTTTATGATCTTGATTGGATGAACAGCATTGATACAGGCTTAAGGGCATTCCTGCCATATAGAGTAACTTCTTCGGGTAATACATGGTTATACAGGAAACTGCCCTTTGACATGACATCAAGAATTTCGGGGGATGAGGGATATACAAACGTTGTTACTTTCCTTTATCACACTACAAACTTCACTACGAGTGCAAAGGGGTATTTCGTAGTTAACATGTACGAAAAGGAATTATGTAATATTATGAACAACAGCGGTTTCGATGAAAACAGCTCTGTTTTTATAATAAACGAAAGCGGTAAAGTGATATCTCATTTAGATAAGAATATGTTAAATGCTGATTTATCCAGATTACCGTATATTAAAACCATTTTAGAGAAGGCCAACAGAACGCCCGGATACACTATTGATAATTCCAACGGGCAGAGAACTCTGTATTGCTTTATAGAATCTGACTTTAATGATTGGATTTTTGTCAGCATGCATTCCCTCGATTTGCTTCTGAACCGCTCAATTGAACTTAGAAACCAGGCTATTTTCCTGGCCTTTGGTATATCTATAATCTTATTTCTTGTTGCATATCTGTATTCCCTGTATATGACAACTCCAATAAAGGAACTTATGAAATCAATAAGCTCGCGCAGGGGCTATCAGACAGAAAAGAAGTCAAATGAAATCAGTTTTCTTATACAGGCTTTTGAGAAAATTACCAAACAGGAAGAGTATTTGAACAGTCTTGTTAAGAAAAGTGAGCTAAGTATGAAAGAAGTATTCCTGCAAAATTTGCTTAAGGGAATTGTTGTAAATGATAAAGAAATTCAAAAAGACGAAATCTTCCCCTACCCCCACTTCATGGTAGCTATGATTGCTCCGGATAATCTGCAGTTATTATATAACAGGTACACACCTGATCAAAGATTTTTTGTGCGTAGAATTATACAGAAAAAATGTAATGAGTTAGAGATGGACGGTATTATATTCGAAAGCATTCTTTATGATGAAGACAGGATTTCAATAATTATTAATCTGGAAACCTATGACTGTATTGAAACACCTGAAAGATTAAAAAATATTTTTGCAAACTTGCAGGAAGAATTGCAAAAGGTTATAGGGAACTCCATATCCATCGGTATAAGCGGATGCCACAGCAGTTTAAAAAATATACCCGATTCTGTTTCCGAATCTATGGATGCTCTTCGCAGAAAATTGCTCTCGGGGCATGGCAGTATAATATTCTGGACTCAGGATAATTCTGAAAAAAGCAGATATTATTACCCATTTGCTCGTGAAAGGCATATTTTAAACTATTTGAATACAGGGCAGATAGATAAAGTAGAAAATGAAATCCACAGACTGGTTCAGGAAATACGGGAGATGCCCGATATTTCATGCGAAAACATTATCCAGGTATTTAATCAGCTAATCAACGCAACAATCAAATACTTTGTTGAAAATAATATTGCCATTGGGAGAATCTTTCCAAATGTATACAACCTGTACCTTGAAGTAGCTGGAAAGGAAACTCTTGAAGATATTGAACATTACATGATTAATTTTTATAAAAAAATTCACTCTGTTACGCAATCTGACGGAAGCAATGATAAAAGTAACGAGGAGAAAATATTTTCTTATTTGAACAGCAATTACAGGACAGAGCTTAACTTTGAAAAAATGGCAACCGATTTGCAAATAAGTTATTCATATATCCGTAAAATTGTTAAATCTATTACTGGTAAAAGCGTACTGGATTACATCAACAGCTTAAGAATCAGTGAAGGTAAAAGGCTTCTGTTGCAAACAGACATGACCATTGCAGAAATTGCACTGAACCTTGGATATAATAATGTTCAAAGTTTTAACAGGTTTTTCAAAAAATATGAAGGAATAACGCCTGGAGAATTCAGGTCCAGTGCAAGATAAAGTATATTTTTAGTGAAAATTTTTATTTTTTATATCACTTTTGATAATTTATATTTATTTTATAAAGGTAATTTCTGCCTTATCCGGGCAGGCGATCTATTTTTCCAGAACATGCAAATCCCACTGTTAACCAATTTCTCAGCCAAATAACATATTGTCATATTTAACACCCGGTATCAATTATGAATATTTACGTCAAAAATCACTAAATGTTATAATCTTTCTCAGAAGCAATTGTGCATTTTTCACCAGGCAATTTTCCAGCATATATTATGCATCCGTAATTTGTAAGCTCATTTAACAGCAAGGAAGGTGTACATCTAATGAAAACAAAACCAATGGTACATAAAACAATGAAAACCAAAAGCAATAATTCCAGACGCAATTTTATGTATTACATAAAACGGGACTGGCAGCTATATTTGTTGTTAGTCTTTCCAATAGTTATTGTTTTGGTTTTTAAATATTTCCCAATGGCCGGACTGATTATTGCATTTAAAGACTATAAGATTCTAAAAGGCTTTGTGGGAAGTGAATGGGTAGGCTTTAAAAACTTCGCAGAAATCTTTTCAAATAAGGATTTTTACAGGGCCCTTAGAAATACCTTAACTCTGAACGGGCTGGATCTTCTGCTTGGGTTTCCAATGCCCATTATCCTTGCCATTATGATAAATGAGATCCGAACACTTTGGTATAAGAAAATAAATCAAACTTTACTATATCTGCCACATTTCCTTTCATGGGTTATAATTGCCGGAGTAGCATACCAACTGTTCCAGCCACGAACAGGGCTGGTAAACATTCTGTTGCGGAATGTTGGATTAGAAGAGATACCATTCTTAACTGAAAACACTCACTGGGTTTTCAGCTATGTATTAATAGGTGTATGGCAGTCTATGGGCTGGGGTACAATAATTTATCTTGCTTCTATTACAAGTATTAACCCGGAGCTGTACGACAGCGCCACCATAGATGGTGCAGGCCGCTGGGGAAAAATAAGATATATAACCCTTCCCGGCATAAGAAGCACTATTACAATTATTTTGATCATTAATCTTGGCAGAATTATGGGCAGTTCCTTCGAGCGTGCTCATAGCCTGGGCAATCCAATTGTCAAAGAAGTTTCAAGTGTCATCGCCACCTATGTATATAGTGCGGGTATTCAGGCACAAAAATACAGCTTTACCACTGCAGTAGGTTTATTTCAGTCGGCAGTGGGTCTTGTCCTGGTACTTATTTCGGACTGGATATCGAAAAAAATCGGGGATGAAGGTCTTTTATAGATTCAGGAAAGGGGTTTAGTATGCATAACATTAATGAATTTCGGCATAGCAATTATACTAAAGGTAAAATCATAGACCTGGCAGCAGATATATTTATTTATTTCACAGTAGGACTGTTGGCACTTTTATGTGTTCTTCCCTTCGTACATGTTCTTGCGAAATCATTAAGTTCCGATGCCAAAGTCACCAGTCAGCTTGTTTACCTTATACCAAAGGATTTTAATCTAAAAGCGTACAGAAGTGTAATTGGTGATCCGTCAATGATTAGATCGCTGTGGCAAACAATCAAGGTTACCGTTATATTTACCGCACTCGGGATGTTTTTAACCGTCTGTGCTGCATATCCACTTACAAGAAAGCGTCTTAAAGGACGGAATATAATTTCAGTGTTTTTTATAATAACACTCTATTTCAGTGGCGGTATTATCCCCGATTACTTACTGATGCACAGGCTGGGTTTACTGAACAAATCGGCATCTCTGATACTCCCTCTTGCATTCAGTGCTTATAATATGATTATTATGAGGACTTCCATTCAATCAACTGTTCCGGACAGCCTTGAAGAGTCGGCATTTTTAGATGGTGCAGGCGACATAAGGATTCTTGTTCAGATTGTGCTTCCACTTTGTAAGCCAATTATCGCCACATTATGTCTGTTTTACGCTGTAGGTCGCTGGAATGCCTACCAGGATTCGGTGTTTTATATAACAAGACAGCCCATGTATTTGCTTCAGCATAAACTAAACTTACTGATTCAAACAACAAACACTACTCTTACAGCATCCGAGGCGCAACCCGATACTGTAACAAACCCCGAGGTAATAAAATCTGCTTGCATTATATTTGCCACATTACCGATTGTTATAGTTTATCCCTTCATTCAGAAGTATTTTGTCAAGGGTGTTATGATTGGTGCCGTTAAAGGTTGATGTCAATAAACCGGATCAAGGTTTCATTGAATATAATAAAAGTTAGGAGGATTATTATGAAGCAAAAAGTAAGAAAAACTGTATCTGTAACTTTGGTTTTATTACTTATTTCCGTATTATTTGCTGCCTGCGGTAAAACTGATACAGATACGCCAACTGTTCCTTCCAGTGGCGGAGAATTACCATCCGCGCCAACCACTGCTGCTCAGGATGACGGCAAAGTATTCAAGAACAGAGTTACCATTCAAATTCCGGTTTACGATCGCGGTGTGGAAGGACAGGCACCTGTTGATGACAACTATTGGACCCGCTGGATTCAGTCAGAATTTGGTGACAAAAACAATATCACGGTTGAATATGTTGCAATTCCAAGAGCCGACGAAGTAAACAAATTTAACATGCTTCTTGCAGCAGGCGATGCTCCGGATATTATCTTCCATTACGATTTCCCGGCAGCTGTTGCCTACTATGATGCAGGTGCAATTCAAAAAATTGATATTGACATGCTAAAGCAATATGCTCCTACCTACTATCAGAAAAATGTTGATCTGGATATGTTGAAATATGGTGTTCTTGACAATGAACAGTACTTTATCTTTGCAAGCCGGCCCACCGCATATAACTGGCTTACAATGATCCGTCAGGA
>JAAYNA010000160.1 GCA_012521105.1 Clostridiaceae bacterium
GGAGAGTTTTTACGTGAGAGAAAGAAAACGGGATAAATTGCTTGGGATCAGAACGGTAGGTATAAGAGAATGGGAGGACAATAAGATTCATTATAACCGTTATGAAGCAACACCATATAAGGCCTTGGATGAACTTTCCAGAAAATACAAGTTTGGAGATGCCGATAAAGTTGTAGATTTTGGGTGTGGCCGGGGCAGAGTGGCATTTTATTTGCATAATCGTTTTCATATACCTGTAACAGGAATAGAGGCTAATGTTAAAACCTACGAAGAAGCACTTGAAAATAAGGTGAGTTATAGTCGAAAAGCAAAGCATATTATTGCACCTATTAAATTTGTACATGGTCTTGCGCAGTTTTATAAAATTGACAAGACAGAAAATTGCTTTTATTTTTTTAATCCATTTTCAGTACATATATTTAGAAAGGTTGTCCATAATATCTTGCGTTCTGTAGAGAAAGACAGAAGAACGGTGGATTTAATTCTTTATTATCCAATAGATGAGTATAAAGATTTTCTAAAAACCGATACGCCCTTTACAATTATAAATGAAATAAAGGTACCGGGGGAAATTGACGAAAAAGAAAAGTTTATTATATACCGATTAACAGACGAAGGGATATGGACCACGCCCTGTGCCTGATTTTTACATGCTGATAAACAGTAAAAAGGCAAAATGGAACTTATTTCAAAACAGAACGGTCAATTAGTATTATACCCTTTTGTATGGGAGGATGTGGTTATGAGGAGGAAAATACTCTGTTCTGTTATTATTGCAGTTATCACAACAATTATGTTACAATCAGGAAGCTTTGCCAATTCCCCTGTTACATCAGAAGCCTTTTATACTGCATACAGCGATGCCAAGCCCATAACTCTTACATATTACAGAAGTCAAAAAGATAATGCCGACGATACAAAATTCTATAAAGAGCTAGAGCAAATATAAAAATATCCTTTATTGATGTTCCGGAAGACGTGTAATTACAAAAGCTGATGCTATTGACTGCTGCCGGAGAAATTACAGACCTTATTGAATTTCCATGGCGAAAACATATAGGGTTATTGGAAATATGGCAGAAATGGGTGAAATAATAGAATTGGACGGTTAAATTATTAATTATGCACCAAATCTCCGTAGTATTATTCGGGCAAACCGGGAAGTAAAAAAGCAAATCACATCGGATGATGGACATATATATCAAGTACCCGGAATTAATCTGTCTGATAACCGGGTAACAAACCGGACCAGTTATCAGAGGGGATCTGCTGAAAAAATATGGTCTTTATAAACCCGAAACTATTGAAGACTGGGAACAAATACTTAGAAGTTGAGGTGGATGATGTTGACGCAGTCAGCCGCAAGTTAGGTCTGACTGAAGCCCGCGGAAACATGTTACCTGAAGACAAATCGGCATACATTAAAGAATTAATTGATAAAGGTCAAGTAGTTGCTTTTGTTGGAGATGGTGTTAATGACAGCCCTTCAATAGCTTTGGCTAATATTGGTATAGCTATGGGGAGTGGTACAGACGTAGCCATTGAAACATCAGATGTTGTTTTAATGAATTCAGATTTCAGTCGTCTGCCACACGCCCTTGGAATAGCCAAAGCTACTGTCAGAAACATGAAACAAAACATATTTATTGCCATAGGTGTTGTGTTAGTATTGTTAGCCAGCGCGTTATTCAGTGAATGGATGAGTATGTCAATAGGAATGTTAGTGCATGAAGGCAGTATCCTGGTAGTTATTCTCAACGGTATGCGATTGTTACGTTATAAACTGAAATAACGGTAATAAATTAAAGGTAAAACATAACCTTGTATTGATGTTTTATTTATAAGTTTGGTTATAATTATATTTAAGATAAATGAATTTATAGCAATTCCAATAAGCAATGATTAGTGAGAGGAGATTATAGTATGAAGTCAGCAACTATCCAATTAGAAACCTTAGCATGCCCATCATGCATGCAAAAAATCGAGGCTGCCCTTAAAGGTCTGGACGGTGCGGAAAAAGATTCAGCAAAAGTATTATTTAACTCCAGTAAAGTAAAACTGAACTTTGACGAAGATAAAGTATCAATTGAAGAAATTGAAAACGCAATTAGTAAGTTGGGCTACAATGTTATTAAATCCAAAGTCAAATAATCCATTATCCATAAAAGTGGCAAGTACATGTGTTTCTTCAGATGATATGATAGGGGAGAAGGTGGTATGGATGGATTCAAAATTTAAGAATAAGGTGGCCGTCGTTACAGGCGGAGCGTTAGGCATTGGAAGATGTCTTGCACAGGAGTTTGCAAAAAAAGGTGCCAGAATTGCTTTTATCGATAAGAATAAGGACGCAGGTGAAGAGAACCTTAAAATCATTAAGGAAATGGGCGCAGATGCCATTTTTTTCTGTGGTGATATTTCAGAAGAAGTAGTATTGAAAGAATTTACGCAGAAGGTAGTTGAGCATTATAACAAAATTGATTTTCTGATTAATAACGCCTGCATAAGTAAAAAAGGTATTCTTGAGCCGTGCAGTTATGAAGATTTTAACTATGTTTTGAAAGTTGGAGTTACCGCTCCCTATTACCTGACGCAGTTGTTTTTGCCCTATTTCAGTAGTTCCGCATCGGTTGTTAATATAGCGTCCACCCGAGCATTTATGTCTCAGCCGAATACCGAAAGCTATACTGCCGCAAAGGGAGGAATTATTTCGCTAACCCATGCAATGGCTGTTAGCCTTTCAGGCCGAGTCCGGGTAAACTCTGTATCTCCGGGATGGATTGATACAGGTAAATATTATGATAAAGATTATGTTCCTGACTATTCAAAAGCCGATCAGATTCAGCATCCCTCTGGAAGGGTAGGAATTCCAATGGATATCGTTCGCGCAGTTTTCTTTTTATGTGATCCGGAGAATAGCTTTGTTAACGGAGAAAACATTACAGTTGATGGTGGAATGACTAAGCTGATGATCTATTCAGGGGATGAGGGATGGTCTCTGGATGTATAACCGGGAATGGAAAGCTAAAACCAGGACAGCCTGTTTGGTATAGGATAAGCAAAAGCTTCGTTGGTGTAGAGTAAAATAGGTCTGTATCTATCGGAAGAGGGTGAATATTAACTTCCTCATTATAATTGTGTTATAATTAACCTGAGGTGAGGTTATGGAAAAAAGTCCGCTGGTGGCACCCGTGTTAAAATGGGTGGGTGGGAAGCGACAGTTGTTAAAAGATATAAAAAAACATATACCAAGCCAATACTCTACATACTATGAACCTTTTCTGGGTGGCGGCGCTGTTTTATTTGCTCTTCAGCCGAACAGAGCTGTAGTTAATGATATAAGTGAGGAATTAATTAATGTATATACTGTAATCCGGGATAATATTGAAGAGCTAATTGAAGACTTAAAAAAGCACAAAAACGAAGCCTGCTATTTCTACGAAATTAGAGAATTGGATCGGGATAAAAAAAAGTATAGTCAGTTAAGTAACGTTAAGAAGGCATCAAGAATAATTTATCTTAACAAAACATGCTATAACGGATTATTCAGGGTTAATCAGCAGGGAGAATTTAATTCTCCATTTGGAAGATATAAAAACCCTAATATAGTGAATGAAGAAACTTTAAGAGCAGTAAGCAATTATTTTAACAAAGCAAAAATAACTTTCAAATGCCAAGATTTTGAAGAGGCTGTAAAAGGTATAAGAAAAGGCAGCTTTGTATATTTTGATCCACCTTATGACCCGGTTTCAGACAGTGCAAATTTTACCGGATATAATAAGGGCGGATTCGGCAGAGATGAACAGATAAGGCTGAAAAATTTGTGCGATAAATTGAATAGTAGAAACATAAAGTTTTTGCTGTCCAATTCAGCTACCGACTTTATCCTGGACTTATACAAGGAATATAATATTACCATTGTGAAGGCAAAAAGAGCTGTAAACTCCAGGGGGGATAAAAGAGGAGAGGTTAATGAAGTCCTGGTGAAGAATTATGAGTGATACAAAGAATGAATTGGCATGGAAGCAGCTTTTTGAAAAACACGGTATATTAGAAAAAATAGAAAAGCATGGTGTGTTTGAAATTACTTCAAGTCAGATAAACAAATTCAGAGAAGCAAGACTGATGACCAAATTTGATCACAGAAAGAATTTGCCGGAAATTTTTAAGAAGCATAAGCTTTCTATTCTCCCAATTACCAGAGGAAGTTATCTGATTTCTCAGTTTGAAGCATATAAAGATTTTGAGGAAAAGAATACTGAAATAATTAAAGTTTCATTTCCAACCTTTATCGAAAGTATTGATTATGAAAACATAACAAGTGAATCAGCAGCCTTAAACTGTGCATATGTTTCGGGTATATTAGCTGATTTTATTGAAGATGAAAGAATAATACCAACAGTAAGTGGGAGAATGGGTTCAGACACGTTTGATTTTTTAATAAAAACACGTTCAGGAACTGATGTCCGGGTCAATGTTAATAATTCTCAAATTGAGATAGATGGTGGCTTTGAAGGGGTAGAAACCCTTTCTTTGATTGAGGCTAAGAATTCCCTTTCTGATGATTTTTTAATACGTCAGTTATATTATCCTTACAGGCTGTGGAGGAATAAAATCGGGAAAAAGATAAAGTCTTTATTTTTAACATATTCTAATGGCATATTTACCTTTTATGAATACGAATTCCAGAACCCGGATTGCTACAACTCTCTGGTCCTGATTAAACAAAAGAGGTACAGTATTGAAGAAACAAGAATTACCCTTGAGGATATAATAAATGCATCAAGCAGGGCAAGAATCGTGGACGAACCCGAAATTCCGTTTCCACAGGCAGACTCTTTCAAAAGAGTAGTAAACCTTTGTGAACTTTTGAATGAGTCAGAACTTACCAAAGATGAAATAACTTCAAATTATGACTTTGATCCAAGACAAACGAATTATTACACTGACGCAGGAAGGTACTTGGGATTAATTGAGAAACGAAGAGAAAACGGTCAGATAATATTCTCCTTAACAGATGAAGGTCGGAGGTTGCTTAAATTGAAATATAAGCCAAGGCAATTAAGGCTTGTAGAATTAATCCTGTCTCATAAGGCTTTTAATGTAACCTTTAAATTGTGCTTAGAACAGGGTCGAATTCCTTCCAAACATGACATTGTAAAGATTATGAGGAACAGTAATTTATATAATGTTAAATCAGAAGATACATTTTATAGACGAGCATCATCAATAGCAGGATGGATAAATTGGATATTTGAACTAACCAGGTTGTGATACATAATTTCCACTTCTACCGGCTTTATGGCCAGGCAGCACACCAGGCCGGAAGAAACTGTTCAAATGCTGGTCGCAGTAGCAGTTAATTGCGGTAGTGATATAACTTTTAATAATAAGAATGAATAAAGCGTAATGTGGGGGGAAGGAAGCAGGAGACCGATCTTCTGCTTTTTTATTTATTAGAAATAACAGAATCTCATAATGCTTTGCTAAATCTGTTTAAATATCCGATTGATAGGTGTTTTATAAATGTTAATATGATAACAGGTATGTATATACCTGGTGATGAATACAGGAAGCAAAAAGCAAAGAACCGTAAAAAACACATTCAAAAAAGCATATAAATCGATAGAAGTAAGCAGAAAAGATATGTTACTCTGTTGAAAAGCAGGCAGAAAGCAAATTCTATGGCTGATAATTGCATACTAACCGCTGTGAAAAAGCTTGCAACTCTAAATTGAAGGGGAGAATCATAATGAAGCCAAAATATAATCGTATTATTCCTGTAATTTCCGCCATCGCAATTCAGTTATGTCTGGGAACAGCGTACATATGGAGTGTATTTCAAGCGGGAATTGCTGAAAGTTTGTTCTCTGGTAATCATGCAAATGCAGCACTTACATTTTCAATTTTATTGGCAGTTTTAAGCGTTGGCAGCACAGCAGGTGGAAAAATGCAGGATAAGTTCGGGCCCCGGCTAACCGTTATCTTTGGAGGTTTAATACTGGCAGTTGGTTTTTTCCTGGCATCTTTTGCCACACCATCGGCACCGTGGGTTCTTTGGATTACATACGGTATTATGGGTGGCATAGGTATGGGATTTACCTACTCCACTACCATTGCATGTGCGCAAAAATGGTATCCTGATAAAAGGGGACTTATCACTGGTGCCATAGTTTCTGCACTTGGTTTTGGTGGAGTGGTCTTTACACCGTTGGTTGAATGGATTATTTCCAGTTTTGGAGATGGAATTCCTGGCAAAGGAGAACTGATGTCTTTCAAAATACTTGCTATGATTTTTATTGTGGTATGTACCGTTGGTGGCTGGTTTGTTAAAAACCCGCCTGCGGATTATGCCCCGGCGGGATGGACACCCAAAAACACAGGTTCTGATTCTGTTGCCTTGATGCCATCACAGGTTTTGAAAAAACCCCAGTTATATTTACTCACCTTTTCAATGGCACTGGCATGTATGGGTGGATTGATGATGATTGGTTTTGCAAAACCCATTGCTGTGGCACGGGGACTGGCTGAAACAGCTACTGTTGGAGTATTTGCAATTTCTATATTCAATTCCTTTGGCAGACTCTTCTGGGGATTTGTATCTGATAAGCTGGGGCGTAAAAAAACCATTGTTCTTCTTCTTGGCTTAACAGCAGTATTGTCACTTTGTGTAAATATTGCTGCAGGATATATGATTTATGTTTTAATTGCCTGCATTGGTTTTGCTTATGGCGGTTTTTTAAGTACATTCCCTACCTTTACGGCCGATCTGTTTGGCGCAAAGTATAACGCGACAAATTACGGTATTGTGTTGGTTGGTTTCGGAGCCGGTGCTGTAATATCATCTTATATCGCGGGATATTATAAGAATATTGCATCAACGGACATTAATCTTATGTTCCCGGCATTTGTGATTGCGTCAGTTGCCGCAGTTGTTGCAATTTTATCAACATTAATGATAAAGCCTTTAAGTATAGAAAAGCAAAATTGACCGATTATTACTTTCGATGATTATCAGAATAATTTAACGCATAAAAAGCATTGAACGACAGCGTATCCATATCGAATTTAAACCTGTTACGGGCGGTTCTTTACTTGTTAAAAGGAACCGTCCTTTTTGTAGTGCCCCGGCTAATTATTCAGCTCCTGCTCCATTTTAAAAAAAATATGCAGATATTATTGACAAAAAACGAACAATGTGATATCAATAAGTTAGATAAATCTAACTTAGATTAATCTAACTTTTTATATTAAGAAATAAATCTGCAAGGGGGCAAGGTCAAGTGATAAAAAAGGAAAATTCTGTGAAGACAAACCAGAGCATTTATTATGCTGAAGATAATTCCCAATATATTATTAAAAATGTGCCTGATTTTGGTATTTTAAAAAGCTTAGGCATTATTAAAAATGCAAGCGTGCAAAAAGTATATACCCATAGGCTGGGCGGTCCTGTGCTGGTTAAGGTAGGTTCCAGCGAGATCGCTATTGGTAAGGATATAGCCGAAAAGATTATGGTAGGGGGAAAATAATGTGTCTGGATGTCATGATATAAATGAAGATGCTAGGGTGTATGAAAAAAACAATAAAATTCTGTTAATGGGTAACCCTAATGTGGGAAAAAGTGTGTTTTTTTCTGATATGACAGGTATTCACGTGGTAAGTTCCAATTACGCAGGAACCACAGTTACTTATACAGAGGGAACTTTAAAACTTGGCGATGCAACCTATACTTTGATAGATGTTCCGGGTACATATTCCCTTGAAGCCACATCAGAAGCCGAGGCCGTTGCCATAAGTTTTTTGAATAGCAAACCTGTTGCTGTTATATGCGTATTAGACTCTACCAATCTGGAAAGAAATATAAAGCTTGGGCTTGAGTTGCAAAAATACAATGTTCCCATTGTATATGCGCTGAATTTGGTTGACGTTGCAAAGAGGCACGGCTATGAAATAAATGTGGGGCTGCTTTCACAGGAACTTGGAGCTCCTGTTATACCTACAGTAGCTGTAAAAGGTGAAGGTATTAATGAGCTGAAAGAGGCATTGAAGGGTATTTTAAATCTATCACGCAGTGGATGTAGCAATTGTTCATCCTGTCCAGGGTGCAAAGGGAATGAACTGGATATTTGGGACAGAGCCAAGGAAATTGCCGACAGGGT
Source organism: Clostridiaceae bacterium (assembly GCA_012521105.1). Classification (GTDB taxonomy): domain Bacteria; phylum Bacillota; class Clostridia; order DSM-8532; family DSM-8532; genus Thermoclostridium. The sequence continues at coordinate 8,157 of JAAYNA010000160.1, forward strand.
TAGGATAAAGGTAGATGGCGAACTTAGCTTTTTAGACAGACTGGGAAGAAGCATGGTGAAACCTTGGCCGGGAATTCCAATTGCGTTACTCGTTATTATTTTGTCACTGGGTGCAATTGTGGGTGGAGGTAAGGCTCTTCGGGCAACTCTGTTACTGCCCCTGGTGAATAAAGTACTGGTTCCTTTTTTCAAGAACTTATTTACTTTAATAGTACCTGAAGGAATTTTATTAAATGTTCTTATAGGAGAGTACGGTATATTTGTTATCGGATTTGAATGGATTATTGCATTGATTTTCCCGTATGTATTCTTGTTTTATGTAGTTTTTTCTTTCCTGGAGGATTCGGGTGTTCTTCCTCGCTTAAGTGTTTTATTCGACAATATAATGCGTAAAATGGGGGTCCAGGGTGGCAGCATGATTACTATTTTAATGGGTTATGGTTGTGCTGTACCTGCAATTATCGGTTCAAGAACTGCAACAACGAAAAAGGAGCGATTAATTATATCCACAGTTGTCTGTTTTGCAGTACCCTGCATTTCACAGACAGGAGCATTAATAAGCTTGTTTGCAGGATTTTCACCCCTATTATTAATACTGATGTTACTTTTGTCTTTTGTTATTATGATAACTGTATCCGGCATTCTGGGCCGTGTATTAAAAGGAACAGTTGATCCTATGGTTATCGAGATTCCCAATTTATTGATGCCTAACGCTAAGGCATATGGGAAAAAACTAATGCTGCGTATGAAGCATTTTTTGGTAGAAGCAGAAGTTCCAATGCTGTTGTCAATTGTAATTGCAGCTTTGTTAAAGGAAACCGGTTTATTGAATTATATTGCCATATACCTTGAGCCAATTGTCAGTGGGTGGCTTGGATTGCCAAGGGAGGCAGTAATAGCATTGATCCTGGGAATTGTCCGTCGTGAGATGGCAGTAGCTCCTCTGTTAGCAATCGAAGGATTAACAGCATTACAGGCATTCGTAGGTGGAACGGTGGCATTGTTGTATTTGCCATGTTTATCTGTGTTCGGAATTTTGTCTAAAGAATTCAATACAAAAGTAGCGTTGGCTATTGGCTGTTCTACAGTTGTAACTGCCTTTGTTGTAGCAGGACTGATTAACCAAATTGCGCATTTATTTATATAACTTATTTACGTAAGGGCGGTTTTTGTTGTGGTCAAAATTATACCTAAGTCAACAAAGCTTTTAGAATGGTTAGCAGCAAGAAACTCTTTAATATATAGAGCAATATCATTATATTATAAAAAACTTGTTAAGAAAGAAGTTGCGTTAGCAAATATTAAATCTACCGATAAGGTTCTGTGTATAGGTGGGGGCCCATGCCCCTTTAGTGGCATATTGCTGCATGAGTATACAGGAGCCCCGGTAACAATTATTGATAAAGATGCTCGCTGTGTATGTGTATCAAGAGAATTGATAAAAAAATTAGGGTATGATAATGCCATTAAGATTATTCTGAGCGATGGAAATGATATTGCTCCGAAAGATTTTAGTGTAATCCATATGGCTGCACAGGTAAGTCCTTTGGATAAAGTTTTTCTCCATTTAAAACAGGGGTGCTGTTTTGGTGCAAGAATTTTAGTACGTTTGCCCAAACACAGATTATCAAAGTTCTATTCAATAAATGAATATTCGGTATTCGGTAATTATTACAGAAAGGCAGTTCATAAATGGAGAAATGTCGGCAGCACCGCCTTATTTATAAAATCGTAAGGGGAAAAACAGAATGAAAAAATTGGGATTAGTTTTGCTCTCCATCCTTTTAATAATATTGTTTTGGCAATTTGATTTTTCAGGTTTCATTGCAAGCATTAGCCAAGTGCCTCCATTTGCCTTTATAGCACTATTAATGATACAGGTTGTAAGTCAACTGCTTGTTAATTATCAATGGTGCAGAATTGGTAAGATTATGGGTGGAGAGCACAACTTTTTTAAAATGCTGTATGTTAATGCAAGGGGTGCGATTATTGAAAGCGTTACCCCTGGGGTAAAGGTGGGTGGAGAAGTTACACGGGCTCTGCTATTAAAAAATGAGTTAAAATACTCGGCGCAGGAAGCAGCTACTTTGGTAACAATACAGAAAATAGTTAGCTTTTTCAGCTTTTTTGTGATAAATTTGTTTGCATTTGCACATTTATCGAATAAAATAGAGCTTTTTCAAAGCAGCTTTATAAAGTTTGTTGTTTTTTTCTTTATTCTGGCCATCATATGTGCATTAATTGTTTTGTTTACATGTACCTCATATATAGATAACAAAATAAAAAGTGCAACTGTCAAACATAAATGGACTGATGTTTTAAAGCGATATATGATAACCGTATTATCGAATATTAAGATTCTGAAAAATGCAAAGGGCGAGATATATAAGCAATTGCTTTTGGCTCTATCCATTTGGATACTGTTCCCAATAAAAATGATTTTATTGGTACGTTTATTTACAACCAATTACGATTGGGTTTTATTAACAGAAACAACTTTTATATCATATATGGTTGGAATGATCCCACTGCTCCCAGGTGGGCTTGGCAGTTTTGAGGCTACTATGACAAGCCTTTTAATAGTTATGCAAATTAACTCCAGCGATGCTTTAGCAATAACATTGCTTTTCCGCTTTATTACCTTTTGGTTTGTTATTCTGATAAGCCTTCTATATGTCGGTATATGGAAAGTTAGAGGAGGAGGAAAAATGATAACTACAAGGTTTAAACATCTGCCTAATACACTTACTTTTTGTAATATGGCAATAGGTATTCTTGTTTTTTGTTTAATGATATACAATAGTTCTTTATCCAGTATTAGATTAGCATGTTATTTAATTTATATATCAGTTATTCTTGATACATTGGATGGAAATCTGGCCAGACACTTTAATCTCTGCTCAGAAATGGGTAAGCAACTGGATTCCTTTGCAGATTTCGTTTCGTTTGGGATAGCTCCCATTGCAATCTTTGTATCGGGGATTGATTATATTCCATGGTATATGTTGATTGCTGTGCTGCTTTATCCATTGGCCGGCGGATTTCGCCTGGCCCGGCATAATTTGCAGAAGGATTACGAATATTTTGCTGGGCTTCCGATTACAGCGGCAGGTTCTATAAAGGCAACAGCCTTGTTAATTAATAGTTATTTAAACAAAAAGTTTACACCAGGATTCACAATTTTTTATTTGTTGCTCACTGTGGCTTTATCCATTATGATGGTAAGCCGTTTTAGAATTAACCGGATATTAAAGGATAAAGAGCTAAACAACAGAAAGGGTAATATCAAGGATAGAATGCACCGCTCACAGATACTTCATCCAACACGCTGAAGATTATAGAATATCCTGTAGTTTTAGATTATCTCTACATTCTCTGTGGTCTAATTATGATTTATTGGATTCCATAAATTTCTGCATGGCACTTATGGAATCGCTGCTGATGACATGCTCGATGTGACATGCGTCCTTGTCGGCAATATTTTCGTCAACTTTTAAAACATCGATTAAAAATTTCTGTATTATTTGGTGCTTTACGGAAGTTAATTTAGCTTTCTCAAGGCCTGCAGGTGTTAAAAATACTTCTTTATATTTTTCGTTAATGACAAGACCTTTTTCAGCAAGTGTTGCCATTGCACTGTTGACGCTTGCTTTTGAAACACCCAGCCTCTCGGAAATATCTGAAACTCTGGCTCCGGAGGTTCCGCCGGTAAGTTCGTATATTGCTTCAAGATAGTTTTCCATTGTAAATGTAAGCTTCGCCATGAGAACACCTCTGTAGCTTTAAGCAAATTTATAAGTTTAAAAGAGTATAACTTATATTTTTATTATACACTTTATCTTATAAAAAATAAAGTCGCAGGAAAAATTTTGATTTGTTTGAATTTATAGTATACATATAACTTTCTATAAAAACACTGAAAAGTCAAACTAACCAATCATTTGGGTATGTAATTAAAACTTAGCTCTGCCTCAAGAAATCGGTTAATTTCACGGCGTCTGTGGAAGGGTTCAATAATATCAATAAACAGTAAGTGTACAGCCTCCCAGGCAAAAACCCAGCCGCCAATTAAAAGGCTTTCAAGGAAAACTCTTGAAATAAGTGTGTTTTCTGCATTTTTATTCAATAATCCATATGATGTTAACAGTGCAATGGATATAAAAAGCAAAATCATTGAGTTTCTAACAAATCTTTTTGTTTTTCTGCTCTCAAATCGCTTTAAAGAACTATAGTAATTCCGATAGCTTGTACGGATCTGTTCTTCTTTCTCCTTACTGATTTTGGATGTATTCAAGGTAAAAACAATTTCCAGCTTCTTTCTAATTGGAATGTCTTCAGAACATAAATCAAGGAATTCTGCAAGATCGGCATTTATGTCACGCTTTTTGAAAGCTGAATTATCCCATTCATGAAAAAAATCAATATAATCATCAATAGCTATATCTATGATGATACGGCCTGTATCTTGGTTTTTTCTGTACAGCGATTCATAATTATTGTCAATTTTCATTAAATCACCTTAGAAAATATATATTATATAAACATATTATACCAACTGTACAGATTTATAAGCACACGAGAACACAATTTCATAAATGCTCGGGCAGACACCCCTGCCTGCCCGAGCATTGTTTCCTTATAGGTAGACTCTAAAC
>JAAYNA010000161.1 GCA_012521105.1 Clostridiaceae bacterium
ACTTTTGCTCCCGATGGTTTTGAATTCCTGATTCAGGACAGATACGAAGAATGTGTTGCGAACCAGAAATACTGGTATACAGACTTCCTGTTCGATACCGGAATCGCTGCAGTTTCTGAATACAAAGCCATACTGCAGGAAAAATTCCAGGAATATTATACAGCATTAGTTATGTGCGATCCCTCTGAATTTGATGCCCTTTATGAGAAATACTGCAAGGAATACCTCGATGCAGGATTCCAGAAGATTCTGGATGAGAAAAAAGCAGCTTATGACAGAATGAAAAAATAAGAAAATTCTAAAAAAAATGCCGGTTGTTCAAACCGGCTTTTTTATTCTATGGTTACATTCCAACCTCTGCCTTATCAGGGAGCCACAGTGGAATGTAATCATATAATGAGGAGGATATACTAAAACAAAACAGCATTGCTAGCCCATAACAACAATCACATTATGTTCTTTGCCTTCTGAAGATAGTGGGATAATGTTCCCGTCAATTTCCTTGTCATCTATAATTATTTTTTTTACGCCTTTGCATATGTGGTTTGGATTTTTAACCCGGATGTTATATTTTACTCCGCGGAATTCCCTTGTTACGGTGAACCCATCCCATGATGCGGGTATACATGGATCAACCATCAGTCCGTCATATACCGGCCTGATACCAAGAATATACTGGGTTATGGCAACATAATTCCACGCTGCCGTACCCGTCAGCCAGGAGTTCTTAGCCTCGCCAAAGCGGACCGCATCTCTTCCGGCAATCATCTGCGAATAGACATAGGGCTCTGTCCGGTGAATATCACTGATGTCTTCAATATAGGCAGGAGCAATTTTAGAATACACTTCGAAGGCTCTGTCACCACGCCCTATTACCGTTTCAGCAATGGCAATCCAGGGGTTGTTGTGGCAGAAGATACCTGCGTTCTCCTTATATCCCGGCGGATATGATGAAATTTCTCCTAAATTCAGGTAGTATTCGGTGTAAGCCGGCGTTTGAAGTACTATGCCATATTTTGTATCCAGCCTTTCCTTTACCGAATCCAGCGCTTTTTGGGCTAGCCCCTCTTTAACACCAATCCCTGCCATGACACAGAACCCCTGCGACTCAATAAAAATCTGGCCTTCCTCGCACTCTTTACTGCCTATTTTATTCCCATAATGGTCATAGGCTCTAAGGAACCACTCGCCATCATAACCATGTTCCAGTACGGCCTCAACCATTTTTTCAATGTGTTTTTCGGCCTCTGCTGCCTCTTCGTTAAGCCCAAGCCTTTTACAAAGCTCGACATATTCGGGTCCTATTGCTACAAACATACCTGCTATAAATACCGATTCGGCAACCCTGCCATCAATAAGTCCGCAGGTCTGGAAGGATTCATCGGGTTCTGTAGAGAAACAGTTAAGATTAAGGCAGTCGTTCCAGTCTGCTCTTCCTATAAGAGGCAGCCCATGAGGGCCAAGGTTATTAACAACATGGTAAAATGAACGCTTCAGATGCTCAAAAAGCGTATCCTTTTTATTCTCATCGCAGTCAAAGGGGACCATTTCATTCAGAATTTCGAAATCCCCCGTTTCCTTAATATACTGGGAGGTTGCCAGAATCAGCCACAGAGGATCATCATTGAACCCGCTGCCGATATCAGAATTTCCCTTCTTTGTGAGGGGCTGATACTGATGATACGCACTTCCGTCTTCAAGCTGCGTTGATGCTATATCAATAATTCTTTGCTTTGCTCTTTCGGGGACTTGATGAACAAAACCCAGCAGATCCTGGTTAGAATCCCTAAAGCCCATACCTCTGCCAATTCCCGATTCAAAATAGGAAGCACTCCTGGACATGTTGAAGGTTACCATACACTGATATGGGTTCCAGATATTCACCATACGGTTCAGTTTTTCATCATGGCTTTCTACAGTATATTTTGAGCATAAATCGGTCCAGTAATCTTTAAGCTCCTGAAAAGCTTTTTCCACACAGGCATCATCAATAAAACGCTGCTGCATCTCTATTGCTCTTTTCTTGTTTATTACGCCCTTCTTTTCCCATTTTTCCTCATTTGGGTTTTCAACATAACCTAATATAAAAATATAGCTTTTTTGTTCTCCCGGTTTTAGCGTCATCTTTATAAAATGCGAAGCTATTGGCGCCCAGCCACTGGCAATTGAATCGGAGGCTTTTCCGGACACAACATTTTGCGGAGAGTCAAAGCCATTATAAAGTCCCAGAAAGGATTCCCTGTCGGTATCAAAACCATCAATTGGAGTATTAACCCAGTAAAAGGCATAGTGATTTCTTCTTTCCCTGTATTCGGTTTTATGGTAAATAGCCGATCCTTCGACTTCAACTTCACCGGTACTGAAATTTCTTTGGAAGTTGGTCATATCATCCATGGCATTCCACAAACAAAATTCGATGAAAGAAAAAAGTGATATTTCTTTTTCCTGGTCGGTATTATTTTTAATTACAACCTGATTTACTTCCCCATTATAATCTAAAGGCACAAAAGACAACTGGCTTGCTTCAATACCGTTGCGCTCACCTGTAATGCGGGTGTACCCAAGCCCATGCCTGCATTCATATTTATCAAGTTTTCTTTTTACGGGCATCCAGCCGGGTGTCCAATAGTCTCCGTTGTCGTATATGTAGAAGTATCTTCCCCCGTTATCTATGGGTACATTATTGTAGCGGTATCTTGTAATCCGCCTTAACCTTGCATCACGGTAGAAACTATATCCTCCCGAAGTATTTGAAATAAGTGAAAAGAAATCCTGGCAGCCAAGGTAGTTAATCCATGGGTATGGAGTGGTGGGTGTGGTAATCACATACTCCCTGTTTAAATCATCAAAATAACCAAACTTCACATGAAAACCCCCTTTAATTTGTGAACGCGCGTTTATTTGTTTTATAAATAACCCGAGCGGTAATGTAGTCTCTAAAAGCTGTAATATCTTATTGCTTTAAACTAAGCGTCAAACCTTCACACTTTTGAAGACCTTAATAAGCAGCCGATGCTTAGTTTATTTTTTTGCAGCTGTCTCTTATTACCAGCTCAGTTTCCAGATTAAATATATTCAAACTGTCTGAGGTATCTCCTATCATTTTCAGAACCTCATCCACAGCCTTTTGTGCCATTGAATACAATGGTACCCGAACTGTTGTAAGTGCAGGTTTAACCAATGAAGCAGGCATAATATCATCGAAACCTGTAATTGATATTTCTTCAGGTATATTTATTTTTTCATTTTGTAATACCTCAATTGCTGACAAAGCCATATCATCGTTACAGCAAAGCAAAGCCGTCGGGAGTTTTCCATGGTTAATCATTTTCAGCACTTCCTGCGCTGCTGTCTTTTTGATGAATTCTCCCTTTAATACCCATTCTTTCTTAGAAATAAGCCCGTATTCCTTTAAAGCTTTCTGATATGCTTCGTACCTCACCCTGCCCGAATAGGTATTCATTCTTCCGCTAAGTATTCCAATATCCCTATGACCAAGACCTGCCAGATACTCAATCATTCTGTGAATACCTTCGTCATCGGTGGAATTTATTACAGCTACCCTGCCTTTTTTTATTCTGTGTACAACTTCTTCAGGTGAATAGTCTATTATCGAAAAGGGATAACCCATTGACACAACATCTGCAATTACATCAATTTCCTTCTCTGTTCCAACAATAATCCCCGCATCAATTCTTCTTTCAATAAAAGCCCGCTTTATTTTTTCATAATCCTTTATTGTATATATGGAATTAACCAACACATATATGCCATTGGCATTGGCACTGTCAATAACAGCATCAACAAAGGGGGAAAAATAATTATTTCTGTATATCCGGTTTATATTATCTCTTTCAGCAATACTTACAATAAAAAGACCTATAGTATCGGTTTTCTTTCCTGCCAGAACCCTGGCAGAGTTATTGGGATGAAACTGATATTCTTCAATTACCTTCATAACCCTTTTACGGGTTTCTTCAGGTACATTTTGATAATTATTTATAACTCTGGATACAGTGCTTCTGGAAACACCAGCAAGCCTTGCGATATCTTCACTCTTCATTGACAAATCACCGTGAACGCGCGTTTATAATTTTATTATACATGATTTTTCCAAAAGGTCAATAATTTAAAAGCTACCCTCTCTAATAAAAATTTACTTATTATATTATTATTCTTAATAATTTTCACAACAATGCTTCAGGCGCGATAAACTACAATGCCTGACTTAATTAAAAAGTAAAAATAAAAATTTAATTTTAAATAACATTGATAAAAACAATAAAAAAAGTGCTTCTGGCGGGAAGCACAATAAATGTTGGAGCGGGTGATGGGAATCGAACCCACACAGTCAGCTTGGGAAGCTGATATTCTACCACTAAATTACACCCGCAATGAACTAAGCTATAATAATTTTAGCACACTTTTTAGGCATTGAGAAGTGCAAACATAGAAAATTTTATTTAAAATATTTACAGTTAAATGACAAAATATTGTAACCTCTTTTTGGATAGGTTTATATTTTACTTAAGTTGCTTTCATAATCACAATAAACATGTAAATTGGGGTTGTGTAATTTAATAAAAGTGCTAAAATATACTATGTAAATTCTAATTTATAAATTAATTGGGTGTACTTGGAAAAAACTTATTAATTAATGAATAATGTACTGAAATGTTTCTGAATTATAATTTTTACATCTTATTTAAAGTGGGGGCAGAATCTTTATATATGGAGGAATGAAATGATTTATAAATCAGTATTGAAAAAATGCATATTTCTTTTTGTTTTTATTTTTATGTTTTTGCTTGCAGTTGTAACCGTTCAGAAGAAGATGTTATAGCTCCTCTATCTCAGCTGATATTTGAGCTTTCTGATATCCCTGAAAATTCAGTCAAGATGAATACTAATAAACTTTTCAAGTATAAAAACGAAGCAACTAACAATAAAATTGCAGTAGAACAGGTGGGATATGATTTTTACAGAATATCATTAGGTGTCGGCAGTGAAAGAAGAATCTCCGATGAAGAAAAGCAACTTATAAAAACCATTCTTAATAAAACAACCGAAAATTCAGACACAATCTATAATAAATTTATTGATACTTTTGAAGCCATGTATTGTTCTAATGCTACACAAGAAGAAGGACAAAAAATATATGACAGTGCAGCTTCAAAATGGTACACCATTGATAATGTAAAATATATGATAAACGCTGATATTAACGATTTATCAGTATATTACAAAGACAGTGAAAAGGTAAGGGAACTTTACAAAACAAAATAGGGAATGATTTTAACGGTGTAAGAATGATTAATTTTCAAAGAAAATCAGCAGCTAACTGATTTATTCAATACGTTGGATGACAAGTACAGAATAATTAACGAAAGCTATTTAAGGTATGAACGATTGTTTATTATGCCATATTATGAAGACAGGTATTATGTTGAATATCCAAGGACTTTCTCCTATCGTGACGAAGTCTACTCAAACATGGAGAAAGTTATTAACTTGTTTTTCCAGCAGACAACTGAAATTCCTCAGGAAATGGAGAATGTATTCTGGGAGCTGAACAATATTTATATGGATGTTAATACCACTTCCGAAAAGTCATTCTGTCTATCGTTTAATTTGGCACTCAAATGGCATAAGCTTGGGAATATTGAGTTTTGCATGGATGAGAAAGGACATGAGTTCAGGTTCAGAACTATACGATAAATCAGTAAAGTAACTGTCAGACAGCGTTTGCAAATTAAAAGACTTTTTAAAGGGTCGGACAGGGTACCTGGCCCGTTGTCTGGAAACTGGGACGAGGTTCCTCTCCCCTCGTCCCATTAAAATTTTGCTGTGTCTAACATAACTTTTAATCAATACTCTTATCTATCTCAAATCGCAGGATTTTTCTGGAAGTATTCTTTGGGAATTCCCCATTCCTGATTTTAACCTTTTTAACGGCTTTATATGAAACCATCCTGCTGTTTACTTTCTTAATTTCTTCATTAAAATAAGCCTGGACATCATTTATTCCCTTTAAGTTCAAAGCATCATAGTCGGGAAAAATTTCAGCAACAATAACTTCCTTGCTTTTTTGAGCCCTGCTTTCGCCGGCATAAACAATAACCTCTGAAACACCATAGATTCTTGAGACTTCGCTTTCAATTTCCTCCGGATAAACATTTTTACCATTACTGAGGACAATCATATTTTTTATTCTGCCGGTAATATACAGCCAACCTTCATCGTCAAGCCTGCCGTAATCCCCTGTTTTAAAATATCCTTCCTCGTCAAAAGCAGCAGCGGTTGCCTCGGGATCCTTGTAATATCCCAGCATTACGTTGGGCCCTTTAACACATATTTCACCCTCGCCATTTTCATCCGGGTCTTTTATTTTTATCAGTTCACCCACAATAGGTATACCTACGCTTCCTTTTTTCTGATATTTATTACGGTTGCATGAAACCAGCGGAGAACACTCTGTAATTCCATAACCATTAAGTATGGTTATTCCAAAGGAGTTAAAGTCATCGATAATATCCTGATTTAAGCTGGCTCCGCCGCAAATAATGAATTCAAGTTTACCTCCGAAGAAATTGTGAATGCTTTTAAAAAACGTTCTGCGCAAGTCAATGCCGATTTTTAGTAAAAAATTGCTTACCTTAATTAAAGACCTTAACGTTTCGGCCTTACCGCTTTTTTCAGCAGTTTGCCATATTTTTTTGTGCATTGTTTCAACAAATAAAGGTACCAAAACCAAATGCAAAGGTTTTTGTTCCTTCATTTCTTCCAGAATATATCTCAGGCCACTGGATATGTAAATAGTTGAGCCCTGAGCAAAATGACCCACAAAATTCACTGTTGAACCGTACGTATGATGAGGAGGCAGTACATTCATTGTTTTTGGAGTTATTGCGAAAAGGTACATACCCTGGGTCATGTCGGTAACAATATTTTTTTGGGAAAGCATAACTCCCTTTCCCTTACCAGTTGTACCCGACGTAAAAACTATAGTGGCAAGGCGTTCAGGATCAATTTCATAGTTGTAGTAGGAATTGTCGCCATTTTCAAACTTCTCCCTTCCCCTTTGTACAATATCGGCCAGATTAAGTGCGTCTTCCAGATTGGCCTTACGCATACAGATATAATTTTTTACCTTAGGAATTTTGTCTGCTATTGACTTAATTTTATCTTCTATAACAGGACTGTAAATTACAGCTTCGCAGTCTGAAAAATTCAGTATGCCTGCCATTTCGTCAGCAGGCAGCTCCTTATCAATAGGGACGGTAACCGCACCAATGGACATCAGACTGAAATATGAGCATATCCATTCATAGGAACTCTCTCCAATCAATGCAATATGCTTATCGGTAAATCCCATATTAATAAGTTCTGTTCCCATATTCCTGATGTAATCCCGTGCTTCTCTGTACGTTACATCTACAGTTTCCTTATCGCGCGGATTTTTCTTATAGGAAATTGCAACTCTGTCGGGATATTTTTTAGCCACATTTTCGGTCATTATTCTGAAATCCTCGAAAACAGTGGTTTCATACAGGGGATAATTCTTTTTTCTCATAATACTTGCTCCTTACATAATAAAACAACAGAATGGGCTTATTATCTTTTGCCTGCAATAAGCACCCAATAGAAAATACCTATCTCTATTAAAGCGTGAATTGCAAAAAAATAACAAGCTGTATTTTTTCTTATTAACTTCATTACCATTGTATTGATTTGAACGTTTAATATAACCATAGAAATTGCCCGGCAATTTCAACAAACCGTTTCAACGGGACGGGGAATTTTAACCCGCTGTCTGTTTCTGGGAATCTATACTTGCCATCTGTATGAGGCGGACGTTTTTATAATCATCTAATAAGTATATTTTAATTCTTATTTATAAAAATATCAACAGCCCATTAATTGACGCTTTCTGTAACAACTTTCTTCATACTCTTTTCAAATTTACTGCGTGGTATCATAACCTGGTGGCGACATCCTTGGCATTCCATACGGATATCTGCTCCTGTACGCACCACTTTCCATATTTTATTCCCGCAGGGGTGAGGTTTCTTCATCTCAACCAAATCGCCTAATTTGAATTCCTTTTTGACCATAGAAAACCTCCTTTAAACATATTTACGTTGATTGTATGCTTTTAATTGCCGACTCCTCATCGGGATATATCTCAATTAAATCTGTTAATTTTATAAGATCAAATAATTTAGCCACTTCTGGCTTCAAATTACAGAGAATAAGTCTGCCCCGGTTTTCCCGGAACTTCTTAAAACATTTTACAATCATGCCCACACCTGTACTATTAACATAACCCACACCGGACATATTAATAATTACAGTTGTATGGCTTTTTTCCTCTGCTATTTTTTCGAAAAGCTTCTTACATTCATTTTCTGTACAAATCAGTATCTGACCCGTCATCGAATAAACAAAAATGTTATTAATTTCCCTCTCAGTTACTTCCATTATCCGTTCCTCCCTAAGAAGCCTAATTTATTTGTTACCACCGGTTTAATTATGTTTAACAAATATTTAAATTATCTTCTTCAGAGGCCAGGAGCTTAATTTATTGAAAACTCAGATCCAGTTCCCCTTCCAACCAGTCAATGAATTGTCTTGCAGTCCTTGGGGACATTCCATTGTATGCCATCTCCCATTGCATTGCTTTTTGCTCCAGCAGCACAGGGTCTATTTTTAAATTCCTGTCTTCTGCCATTTTATGCACAATCTGAAGGTATTCCTTTTTTATCGGAGATGAAAATACAATTGTAATTCCAAACCTGTCGGACAATGAAAGTTTTTCCTGGATAGCATCTCTTGCCCTGACTTCATCGTCAGGGTTATCGGAATAAAACCCCCTTCTGTCAGAGAATTTTTCCTTTACGATATGTCGTCTGTTGGTAGTTGCATACAGCAGTATATTATCAGGCCTGTGTTCGATTCCCCCTTCCAATACCGCCTTTAGTGCGGTGTATTCCTCTTCGTTATTACCAAAGGCAAGATCATCGATAAACAGAATAAACTTTAAACCACGATCTGACAGCAGTGAGGTAATTTTGGGTATTTGACTTAAGTACCTTTTTGGAACTTCTACGAGCCTTAGCCCCTTTTCACCGAACTCGTTTGCCAATGCTTTAACCATTGAAGACTTACCTGTTCCCCTGTCACCATAAAACAAAATATTGTTTGCGGTTTTGCCCGATAAAAAAATCAATGTATTTTTTACTGCCATTTCTTTTTGCCTGTCCACAAGATATAGCCTGTCAAGTGTTATCGGATCGGGATTTTTCACCGGAGACAGGGTTTGGGAAGCACCGTCATAGATAAAGAAAACATGTTTACAAAAAAGCCCTGCTCCATTCTTCCGGTGCCATAAAATCCTGCTGCCCACATCAGCATCCCATTGAGTATTCGGCTCCCTTTCACACAGGGTATTCCAATCCGGAAGGTTGTCAATAATACGGTTTATTTCTGTATTCCCAGAAAACCTATCTTTCATTATATTTTTTATCTCTGTGCAGCTTAGTTCTGCAAGTTTTTGCAGTATTCCAAGTTCTGCTGCCGCCTGTTTTGCCAAAGGATCGTCAGCATGGATCTTTCCTTTTTCACAGAAAAGGGTAAAAATGTTTTCATCCTGAAGTGTTATGTCTTCAATATGCTGATAGAGATTTATACGGTGATTCGTAAGCAGCGCAGCAAAAACTTCACTGTACGCTTTAATCAATTCTTCGGAATTGCTTGACTCATCACGTATAAGTTTTAAAAGTCCAACCAGCTTTTTCACTGCTGTATCCTCTAAAATGTTAATATAAATGCTCAGGCTTGATAATTCAGGCAATAAAGTATTCATCAGACTGCTTCACCCTTTATTTATTGTCTTTAGCTTGTTAATGTCCATCACGCCATCATTTGATTGAATTAATTATAGCATCTAATGCCTTGAAAATCATTATAACAAACGAAGAAATTGTTCATTTAAAAAAGAAATCCCCCGCCCCCGGGGAAACGGCGTGTTAAAATTGCTAAGTAATTTCTGCGGCTGTTATAAATAAAGTACAAGGATTATGAATAAAATTATATTAATCGGGGCACGATCCCAATTAGATGACAAATTTCCAAATATAAAGCAAAGGAGTTGATTCCACCAAAAAACTTAACACTTTCCTAAGTAATATTTTCGATGCACCTTAGGAGGACATTACCAGATGCACTGCTTTATCAAATCCTGCCCGATAAAATTTAAAAAGGCAGGTTAGGCGGACCGGTTAAGCATTTGTTCACCGATCCGCCTATTGTTTTGGTATGGCAAAGAAAAAACTTGAAAAGAAAAAATGTATTGTATATAATAGAACATAAGTTCTTTTATGAAGTTTTTTAAAGATTTACAACGTTTACAGCCTGGTAAAAGGGGGAAATTCTTTTGGGGAAGTCCTTTAATTTTTTCGCGTTCCTCTCCAGAATGAAGCATATAACAAGATGGGGTCTTATGAGAAATACAAATGTCGAGAACATTCAAGAGCACAGTCTTCAGGTTGCCATGATTGCCCATGGTCTTGCTGTTATCAGCAACACCTGTTTTGGAAATAACATCAATGCCGAACGGGTTGCACTTTTGGCTATATATCACGATTCAAATGAAACAGTAATAGGCGATATGCCCACCCCAATAAAATACTTTAACCCGTCAATCCGGAAAGCCTATAAGGATTTGGAGGATGTTTCAAAGGAAAAGCTCTTGTCCATGCTTCCCGAAGAAATGGCTCAGATTTATAGAGATATCCTTTTTTACGACGAGTCATCCTATGAGGGAAGAATTGTAAAGGCTGCAGACAGAATAAGTGCTTATATCAAATGTATAGAAGAGGAAAAAGCCGGAAACAGTGAATTTAAAAAAGCGGCAGAATCAACTTTGAAGAAAATACTGGATATGAAAATGCCCGAGGTGGAATATTTTTTTCAATATTTCATCCCGGGTTTTAAACTGACTCTTGATGAACTAAACTGATTTTATACAGGTTAATCCTTGTTATACCTGATAATTTTAGCTCCCAGTGCTTTTAATTTATGTTCCATCGCCTCATATCCCCGATCAATATGATATATATCACTTATTTCGGTTCTGTCCTTTGCACATAAACCTGCAAGTATAAGCGCAGCACCGGCCCTTAGATCTGTGGCTCTGACCTGAGCCCCCATAAACCTGACCCCGCCTTCAATTATTGCAGTTCTGCCATCTATTTTGATTCTGGCCCCCATTCGTTTCAACTCACTTATATGCATAAACCGGTTTTCAAAAATGGTTTCAACAACCATACTTGTTCCCTCAGCCTGGCTTAAATAAGCTGTCATCTGAGCCTGCATATCCGTCGGGAAACCTGGATATGGGTGAGTTTTAACATCAACCGCCTTTGCACGTTGCGGAGCTTTAACATGTATACTGTTAAACTCCTCGGCTATTTCCACACCAGACTCGCGTAATTTTGCAATAACAGGTTTAAGGTGGTCGGGCATAGTGTTTTCAATAGTAATATCACCACCCGTCATCGCAGCTGCAAGCATAAAAGTTCCGGCCTCAATTCTGTCGGGTAT
>JAAYNA010000162.1 GCA_012521105.1 Clostridiaceae bacterium
AACCGGAATTGTAATAACAATAACCATTGCACCTGCGCTATTTAAAGCAAATGAATTTTTTGAAGATAAGAATAAGTCACAGTGATTTAGAAGCCTTCCAAGGGGTGGTTTTTTTCGTTAAATAACCTTTAAGAATGCCAGGCGGGCGCAAGAGCCGACTGTAATATTAGGAGAATCTACATGAAAACTAAGTACAAAATCATCGATATGCATACCCATATCTTCCCGGACAAAGTTGCTGAAAAAGCAGTCTTTAATATAGGCAACTATTATAACCTTAATATGTCTGGGAAGGGAACGGTCAACGATCTTATGAAAAGTGGTAAGCAAATTGGTGTTGAAGAATTTGTTGTGCATTCATCGGCAACTAGTGCAGAACAGGTAAAAGCAATTAATGATTATATTGCCAATACAGCAAAAAAATACGATAATATCATAGGTTTCGGAACACTTCACCCAGGCATGAAAAATCCGGGTGCAGAAGTTCAGAGAATTATTTCATTAGGGCTTAAAGGTGTTAAATTGCACCCTGAATTTCAAAATTTCTGTATTGACCATCCGTCAATGATGCCTATATACGCTTCCATCCAGGGAAAACTTCCGCTACTCATACATATGGGAGATGAAAAGCGTGATTCTTCAAGTCCCGAAAGACTTTCAAGGGTACTTGAATTATTCCCATCTCTAACCGTTATTGCAGCTCATTTCGGTGGTTACAGGATGTGGGATGATTCCAGCAGGTTCCTGTTAGGGAAAAACCTATACATGGATACATCCAGTTCCCTCGCTTTTCTTAAACCTGAAGAAGCGGTAAACATGATTAGAATACATGGTGCTGACAAATTTCTTTTTGGCACCGACTATCCCATGTGGGACCATGAGGAAGAGTTAAACAGGTTCCTTCACCTTAACTTAACCGAGCAGGAAAGATATGCAATTCTGTACTCAAATGCTGTAAGACTGTTAAATGCCTGAAAACTTAAATCGTAATGAAGGAACCCTTCGTTAAGATAAATTTCTTTCTATAAAATACCAACTATTAGCGGAGCAGTAATGATGGATAGTATAGTTGAAAGCATTACAGCCTTCGATGCAAATATGGCGTCCTTATCAAACAGCTCTGCAAATATAGTGGTGGTTGCAGCTACGGGCATTGCCAGTGCTGTGACGGTAACAGATGTTATTATCTCCGGAACTTTAAACAAATATAAAATGCCATAAGCAATAAGAGGCATTAGAATTAGCCTTACCGCAGATACATAGTAAACTTTAATATCATTTACAAGGTTCTTAAACTTTGTAGTACTGATAAGGGCACCAATTATAAGCATGGATAAAGGCATTGTCATATCACCAATGTAATTCACTGCACTTTTAACCACCTCGGGTACCGGAATACGCAAAATAAAAATGACTACTCCCACATAAACGGCAATGACTGCAGGATTCAGCAGCGCTTTTTTCAGCATGCTTTTTATCCCGCCGCTTTCTTTTACATTACAATACATGGCGTAACCAAATGTCCATACAAAAATGTTGAAGGCGACAATATAAAAAGAGCCTAAAAATACGCCATCCTGTCCATAAAGAGCTTTCATCATGGGAAGCCCAATAAAAGCTGCATTTGAGAAGACCGCGGAAAAACGCATTATTGGTTTAACTTTTTCATTAAACCCTTTAAACAGTATACCCGACAGGAAGATACTTAAAAAGAAAAAACCTATAGCAATCAGTAATACTAATAAACCGTTTCTTAATTTTTCTGCCGAATATTCAAAGAAAAATGACCCCAGCACCAGCATTGGGTTAGTTACATATAACAAAAGCTCTGAGAGCTTTTTGGAAGCGCCGTCTGCAATTATGCCGGTTTTACCCGCAATAACACCTACAATCATTATAATCAGCAGTATCAAAACTTGTCCCAACACAATTTCAAAGTTCATGTTGTCCCCCTTCAAGTTGTTAATAATATGCCTATTATTTTAGCACAGTTAAGTAACCAGATAAACAGTGCTAGAAGTTTTACGCATTGCAAAATATCTTTATCTACTGCTTTACTCTGCAATAACTTTATGCCAGACATATTATAAATTAAGGTGGCAATTCCACCTCTTTACATCTCTATTCAATTTTATTTACATCATATCCTGCATCTTCAACTGCTTCTTTAATTACTTCATCATCAATTTCATGGGCCAGTTCTATTTCTGCTAGTTTTTCTTCAAGGTTGACCCTTACATCCTTTACACCGTCAATTTGAATTAATGCTTCCTGAACATGCTTAACACAGTTATTGCATGTCATTCCTTCAATATATACCTTTTTTGCCAATTCAATCACCTCCGATTCCTCTTTTTGATTTACAGTAATAATTTAAAATTATTTATTTATCGGCTTAAATCTTCTTAGCCTTAATGCATTAGTTAATACCGATACCGAACTGAATGCCATTGCAGCCGCAGCTATCATCGGATTTAAAAGCGGGCCTCCAAAAAGGTGCAATAACCCTGCTGCAACAGGAATTCCAGCCGTATTATAAGCAAAAGCCCAGAACAGGTTCTGTTTTATATTTCTGATAGTTTTTTTACTTAATTGTATTGCAGTAGGTACATCCATTAAATCACTTTTCATCAGAACAATATCTGCCGACTCCATAGCTACATCGGTACCAGATCCGATTGCTATTCCGGTATCGGCCTGAGCCAATGCAGGTGCATCATTTATACCATCACCCACCATTGCCACTTTGTATCCTTCCTTTTGAAGTTTTAACACTTCATTTGCCTTATCCTGCGGAAGCACTTCTGCCAAAACCCTGTCAATTCCTACCTGGCCTGCAATTGCATCTGCAGTCCTCTTATTATCTCCGGTAATCATTGCAACTTCTATTCCCATTTTGTGCAGTACCTCAATAGCCTGTTTACTGCTTGGTTTTATAACATCTGCAACAGCAATAACACCTGCCTCTTTGCCATCTATCGCAACAAGCATGGGGGTTTTTCCTTCCATTGCAAGTCTTTCTAATTCTGCCCCCAGAGTTACTTTTATATTCCTGTCTTCCATGAGTTTTTTGTTTCCTATAAGCACATTTTTTCGGTCAACAACGACTTTAATTCCCTCACCCGGGATTGCTTCAAATTGCTCGGAGGACAGTAAATTCAAGTTCTTTTCCTGTGCATGATTAACAATGGCTTCGCCCAATGGATGTTCCGAACCCTTTTCAGCAGAAGCCGATAATATAAGAAGCTGCTCTTCACTAATACCATTCATTGGAATAATATCTGTTACTACCGGCTTACCTTCTGTAATTGTGCCGGTTTTATCAAACACAATCATGTTTATCTTATGTGCTGTTTCAAGGGCGTCGCCGCTTTTAATAAGTACACCGTATTCTGCCCCTTTACCCGTTCCCACCATTATTGCTGTTGGTGTTGCAAGGCCAAGGGCACATGGGCATGCAATAACAAGTACAGAAACCAGTATTGTAAGTGCAAAGGTCACCGATTCTCCTGACAAAAACCATGCAATTCCTGAAATAACGGCAATGGCAATAACTACCGGTACGAAATAGCCCGCAATTATATCTGCAGTTTTTGCAATAGGTGCCTTTGAACCCTGCGCGTCTTCAACCAGTTTTATAATGTTAGCAAGGGTTGTGTCTTTTCCTACCCGTTCTGCTACAAATTTTATTGTTCCGTTTTTATTTATGCTTGCGCCCACTACTTTACTTCCTCTATGCTTTTCAACAGGAATGCTTTCACCGGTTAGCATTGATTCGTCCACAGAAGTTCTCCCATCTATCACTTCTCCGTCAACAGGTATTCTTTCCCCCGGCTTTACAACAAGTATGTCTCCCACTTCAACCTCTTCTATGGGAATTTCCATTTCCTTATTGTCTATGATTACCGTTGCTGTTTTTGGTGTAAGACCCATTAGCTTTTTAATAGCTTCAGATGTTTTACCCTTCGTCACCGATTCAAGGTATTTGCCTAAAAGAATCAATGTTATGATTACACCAATGGATTCAAAATATAATTCATGGGCGTATTCCGGCCTTCCCTGAAGTATCTGGTAAACTGCATACAAACCATAAACAAATGCAGCACCTGTGCCTATTGCAATCAATGAATCCATATTGGGTTCAAGCCTTACAAGCCTTGAAAACCCTAGGGTATAAAACCTGTATCCGGCTATCATGGCGGGTATTACAAGCACAAGCTGGGTCAAACTGAAGTTCAGCGGATGAATATCCGGATTTATTATTTCAGGTACGGGTAAACCTATCATGTGACCCATAGCGATATAGAAAAGGGGCGCGGTAAATATTACAGAAATAAGAAACTTAGTCCATAACGATTCCCTCTCTTTTTCCCTGAGATCTTTTTCATAGTCTGCCTTTTCACCGGTATCTGCTTCAAGGGGTTTATAGCCTGCTCTTTCTATAGCATGCCTTATCTCGGATAATCGGGTCTTGTCAGGATCGTATGCAACTTTTGCTTTCTCAGTGGCATAGTTCACACTGACTTCAATTGTTCCCGGAAGTTTACCTATGGCTCTTTCTACGCTTTTTGCACAGGAAGCGCATGTCATTCCGACTATTGGTATAATAGCCTCTCTTTTATCTATATCATCAAGAACGTCATAACCTGCTTTTTTTACAGCGTCGCATATATTTGAAATATCAGTTACAGATTCATCATATTCAACGGTAAGTTTTTCTGCAGCAAGATTAACATTTGCTGATATAACGCCTGAAACTTTACCCACATGTCTTTCCACTGCTTTTGCACAGGAAGCACAAGTCATTCCTGTAACAATTAATGTTTTCTGTTTCAATCTATCACCTCAGTAATTATATTGTTAAAAGATGCATTTTTAAGTCCCCGTTATATATTGTGGCAACCTTATTAAAATACTCAATATATAGATTACCCTTGTTTTAATTTTCGTACCAGAAATTAAGTGTTTCTGCAGAGTGGGCAATTAATTTGATTCTGTGTTTTTCAATTATACCATAATGTGAACTTAATGGTATTATTTCAGAACAGGGAGAGTTTTGCATTAATGCTACTTAGCAATTAATTATCCGGCAATAATCAACTATTATGGGAGTTGCCATTTATGTCTTCTCTTTTGAGGAAATTGAAAGTTTAATTTCTTCCCTTAATGAATCTGAATATCGATTAGAGTAATAGGACTTAATTTTTGATGCACAAAATAGTTCATCATCACATAAAAAGCCGGCATTTTACTGCCGGCTTTCTTATTGTATGTTTTTTGATTTATTCGGTGCAGTCTGTAATTTTTATGTTCTCACAGTTTTCAATGGTAAATGTCTTTCCTTCATGGCCGGTAATCTTAACGTTGCTGAAGATTGCATCCTTTACGTTATTTAGGTATATGCCCCTTTTCTTCATAGGTTCAAGATCATCCATCATAGCAGGTGTATCGGGTTTAGCATCTTCGGCCATATGAACATAAACATTATGAAAGCTGATATCCTCTATGAGCATTTCGGGAAGGCCATAAAAGAAACCAGCACATGCCCCTGCCTCCCGGGCTGTTACATTACTTAGATGAATTCTTCTGAAGGCTGGTGTTCCCTCATTGACAGGCTTAGGACTTTTATCCTTAACGATATCGTCCTTGCCTCCCTTTCCACAATAGTAATATAAATTCATAACCAGAGGACACATTACCTTCTTCATTATGATATTGTTCACGCGAACGTCCTCAACAACACCGCCACGACCGCGCCTGCTTTTAATACGGATTCCTCTGTCGGTTCCTTCGAACACACAGTTTGAAATTGTAATATTCCTGACACTTCCGCTCATTTCACTGCCAATTACAACACCACCATGACCATCGAGCATGGTACAGTTCGTAACAGAAATATTTTCGCATGGAATTCTGTATTTTCCATATTCTACTCCGGATTTTATCGCAATGCAGTCATCACCAACACTGATATGGCAGTTTGAGATGCGGACATTTTTACAGGAATCGGGATTTATTCCGTCGGTGTTGGGTGAATCTGCCGGGTTTTTAATTGTAATACCGTTAATTGTTACATTATTACATCTTACAGGGTTTACTGTCCATGCAGGAGAGTTTGTTATTTTCACTCCCTCAATCAGCACCCTTTCACTTTCCTGAAAGCATATAAATCTTGGGCGTGGGTATTTAAGCTTTTGCTCTTTGTGCAGTTTCCACCATGTTTCACCCTGACCATCCAATGTTCCATACCCGGTTATTGAAACATTTTCTACCTTCTCACCATAAATCAGAGGAGAATATACTTCACCTTCTTCTCCTTCCCAGCGGGAGTATACTAACGGATAGTCTTCCGGGTTCTGACTGAATAACAGAACCGCACCGGCATCTATATGGAGGTTTGTGTTGCTTACCAGATGTATGGCACCTGTAAGGAATTTTCCGGCAGGTACATAAACCGTACCTCCACCAGCTTCCTCGCATTTTTTTACAGCCTGCCTGAAAGCATCGGTGCAAAGGGTTTTCCCATCGGGCACCGCACCAAAGTCTGTTATATTGAAAATCGTTGTATAGCTCATATTTTTCACTCCTAATAGCAGATTTTATTTTTCCATTTCTGCACAGGCCAGAATAAAGGCACCAACTCCCTTAAAGTCGTTGGTAACTCTTGGTTCGCTAATATAATACTCGTAAGAACCATCGCGATATGGATTGTTTCCAAGACCTGCAACCTGGCAGGTGTCAATTAAATCAAGAATACCATTTTCGTCTTCCTTGACAAAGCGGCTGATTATGCCTTCATATCCTTTCTCACAGTATTTTGAATATTCTTCATCAAGTATGCCAAGACGTATCCCTTTCGCAATTGAGTATACAAACATACATGAGCATGATGATTCCAGGTAGTTTCCTTCTCTTTTTGGCATGTCGAGAACCTGCCACCACAACCCGGTTTCCTCATCCTGTACTTTAATAACTGCATCAATTACATTTTTGAAAATATCACATATTTCTTTACGTTTTTCATGATTCTCGGGGAAATTATCCAGAACATCAACTATTGCCATTGCATACCAACCTATTGCTCTTCCCCAGAAATGTGGCGAACATCCAGTTTCATCATCGGCCCATTTCATTCCTCTTGATTCATCGTAACCATGATATAAAAGCCCTGTTTTTGGGTCCTTAGCTTTTTCATACATTAAAATTATTTGATGTGCCACATCATCGAAAGCATCCGGCTCGTGAAACAGTTTCGCATATTCGCAGTAGAAGGGTGAACCCATATAAATGCCATCAAGCCACATTTGATGCGGATATATAAATTTATGCCAGAATCCTCCCTCTTTTGTTCTTGGGTGACGTCTTAACTGTTCACGGATTAAACTTGCTGCAAGTTTATATTTCTTCTGGCCGGTATTTCTATACAGCATAAGAATGGTTCTGCCATTCTTTACATGGTCTATATTATATTCATGGGGCTGGTAATATCCTATATATCCATTAGGATCAACATATATATCCATATTGGCCTTAATGTAATTAAAATATTTGTCATCTTCGGTTTTCAGCCAGATCCTTTCCAGGCCTTCAAATACAACGCCATGATCGTATGCCCAGCTAAGCGGGAGCAGGCTATGCCTTTTCATAACCGAGTCGCACATTCTTATGCCATAATTGTTCTCATATTTTTTCATAATATCACCTCTGGTTATAATTTTGAAAATTAAAGCTAATATAATTTCTCATTATTTATTGGTATTATCCGGTTCATCAATGATAACCCAGTCGAAATCTGCAAAACCTGTACTATCGTCATTTGAGTTCATTGCAAAAATTCCAAGTTTTGCACCAACCCATCTGCCTGCAGTTGCATGGAATAAGTTTCCTATTTCTTTGAAGTTTTCACCATCGAAGCTGAAGCTAAACGAGCACACTGCTTCCTTTTTAACATTAACCCTGAATATTACTGTTTCAGCTTCTGCAGTGTGGGATTCAACAAGTTTTTCACTGTACTTATTATCGGTGGGCGAACCGTAAGTACAGACAATTCTATTCCCTTCTGCTGTTTTTTCTATTGCGAGGTACATATATTTATCTCCGAAAATTGCCAAACCTGCCTTATCACCAATTTTATCCGGTGAAAACTCGAGTTTTGCAGAAGCGCTAAATTCCGGGGCCTGGAACAACTGGGTCAATATGTTCGGAGCATGATACAACAGCCCGGTTTTGTTTTCATTATTAAGGGTATAAAGGCGTATAAAACCCTGCCTTTCACTTAAGGAGTAGTATTTCTCCCGGGGATTTGCATTCCACTGCCACTGGAGACCAAGTGTATTTTCGTTAAAATCATCGGAAGTCTCGGGGGTCTGCACAGGGAATGTACCACCCACATCGGGTTTCTTGTATTCTTTCACAGGTTCGCCAATGCCACAGTTATCGATGTTCACACCCATTACAGGCCAGTCATCAACCCACTTCATTGGCTGCATATGAACAATTCTGCCATAGGCATCCCTGTCCTGAAAATGTATAAACCAATGCTCACCCGACTTTGTTTCAACCCATCCTCCCTGGTGAGGGCCGTTTATGTCTGTGCTACCCTGGTGTAGCACTATTCTGTCTTCATAGGGACCGTAAATATTTTTAGAACGCAAAACAGTCTGCCAACCTGGTTTCACCCCACCTGCAGGTGCAAAAATATAATAATAACCATTTCTTTTATACATTTTTGGACCTTCAATGGTCGGATGGTTGAGATTACCGTCAAAAATGTGTACGCCTTCATCAAGAAGCCGGGTGCCATCGGGTTCCATACGTGATAAGTGCAATATGCTTTTAAACCCAATTCTGCTCTTCGCGAAAGCGCTTACAAGATACGCATTACCATCATCATCCCAGAAAGGACACGGATCGATCCATCCCTTTGTCTCTTTAACATGGGTTAATGGTTCCCAGCCTTTATGCGGATCGGTTGTTGTAGACATAAAAATTCCTTCGTCAGGGGTAGCGAAAAATACCCAAAACTTATTGTTATGGAAGCGTATGCTTGGAGCCCATACCCCTTTGCCATACTCAGGCTTATTGTAATTGGGGAAGGGAAGTTTATCAACTACATAACTTATAACCTTCCAGTTTACCAGGTCTTTTGAATGCAGAACGGGTAACCCTGGCATATAATTAAAGCTTGACGCTACCAGATAAAAATCATCACCCACTCTTATTACATCGGGATCAGCATAATCGGCAAACAGAATGGGATTTTTGTAATAACCGTTTTGAAGATCTGCCTGCCAGACAGTTTTTGAAAAGTTTACTGCCATTTACTTACTCTCCTTATTTTGTCATTTTTGTTGCATGCCGGATGTAGTTTGTTAACAATCCAACACACTCATGTTATATGGACGAAGAGCAAACAAAGCTTGTTGCCAAATGTTTCTATAGGCGGGGATTTCGGCTAAACCTTTTCCAGCAGGTTTTCTATATAACGCCGACTATCTTCCATTACCTCGGGTTTTGTATCCTCGATTAAAATTTCTATGCCTGGTTTTCGTTCTTTAACATGTTTTATAAAGAATGGATAGTCCAAGAGACCTTTTCCTATTGGAACAGACTTTTTTACTCCATTTTCAATTATAAAATCCTTAGCGTGGATAATGTTAATCCTGTCGCCAAAAAGTTCAAAGGCTTCGCTAATCATTTCTTTCTGTTTGTCTGCGTTATCGGCATCCAGTAAATTGACGGGATCAAAAAGAACCTGAAGGTTATTTGAATTTATTTCATCCAACACCTTTTTCATTATTTGAGGAGTATAAACGGTATGGGTTGTAACACCTTCTATACAAACAATAACACCAAATTTCTCAGCTTCACGTACCATCTCCGCTACGCTTTCAACTACCATATTAAAAGCTTTTGGTGTTCTGTTTTCAGGAGTATATGACCAGTCGCGGTTCAGCGAGCCGGTTTCTGTAGCAACTACATTGCATCCGAAATCCCGTGCAAACCGGATATGTTCCTTAAACCTGTCAAGCTGTTCTCTTCTGGCCTTTTCATCCGGATCCACCAGATTAATATAACATCCAAGAACCGAGAGCAATACATTTTCCTTATAAAAAGCTTCTCTTATCTCCTTAGCCATGCCTGAATTTAATTTTCCAAGAGAAAAGTCGTAATCGGTAATGGCTTTATGGAGGGCTAAATGGGTACAATTGAACCCTTTTTTAGAAATTTCCTTTGCCAGTTCTTTAACCGGCATTTTTCCAATATCATGAGCACGAATACCTATCATTCGTTCCACCACCTACCTTCGCTGATATGCAATAATATTCCTTAATATAATACATACCACAATAGCCCAAACAATTCAATGTTTAATAAAAAGTTTAATACATATGTGCAAAATCAATTCATCATACCGATTAAAAATCTTAATAATTGGATATACTTTCTGATGCCAAACAATTTACATGACTGATCCTTTGACTTTTACTTAATTCAACGAGTGCTTGGACCTGCTGCCTGTTTGAAAACAGGCTCCCTCCACTTGTAAGGAGAAACGGGAACACTTTGAACCTCATTAAAAATCTCAAAGGAGGATTTTGCATGAATAATATAAGTATGGATGTACAGGTAAGGAATACTGTTGGTAATGGAAACGCAAACAGGTTACGGAACAGTGGATACATTCCTGGAGTGATTTATGGCAAAGACATGGAGGCTACTCCAATCCAGATTGAGAGCTCGGTTTTATTCCAAAATTTACGGCATTATGGTCAAAACACAGTTTATAATATAACCCTGAACAATGAGAATATGCAAACTGTGATACAGGATATTCAGGTAGACCCTTTGAAAAAAAAGTATATACATGTAGACCTGCACCGCGTTTCGCTGAATGAGAAACGTGAAGCACAGGTACCGATAAAAATTGTTGGGAAGTCAAAGCAGGAACGTCAGGGAGCAGTATTTAATCAACAGCTCAATCACATAACCGTAAAAGGATTACCGCAGGATATACCCGAATATATTCAGGTAAACGTTTCAGACATGAACGTGGGGGGCTGTTTAAAGATTGGAGAGCTTGTGGTTCCCGAAAACCTTGATATTATTAATAATCCAAACGAAGTGATAGTTTCTTTAACATCTGCCAAATCCACCACCAATGATTTGAATTTGGCAGATAACACACCTGCAAATGCAGTGCCTATAATTGGTAACGATGAAAGAGAAACAAAAGCAACATAATATAAAGGAGGCTGCTATTGAGCCTCCTTTTAAATCGATTACAATCTGCTGCATTCTTCCGGATAGTTCTCACGTTCGGTATAATGGGTGTGCAACAGCTCGTGAGCTTTATGACTTCCGGGTTTCTCCAGATACTCTTCGTATATCTTCATCATTCTTGGGTTTTTATGGGACTTGCGTATTGTCAATGCTTCGTCCTCGCTGTAAATTGCCTTAGTCCTTTCAGCCCGAATATCAATTGCATTTCTGACACTTGCCGGCTGAATTGGTTGACCTCCTCCATTTACACATCCACCCGGGCAAGCCATTATTTCAATGAAGTGGTACTGTTCTTCACCTTTGCGTACCTGTTCTAATAATTTTCTGGCGTTACCGAGACCATGGGCAACTGCCGCACGTAAAGTCGGGCCGCCGGGTACCTGAACCTCTGTAACTTTTACGCCTTCTACGCCGCGTACGCTCTTATATTCAATATTGTCATTATCCTTACCTGTAAGAACGTCAACAACAGTTCTCAATGCAGCTTCCATA
>JAAYNA010000163.1 GCA_012521105.1 Clostridiaceae bacterium
AGCATGATCATATTTAGTATTAACAGTGGGCTATATAAGAGCAGATACACTTATTAACGGTGGTATAGATCTATTCTGCAAAAAGTTGGTAATATTGACACACAGCTGATTAAAGGCAGGTATTTTTTCACTTTCAGCTTTTCATTAAGGTAAATTATTTTACTGAATCAGGAGCTAAACTGTCGATTTTAGTATCTTTAGTTAGCTATCTAACTATTATTATATAATATAATAGTGAATTTTGCCATTTTTTTTTGATATAAAATAAAAATACCGCCGGGCAAGAAGATCCTTCTTCTCAACCGGCGGCGATATTGCATATATAAAAGCTATTCCCGACTTTTTATGCCTTTTATTGAAGGTTTTTTTATCATAAAATTGCCTTTTAAGTAAAGAAAAAAACCTTTAATTTCTTTGCTGTATTAATTTATAAACTGCTATAACTGTATTATAATGCTATACAGATCGTTTAGTATACGGATCGCCGTAAATTGTGAAGGGTTTTCTATTATTATGGAAAATACAACCATATAATATTTTACTATAATTGTTCTCGCTTGACCAGCAGCATACTAGTCATACAGTGCATCTGCTCTGAATTCAGCGTATTCTATTCTGTTGCGCCCGGAAACTTTCGCTTTATACAGCAATTTATCAGCCATGGCTATAATATCCGATGGAGATATTTCCGGCGAATATTGAACTGTAGTCACCCCAAAGCTTGCAGTTACAAACTCCAAAACAGGAGATGCTTCGTGAACTATCTTTAACTCCTGAATCCTTTGCTGAACACTTTCCGCTATTTTTACTGCGAAATGAATGTCCGTATGTGGCAGTATACAGGCAAACTCCTCCCCTCCATAACGAGCTGCCAAATCAACGCCTTGGTTAATACAGCTTGCCGAAGCCTGACCAACTTTTCGTAAACATTCATCTCCCATTACATGACCATAATGATCATTGTACTCTTTAAAATGGTCAATATCGAATAGTATTATTGCGTCTAAGCCTGGAATATTCATGTTTCAAAGTATCGTCAAAACACCTTCTGTTTGCTATCCCCGTCAGGCTATCCTGGTTACTTAACTCTGTCAACCGGCGATTGTAAAATTCATGTACATCCGTATACAATTTAAATTGCATTGTTGTATCATCCTCTCATGATACAAGGTAATATAAGCAATTTACGGTACATACCTTCCCTGCATATTTACTTTTTTCGCCCTGACTGCGTAACCATCTGAATTCATATACACATTTGGTGGATCATTAAATCTAAGACATGTATCATATATATCAATGTTTTAAATATTTTACCACATCCGCTCCTGTCTCCACAATCCTTTCATAATGTTTCGGGTTGGCAATAGGTTTCTTTTACATTTGAATAACCCTTTTTATCCTGCCGTCTTTAATATGATTTGGTTTAACCTTTCCATAGCAGTAACTGCATTTTGTGCGTCTATTTGCCGTTCTTCCACAGTCTGCTTGATCGTTTCTACGGAATCTTTGGATTGTTCTGACAGTTTCCTTATTTCATCCGCCACAACCGGGAAACGTCTCCCGTATTCTCCTGTTCTGGCAACTTCTATTGCAGTATTTAAAGCCAAAAGATTAGTTTGCTCTGCAATGGAAGCAATGAAATTACCAGCCTCATCTATTTTCTGATCACTTTCA
Organism: Clostridiaceae bacterium; assembly: GCA_012521105.1. GTDB lineage: Bacteria > Bacillota > Clostridia > DSM-8532 > DSM-8532 > Thermoclostridium. The sequence continues at coordinate 1,678 of JAAYNA010000163.1, forward strand.
TTTGTTTTCATGATAACTTCAAGTGAGATATAAAACAGTGATTTGCCACCTGATACTCATATTCACGGGAAAGCGTTTCATAATAGTATACTCTTCTCCACGATTTTATACCTCCTTCATTTAACTCGTGCAGCGAACCGACAAAATCATGAATGTTATAATATATATCAACATAAATCTTCCTTTATAACATATAATTTCCCTATAAAAAGTGCGTAAGCGTCAAATAAATCAGCACATGGAATAATATACACTAAAGTAGTACAATCACAACAAAAGGTTGAAAAAGTTGAAAAAGTGTGCACACTTTTTCAACCAAAATGGGGTGATTGTATGAATACA
>JAAYNA010000164.1 GCA_012521105.1 Clostridiaceae bacterium
AGGTATTCTATAAAATTATAACCTGTTTCCTCTTTAAACAATTTGCTGAAATATTGCGGACTTATATTAAGTTTCCGTGAGAGTTCCTCCAGTGTAATTTCCTGTTGAAAATTTTCATTTATATAATTTTTAGCTTTGTCGATAATACTGTTACCTTTTTTGGATTTCTCGTTTCTGATTTTTCTTGCAATATATTTAATACGCGTTATACACCAGGTAATTAACTTATCCAGATTGTTAAATAAAAACATTTCATGTACATAATCATTGTATCTTAGGTATGTATCTTCCTCTATCCCGGCTTCAATAGCTATTCTATGTACCATAACCATATATTCAATCAATATGCTTTTCTTAACATCAAGTGCTAAATCTGTCAGGTTGTTGATTTTATCCGAAATTCTCGTAAAAACTGCAACAGCTCCTTCTTCATCTCCCATTTCTATTTTCGCATTCAAGCTTTCAGCGGCCTGGATATCATGAATGTACTTAGACTGCTCGCCACATACATCGAGAATATGTGATATAGGCTCTCCTCTGTTGTTTAAAAGTGCTTTTACAGCCTCATTGTATGAGTATATTATTTCCTGATTATTTTTGTACCCTCCAATTCCAATAAAGCATTCCATTTGCATTTTTCTGCGGATGTTTTTTAATATATCTTCTGCAAGAGCAATGGTATGAAGTCTGAATTCATATTCATCTTTCCATTCTTCGCATGATACATACACAATAATTTTATTGATCAGTACAGGTCCAACTATGCATTTACATTTAAACTTGATTTTTAGTATATCTCTTACGTAAGGATAGTTTTTAAGTCCCATAATAGAGGAAGCAATTCTGTTGGATAAACCAGTTGCCTTTTCGCCGTCACCGAATTGTAAAATCATGATGTAACCACCAGAGTTGTCCATATCGAAGATCTCCATATATCTCATAAGATCCTCGTCGAATTCCGTATTCAGAAGAATAGAATAAATAAAGCCCTGTTCCAGATATGGTATTACTTTTTCAAACTTCTCCTTTATTTCAAGCTCTTTGTTCTTTTTTTGCTGCTGTTCATAAATTTGATTGATCATTTTATATATTGTGTCTACTAAAATTTTTCTGTTTATTGGTTTTAGAATATAATGTTCTACTCCAAACTCCATAGCCTGCTTAGCAAATTCAAACTGCTCGAATGCTGAGATAATTGCAATCTTTACGTCCGGGTAAAAGTTTCGTATTTCGGCAATAGCATCAATCCCATTTATTCCAGGCATGCGAATGTCCATCAGGATGATATCAGGGTGAGTTGCCCGTGCCTTTTCAATTGCATCTCTGCCATTCTTTGCATAGGCAACAACTCTTACATTATGGGTATACTTATTGATTATATGTGTTACAGCGTCAATAACTATCTGTTCATCGTCCACAACCATAAGTTTATACACTTTATCCCCTCCTATTCGCCGGTATTCGGATAACAACCCTTGTTCCTACTCCTTTCACACTAAATATATCCAAAATATCGTCGGTTTTGAAATAAAGCCGAAGCCTTAGAATAACATTATTAACTCCTATTCCTGTGGTATGTCCTTTCTTTGGTTTTATCGCCATTGCTTCATTTCCAAGCGCTTCCTTAAAGATGTTTTCAATTATTCCATTTTCCATTCCCACGCCATTATCTTCAACTTCAATAATATCCTTATCCTCATCCCTGTAAGCACGGATGTTTATACATCCCCCTTCTTCTTTTTCCCCAATTCCATGGATGCATGAATTCTCTACAATGGGTTGAAGGATAAGAGGCGGCATTGATATTTGAAAGAGTTCCTCATCCTCAATTTCCAAATTAAAATGTATCATATCGCCAAACCTCACCTTCATTAAGTCAATATATGCTTTTACGCTGTTAATTTCGTCCTTTAGTGTAACCTCTATATCAAGACGCCTTACGTTATACCGAAATACTGCCGCCAGGTTTTCAAGAAAGAATAATGTACGGTTGGCGCCCTCCATCATCGCAAGCTGAACACCAGCATTTAATGTATTAAAAAGAAAATGAGGATTAATTTGTGACTGAAGTGATTGAAGTTCGGCTCTGTTTAAAAGTGTTTGCATTTTAAGGTTCTGCATTTCTTTTTCCATTAATTTTGATTCTATTTCGGATTTACTGTGAAGTTCCTAATATAATTCCTTACATTCAGTTTCATCTTATTGAAAGCCACTGCCATAATCTTTATTTCATCTTCACTGGTTACAATAACTTCATCTACATCGAAATTTCCTTTTGATATTTCCTCTGCCAGATTAGAAAGTTTTATAATTGGATCAGTCATTTTATATGTAATATTCAGAATGATAAAGCATGAAAGGATAAGGATGTCAATTATCATTATTAGATTGGCTTTTTGCACTATGATATTATTTCGCGACAAAGCCGCATAGTTTTCTGTGTTCCTTTTCAGCTGCTGCAGATTCAGACCATTAATTTCTTCCATAATGTATTTTCCTACCTGATGGACATAATTATATTTTTCCCGCATTGTGTTTGCATCACGCCCTTGTTTTGCTTTAATTGCATCTGAGGCATTTTCGGTAAACGTATGAA
>JAAYNA010000165.1 GCA_012521105.1 Clostridiaceae bacterium
CAAAATATATATTGCATTTATTGTGAAAATCGTGGCAAAAACTGGATGCAACAGCATTAGCCTGAAATTTACAAATTATTTGAAAAGATTGACTACGGACAGCATTGTGTTATTATTTCAGTGAAACAGATAAAAGGAACAGGGTTTTACGGGAGGTATTTATGAAACGATATTATGATTTTATAGTACAGTGTACTGACAGAAAGACCGAATACTTATTAAACAACCAGGTTATTGATAGGGAAAGGCCGGACTATGGCTCATTAAATAACGATTTTCTTGATGTAAAGCCGACCGTTTATATTTGTACAACCGCCGCTTCGGCATATTTCAACCCCAAAAGCAGGTTTTATTATAACGATTTGGTTCGTGACAGGATATCCATTGCCATGGATTTTATTGCAAGGTTCCAGCGTGATGACGGCAGTTTTGATCTGGCAAGCTGTAATTTCAAAAGTGCTCCGGATACCGCGTTTATTATAAAGAGGATGAGCTATACATATAAATTAATCAAAAAATATGATGTTAACGGGAGTTTTAAGATTGTAGAAGACAAGATCTGCGGAATTGTTTGTTCGGCCGTAAATGCCCTTATTTCAGGAGGTTTCCATACTCCCAACCACCGCTGGGCGATTGCCGCCGCTCTTGCCGCCTGTTCGAATATCGTTAATGATGATTCAGTTAAGCAGCGCTGTCTTGACCGGATAGAAGATTATTTTGTAGAGCCGGTTGATTCAATGGATGACGGCGAGTATTCCGAGCGCTCGTCAGGAAATTACAACGCGGTTGTAAACGCCGCGATGATAATGCTCTATGAAGAAATGAAAGACCCCGGGTTTTTGGAATATGTGGATAAAAATTTAAAATTCATGTTAATGATGATTGACGCGGACGGGACAATATTTACTGAAAACTCGCTGAGACAGGACAGGGGCAGGCGTGAATATGCAGTGAAATATTTCTACCAGTATCTTTTCATGGCGCGTAAAAGCAAAAACAACGCAGGAGTTTTCAATTCCGCGGCGCATAAGATTATCAGGGATGCGGTTGAAAGGCAGGATTACTCCGTCGATTGCCTGTACATGCTTATGGTTTACGAATGGATGGCAGATATCGAATTGGGCGAAAGCGCTCTGCCTCATGAATACAATAAATATTTCCCGTATTCCGGGCTGGTCAGGGTAAAGAAAGGAGATATAACGTATTCGCTTCTTAAAAACGATGAGAATTTCCTGTTTTTTCAAAACGGCTCGGTACGCCTCGGCATGAGGATAGTTGTGAACTACTTTCAGCACAGGTATTTCAAGGCCGAAGAAATAGATCGTTCCGGAGATTCATATATAATGAGATTCAGGGCAGACGGGTGGTATTACCTGCCTTTCAGGGAATCGCCGGGAACAAATGACTGGTGGAAAATGGACAACCGGAGCAGGGAATTGATTGTGAACAACCATACCGAATTTACCGTGAAAGTAACAGATGTTGATGACGGAATAGACGTCACAATCAAAACATCCGGGATAGACAGGATTCCTGTTCGGGTGGAGATCAGCCTGCCTTCGGGCGGCAGGATATATTCCGATAATTTTGCTCTTGAAGCAAATGACGGAAACTGGATGATTCTTAAAAACGGCGGATTAAGATATGTAAAAAGCAGTAAGTGCTTTACGATATCCGGCGGTTTTTATGCGCATGAATTCATACAGGGCGGGTATTCAGGGAGCCCTGACAAGTTCGGATATACCGTGTATATGACCGATTATACGAATTTCGAGCGCAAAATAAGCATTAGGGCGAAATAATAATCGGTCATCGGGCTTAATTTTATGCCCTGCATTTTATCCTTACCGTTTTTATTTCGAATGGCCTGAAAAACAGAGGTATCCGCGTTTTGTCGAAGGATATCTCTTTTTGTATGTTTTCAAGCATATCGGTCTGGGCGGCATAATAAACCGGAAGTGCCGTATAAAGGTTGCATGCTGTTGTCGTTTTCATGCTTTCATACATTCTTATTATTATGTCTCCCGAGCGATCCTCTGCTGATTTTACAGTTTCAATTATAATGTTTCTTTTGTCCACCGAAAAAACGGACATTTGACCGAAGTCTCCGGCAGCCGTCAGAACGGGAGAGTTCAACTTATAAGACTGCCTTATTATATCGCTTTCCGAAAAAGGCCCGTTCCACAGGTATATCGAATAAGTGAAATTATGTATTCCCCTGTCGGCGGTCATATCCGGAACAAGCGGGGATTTAAGCAGCGTCAGGTTTATTGAACCGCCATCCGTGCTGACGCCGTATTTGCAGTCGTTCAGCACCGCAAATCCTCTTTCGGCTTCTGTAACCGCAGTCCATTTATGGTTGCAGACTTCAAATCTGTCCGCATCGTACCGGCGGGATCTGTGCATCGGCCTTTTAACATGCCCGAATTGAATCTCGTGCAGTGCTTCATCACAGTGTATGTTCGTCGAGAAATTCACTTTAAGGAGCTTATGGTTTTCACTCCATTCAATTGTCGTGTTAAAATCCACCCTGCGGCTTTTGCTTGCCAGCGTAACTTCCTGTGTCATGCGCGAATTATTGAGATTTCTTTCAATCCTTACTCCGGCTGTCAGGCCGCCCTGGCAAATAACTTCCATTTCTGCGTTTTCATTCAGCGGCACCGGCAGGCTCTCGTACATGCTGTCTATATCCCAGGCGTCATAATTAGAAGTAACGTCTTTGTACATTTTAAAGTCGTTGCATAAACCTTTTACTGTTTCAAAGCCTGTTTCCTTGTCAATAATACTGGTTATCTGCCCTTTTTCGTTAAATGTTACACAGATATATTCATTTTCAAGAAGATTCTTTTCAGCCCTTGCAAAACCCGTATATTCAGCGGTTTCATCCGTATTTTCGACAGTCACCCAGCCGCAGGAAGGAACTTTTACTTTCGCAAATACCTTGCCCGATATGTTTTGAACCGGCAGAACAGGACCGTTCGGATATTTTACCGATTTTACGCCGTCCGGCAGAGCTATAATTTCTTCGCGGTCCCAGGAGAGGGAATTGAATACCGTTATTCTGTCACTTCCGTTGACCATGCTCTGCACCGCTTTTTTTGTCAATTCGCCTGCTTTACTGAGTACCATTTCATAGTCGGCTTCGGCTTCTTCATGCACCCTTGCGATCGATGTTCCCGGAAGGATGTCGTGGAATTGGTTGAAAAGCACGGTTTTCCACAAACGTTCAAGATCTTCATACGGATAACTGATTTTGCCGAGCACATTTGCCGCGGTTGTCCAGAACTCGCATTCGCGCAGCGCGAACTCGCTTTTCCTGTTGCCTTTTTTTGTTTTCGCCTGTGTCGTGTATGTACCCCTGTGAGCCTGGAAATACAATTCACCTGCATATTTTTTCAGAGGCGGGCGTGTTTTTTCAATGTCGCTGAAGAACTGATTCGGATGGCACATCCTTGTCCTCGGTACTCCTTCAAGATCCTTCATCCTCGCGGCGTATTCAATATGGTATCTTGTCGGACCTCCGCCGCCATCCCCATATCCGAACGGAAACATGAATACCGATATGTCTTCCTGCTGGTTCCTGTCAGATTCCCACCTCTGTATAAGTATTTCAGGATCAATATGCGAATTGTTCTTCTTAAAGATATGTGTCAATATTTGCGTGCCGTCTATTCCTTCCCACATAAAAATGTTGTACGGGAAAGGATCTCCGTCGTAGTAACTGCGCAGTATTTTCTGGGTAGCAAAGTATTTTACGCCGCAGCCCGCAGCAATCTGGGGCAGGGCGGCGGAAAAGCCGAAAGTGTCGGGAAGCCAGAGAAGTACACTGTCGATGCCGAATTCCTCTTTATAAAATCTTTTGCCGTAAAGAAACTGCCTTACCAGGCTTTCTCCGGATGGCATATTCGTGTCGGCTTCAATCCACATCGCTCCTTCGGGCATAATCCGGCCTTCCCTTATTCTTTCCAATACACGCCGGCAAAGTTCCGGATACCGGTTTTTCAGCATGATATACAGAGGAGGCTGGGGCATAAAGAACAGGTATTCAGGATATTCGTCAATTAATGCTGCCTGCGTTGACAGCGTGCGTGCCGCTTTTCTTTCGGTTTCGGCCTTCGGCCACATCCAGGCAAGGTCAAGGTGCGACTGGCCGAAGATATACATGAGGGGAGCGGTCGAGCCGTTCACGCATTCAAGGACGGGTTTCAGCCTTTTTCTTGCCTCGATAAAGCTGTTAACCCTTGCTTCATAGTCCTGCTCAAAATCGACAATCAGTGTGAAATCACGCAATGCTTTTGATATTTCCTGCGCCCTAAGCGATTTTTCGTTTATACTGATAAGAACCTTATACAGCGTTGTTACGTCAATGAGCAGTTGGAACGCTTCTTCTTCCCATATCCCGTATGTGCTTCTTCCGACCGATACTTGGGCCTTCGGCGGTTCCGGAACCGCAATCCTCCCCGGAGGGGTAGGGCCGATATTTTCAATATGCGGACCATGGCCGGCATAGCTTTCAATGACAATATCGTAGACGGTACCGGGCCTGCCCGACATCGAAACGGTTATATCCTTATGGGCATGGTCTATTGAGCCGGCAGCCGCCCCGTTTACAAATACAATTCCGTCGCCTCCTGTCGATGGCATTATAACAATACGTTTGCCTTCCGACTGCGGAGGAAGTGTGATACTGCTTTTGAACCAGCCGTATTCCCATTTCGCCCCCCATTTTGTTCCGCTTGGCATCGGGTGAAATTCCCTGTTCACAGCCTGCTCATAAGAAAGCTGTTCCATTGTCATAAACCCTTCGAATTCCATCTCGCCCAGTTCGGTATAGAGATGGTTCATTAGTTCGCTTATCCAGCGTTTAATGCGCATGTTCCATTCTTTTGAGTACGGCGGTTCTTTTGAACCCCACAGGTGTTTTAAAAAAACATTGTCAACTGCCATGATCTCACCTTTTATAATCCTTTCAGAAAAATGTTAATCCCTCGTATATGTGATCGGGATTGTGTCGCTGTCAGGCAACAGCATGCCTGACTGTTTTTTATACATTCTCGGCGAAGTGCCGCAGAATTTATTAAAAACACGGTTAAACTGTGAAAAACTTGTAAAACCGCATTCTTCGGCAATCTCAGTGATTTTTTTATCGGTAAACAGCAGAAGCTGCTGCGCGTTTCTTATTCGTGTCATTTGGATATAGTTAATCAGGGTAAAACCGGTAATCTTCTTAAACAAATGTGAAAGGTAGAAACTGCTTAAATAAAATTTTTTTGACAGCGATTCAAGCGTCAGTTCTTCGCTATAATGACTGTGTATGTATGATGCGATTGTATATATTTTGGATACTGTCGGGTTAAGGGATTCGGGTATATAAATATTGTGATTTCTGTTATTGTAAATCGTGGACAGAAAGCTCAGGAACTTTCCATGAATCGATAATACTCCTATTTGACTTTTTGATTTGGATACCTGATAAATTCCATTCAATATATTAATGAACAGATCCTGAAGGTGCGGTTCAAAACGGTAAATGGGGAGCGGTGCATCAAATATTGTTAACGCTTCATTTATTTCATCCTGCAGCAAACCTGCATGAACGGGAATGTTAAACTGAATAATGAGCCTTTTTTTCGCGGGACCTTTAGGATATACGGATTTATGCAGCAGGTAGGGTTTAAGGCAGACAATGTCAAAGAAACCAATCCGGTAAAGACGCCCTTCAATAATATGGCTTGCGTCATTATCAAGCAGTATATGGATTTCATAAAAATTATGGAAATGCTGAAATTCCATATTAATATCATAATAGCGTTCATCATAATCGAAAAAGTAATATAGACTGTCGCTGGGGTTTCCTATCTGTATAAGGTGAGCCTTTTCATATAACAGCTTATTGTTGATAAGCAAATTAATAACACCTCATTCCGGAAAAGAGTAAAGATTAGTCTGATCTCTTCCGTTATATTAACACCTGATAGCAAAAAATGCAATATAATTCTTTGGATAAAACAAATAATGCATAGATATGTTTTGTTGTAGTTGCTAAACTAAAAATATAAAAGATTAAGTCTATATAATGGTGTAAAAAGAAAAATAATAAGTTGAGCCAAAGCTCATGCCTCGGTTAGAATATAGTTATCCAACAATACCAAACCGAGGAGGATGAACCATGGCTCAGTTTAATA
>JAAYNA010000166.1 GCA_012521105.1 Clostridiaceae bacterium
GATCAAAGCATTATATGGTTCAAATGCACTTCCGACAGGTATTTGGACAATCTTATACTTGAAATGTTTGAAATTATTGAAAAATCAGGGGTTGAAAGAAATTTTATACTTATCAGTTCAGTGATGATGTTCCTGTCTTATGCCTTGTATTGGAAACGCCAACATATAACAACTATAAGTGATATGCCCTCAAACAGAGATAAATTCCCGGATATTATTCAATATATATACGAACATTACAACGATATCTCTCTTTCTTCCATATCGCGTCAATTTAATATCAGTGAGGGATATCTGTCGAGGTATATCAGGAGGGAGACAGGTCATACCTTATCCAATCTACTTAGAGAGTACCGCATGTCAAGGGCGGCAGTCATGCTCAGAGAAACCTCCTGCAGTGTTGAAGAAATTATGTTCAAGGTTGGGTATACTGATATCAGCTATTTCTATCGTGCATTCAAAAAAAATATGGCATGACTCCAAATCAAACCGAAGCCAGTCAAAGATTGTTAAGCTGGTATAAAAGAGAACAGTGATGAACCGATTTATTGTTGAAGGGTTGTTCAGAGTCTGTTATCATCGTACTTAGCAGGTTATAATAATTTTGCGTTGATTGAAACAATGTAAGTAAAGACGATAACATCCTGTGGGAGGTTTGGCTATGGACAATTTAGTTAAAAGGTTCCTGAAATATGTTTCTTTTGATACACAGTCTGATGAAAGCTCGGATTCATGTCCCAGTACCCGAAAGCAGTATGAATTTGGGAAGTATCTGGTTGATGAGCTTCGCGAAATTGGTCTTCAGGATGCTGAAATTGATGAGAATGGCTATGTATATGCAACACTGGAAGGTAATGTCGATAAAAAAGTACCCGTAATAGGTTTTATAGCCCATATGGATACAAGCCCGGACATGACCGGCGCCAATGTAAAACCCCGTATCGTTGAAAATTATGATGGCAACGATATAGTGCTCAACGAAGAAAAAAAATATAGTCATGTCAGTGAACACATTTCCAAACATGCTTACGGTAAAGGGGCATGATATAATAGTTACCGATGGGACCACCCTTCTTGGTGCTGATGATAAAGCAGGAATTGCTGAAATAGTTACAGCAGTTGAGTATTTAATAAAACACCCCAAGATAAAGCATGGTACAATTAAAATTGCTTTTACTCCCGATGAGGAGATAGGCAGGGGTGCCGATCTCTTTAACATTGAAAAGTTTGGGGCGGATTTTGCATACACTGTCGATGGCGCTATTGAAGGTCAACTTGAGTATGAAAATTTTAATGCTGCTTATGCAAAAATCACAATAAACGGGGTCAATGTTCACCCCGGAAGCTCAAAAAACAAGATGAAAAACTCAATATTGATAGCCATGGAATTGAATGACATGCTTCCGCAGGCTGAAACCCCCTCACATACTGAAAACTATGAAGGTTTCTTCCATCTGAATTCAATGGAAGGTACTGTTGAAAGAACCACATTAAACTACATTATCCGTGATCATGACAGGGATAAGTTCAGCGGAAGAAAAGAACTTATGGAAAGAATAGTGGAGTTTTTGAATTATAAATATGGTGAGGGTACTGTTGTTCTTGAACAAAAGGATCAGTACTATAATATGAGAGAAAAGATAGAGCCGGTCATGCATATTATTGACCTGGCGAAAGAAGCAATGGAACAGGCCGGTGTTAAACCTCTTGTCACTCCAATCAGAGGTGGCACGGACGGAGCCAGACTTTCATATATGGGTCTTCCAACTCCGAATTTATTCACGGGTGGACAGAACTTCCACGGTAAATTTGAATTTGTATCAATTGATTCTATGAAGAAGGCTGTTGAAGTAATTGTTAAGATAGCAGAAAACGTAGCAAAATAAGTAAATTAATAATTCTAAGGATTTTACATGGGAGTTGGAAATCTTTTGAATTTCTTCTGATAGTTTTTTTTATTAAATATTTAATGGATTGAGGGATCAAATCAAATGCTTAAAGCAGTTATTTTCGATATGGATGGTGTAATAATTGACAGCGAGCCCATGCACTTTAAAGTGGATAAAAGTCTGCTAAGTAAGGTTGGAATAGAGGTTGACAATAGTTTCTTAAGCCGGTATGTCGGTGTGTCGAACCCCGAGATGTTCGCTGATATAAAGGAAAAGTTTAATATCAGGTACAGTATAAATGAATTGCTGGATTTAAAATCAAAATTATTACTTGAGGCATTGAATGAAACCAAACTGGATGCTATCAGCGGAGTTAGAGAACTGATTCAGGATCTGACCTCACACAATATTCTGTTAGCAATTGCTTCTTCATCTCCACGAATGTTTATTGAGGCTGTAATTAAAAAACTTAAATTTGAACAATTCTTCAAAGTTATTGTTAGTGGGGAAGAGTTGGAAAAAAGCAAACCCGCTCCCGATATTTTTATCAAGGCAGCAGGTTTACTGGGGGTTGAGCGGGATGAATGCATAGTTATAGAAGATGCATCGGCAGGGGTTGAAGCGGCATATGCTGCAGGTATTAAATGCATTGGTTTCGTAAATCCCAATTCGGGCAACCAGGACCTGTCCAAGGCTTCTGTAATAGTGGAAGATATGCGGATATTAGACTATAACTTTATATGCAATATCCTGGACTGATTTTGGAAACATGAGAACAATCCCTTTCCTGCGATTATTATTGGTGAGAGAGGCAATTGGAGAGAATTAAAGGTATGGATTCTTTGGAAGATAAATTACAGACAGTATAAAATAATGCAATTATGAAGTCTAAAAAAAGCTGCTGTTTTAGCTAATAAGGAAAGGCAGCTTTTTATAATGATATACGTCTTTATGACAAAATGATATTCTTTAGGATTCATGCCGGTAAAAGATGTGTGTGGGTTAATATCGTAAAAATGCAACACCCATTGTTGAAATAAAGTTTCCTAACCCGTGAAGTATGATACCTGGTATAATGGAGCCGTTAAGGATTTTTTCGCTTAGAATTCCTAACAGTAATCCGCCGGTACCTGCTATTAGAAATATGGCAATATGATACGGGAAACTAACTCCAATACCGCCAATCAGATACAAAAGGTTATGTACCAGTGCAAAAGCAACCGCCTGAACTATAACTCCGTTATTAACCCCAATTTTTGATACCAGCCGCTTTGTTACAAATCCCCGAAAGAATAGCTCTTCGCATAATCCGTTCGCAAGGAAGTTTTCGATAAGGGCAGGGAGCACTGCTGCCCAGGCCAGCCCGGTATATGCATTGGCAGCTACCGATTCGCTTTGCTCAACTACCGCAAAGTCAGAAAGTGGCATTAATACTGTCCAATCAGATTTATAATATAAAATGTAAACAAGTCCATAAGTTAAAACAACCCACCAAGGTGTAGTAGCTGAAGGTTTATATAAACCAATCCACTTAAAGAAGGATTCCTTTTTCCTATAACCAACCAACCACCATATAAATGGAATGGCAAAAAACAAAATCAGATTACCCAATAATTTAGAAAAAGAATCTAAAACCAGGTTCATAACAGACCTCCCCATTACCATATGCTAACTGTATTTTAGTGCCTGAGAAATAAGCTGCCGGTTTTAAAAACAGGGCGGTTTTCCGGCAGCTTTCCCAGGATCTTCGATGTACCGGCTATTCAAGGTTTAACTTTCTTTTTATAATAAAGCCCGTGAGGATAAAATATGCTACTGAAAAAACTGCGGTTATAGCTGTTGCTGTGGTCAGAAAATATTTAAAGTGATGTACAGCTCCCTCAAGAATATCATCAAATGGCACAAAAGCCGCTTTTGCAACAATGGCAATGGTTAAGAAACTTACAAACTGTGAAATTGTATCAAGGCCTAAATACATTGCGAAGGAAAGCAGCAGTTTATGTTTATTGAATAAATGACCAAGGGAGATTGCAGTGTATATTTTCAATATACCATGTATTAATGTTAAGATTGCAAATAATAGTGTAATAACAATACCCGATGTACCGAAGAAATCCATTATTTGTGCGAGCGCATATGGGATTTTTGTCAGGTCTTTATTCGGAATAAGAATAATTATTGAGCAAAATGCCACAAGCAAACTTACAATGCTCCACAGCATGGCAACAAATAATTTGTTAATTATGTGCTGCCATGATTTTACCGGAAGGGTAAACATGAGGTAACCTTCGCTGCCAAGAAGGTTTTTGTAAAACCTTTGAATAACAACAATTAAAGTGGCAACGAATATTCCAATTAACAAAACCACATATATAAACATGGACAGCGATGAAATAATCTCTCTTACAATCAAAAGGAAAGAGTCATTATCTGAAATTGCAGACTTATTCATTAATGGGTTTATAAATATCAGTTTATTTAATATGGCAAAAAACAGTATTGATACATATAGCGGCAAAAACCAGCGTGCGGTAGCCTTTATTTCATATTTCATTAATTTAGCTAGCATCTGAACACCTCCCTGAAAAGTGCATCTATTGATTTACCCGATTCATCACGAACTTCATCCACTGTTTTTGAAAGTATGACCTGACCGTCTTTTAGAAAGATAACATCATCAAGTACCCTTTCGATATCAGATATCAAGTGGGTGGATATAATAACAGAGGCATTTTCACTGTAATTCTTAATTATAGTTTCAAGAATGTAATCACGGGCTGCGGGATCCACACCGCCTATTGGTTCATCGAGCAGATATAGTTTTGCTTCTCTGCTCATTACAAGAATAAGCTGGACTTTCTCCTTCGTACCTTTAGATAAGGTTTTTAGCCTTGTATTAGCATCTATTTTCAGTTTACTAAGCATATCATAGGCTTTGTCGGTATTAAAATCAGTATAGAAATCCTTAAAAAAATTAATAAGTTCCGAAACCTTCATCCAGTTGTTTAAATAAGTTTTTTCAGGAAGATAGGAAACAATTTTCTTAGTTTCAACACCCGGTTCAAATCCGCCTATACGTATTTTCCCCTTTGTTGGAGTAAGAAGATCATTGCAGATTTTAATAAGTGTTGTTTTTCCACTTCCGTTCGGTCCTAAAAGACCTGTAATTCTGCCCTGAGGAATGCTTAGGGTAATAGAATCAAGGGCTTTTGTAGTACCATAATATTTTGATAGGTTTTCACATTCAAGAATGCTACGCATTATCAGCACCTCCTGTCATTTTAGCGATGATTGACATAATTTCTTTTTCAGTAAACCCAAGTCGTTTCATATTTTGAAGGAACTCCTGTATGAGTTCATGGGCCAGTCTATCTTTAACTTTTTGAACCATTTTAACATCCTCCGTTACATACCTGCCGCTTGTACGGTGTGTATAAAGCAGGCCATTTTCTTCAAGTTTGGACAGGGCTCTTTGCATTGTGTTGGGATTAACTGAGGCTTCCTGCGCTAGATCGCGAACAGAAGGCAGTTTTGACCCTAAAGGATAGACCCCTGAACAAATCTTAAGTTCAATCTGTTCAATTAACTGTGTATAAATAGGGCGATCGGGTTTCAGCTCCCAGGGCATCTTATCACTCCTTTTCATTGTTGTATTACTGTATTACTGTATTACTGTATTATTGTATTATTGTATTATTGTATTAAACGCTTAATACAATAATACGGCATTTTTATTCTGCTGTCAATAGTTTCTAAAAAAATTTTTACATGATTTAGCAACCAATTACTCAATAAAAATGGTTTGTCTTATTACCATTTCGATACCTTGTACATATGATAAAGTAAAGCCATTTAAAAAGGATGGGGATATAATGATTCTTGTAAGAAGAAATGTAGTTACCGAAGATTGGATATCTACGCAGTTTGGAACAGATGATATAAAGTTGCAGATCGCAAACAGAATGCGGATGATAGATACAATTTTTACATACAAAAGCGAAGAAATTCTTGATTTTGAGGTATCTGCCAGAAAAGAACTGGTAAGAGCTTCAGAAAGGCTGAATAACAGTTTTTTTTCCTTCCGGCTCTTCAAAGACTCCATTTGTAATAAAAGGTATTGGGATAGAACAGAAGAAGGCGGTTTTCGCCTGAAAAAGGATGCCAGTGCTTATGATGCAGTCAGGGATATTCTTATAAACAGCAGGATGTATGGAACAGAATGTGCTACTGCAATTGTAATAGTGTTTTACCTTGCCCTGGTTGAAGTGTTTCCAAAAGAACTGTTCAACAGGCTGTTTTCCGATATTTATCTGATGGATTGGAAGTACCTGGATAAAGATTTGGGGGTTCGTAATTATCGCGGAGTGAAGGATGCAATCCCTGGAGACTGTTTGTATTTTAAAAATCCTGACGTTAACCCGGATACACCCGAATGGCAGGGCGAAAATGTGATTAAACTGATGAATGATTACTATTATGGGCATGGCATTGGAATTAAAACAGCAGAAGGAATTATCCGGGATTTAAACAGAAACAGAATATATAATTCCGAGCGTTCAGCATATTTAATGGATCTGATAGTAAAGCCGGATTTTAAATATCTGGGCGAAATAAAAGCAGGAATGTGATTATATCATTATTATTTGTTCTTGCACCTAAGGTTTCAGGAATGAATAGTATATAGAAGCAAGCTGAAAGCAATTTTTGTGTTCGGTTTGTAATTAATAAGCAGTTGTATATAAGGAGAAGTTATGAATGTTAGGGCCGTTTATAATAAGAGAAAATTTAAGCATACCTTAACATTTTTTACATACCAAGCAACAGTATACGCACTTTCAGACTTTCATATACTACACCTGAGAAAGGAAGTGTGAATATGCAGCCTGTCCGGATTGCAGCAGGAGACGGAGCCGGTGAGCTTTTGAATTATTTACAGAAGGAACTTATTGAGGCCAATACAGACCGGGATTTATTTAAAGTAAACAGGGAACAAGAGGACGGACTTATCGCTGTAGAGTGCACAAAGAAAGATAAGTATAGAGAAAATAAGACTTTTCTTGAACAATTATCGCAGGTACTGGCAGATTATTTAATAACCGCCTATGATGGTATGCTTTTAAACCGTATAGCTAAAAAAAACTATGGTTATTTAAAACCCGATGAACGCAGGGAGATTATTCTCATAGCCCAAAAAAAAATAAAAGATAATGATCAAAATATATTTGATACCGTTATCAGAATCAGAAGAAAAAATCTGGTTACAAAAAAACTTACTGATTTTTTAAATCATAGCAATCATATAATTCTGGAAGGTTTTGTTACATTCAGGATGCAGGAATATGTAAAAGAGCTTGAAGAAATTATGGATTGGGCAGTGAGGCAGTATTTAATTGAAAAGGAGTATCAGGAATTTATAAAACTTTTAACATGCTTTGTGCAGATGCAAAAGCCCAAATTCAGATGTGTCCACATAATAGCAGAAAAAGACTCAAGCTTTTCAATATACGATGAAAACATGGAAAGAATTTCAGAGCAGTGGTTAATTGATTTAGCGGGTGAGCATGCCGATGGAATTATTAAAGAAGAGGATCTTTTGATTAGTTTTCTTATATCAGCCGCTCCAAGACAGATAATTATGCACAATATATCGGATATAAGGAACAAGGAGCTAATAGATACCATAATGCAGGTTTTCTCTGGCAGGGTAACAGCTTTCAATGATTAATAAACAGGTATGTTTATTAATTTTCATTTATATGTCTTCAAAGCCTTGTACAGCCTAAAAATTTTGTTGTATAATGTATAGGTGAAAGTGCACAAAAGTGTCTCATTCCCTTAGGCGGTTTCGAAGGGAAGGAATGGGGGTATTTTTTTGTCGGTTTTGTCGGTTAAAGTATTTCAGTCCCTTGTTTATCGTATAAGGGACATATTAGATTGCGATGTGGATATTACTGATTCCAATGGTGTAGTTTTTGCCAGCACAAGGCAAAATGCCATTGGAAGCTACAGTGATGAAGCTTTAGACTTTTTGGACTCTAACGAAGATTTTTCCGAGAGCGAAAACGCTGCCTTTATGAAAGTTGGAAAACGAGGCAGCCTTGATTTTGTTGCTGTGGTGTACGGTGAAATACAGCAACGGAAAAAAGCTATGGAGCTGGTCTGTCTTTCCATTGAGAATGCAAGGTTATACTACGAGGAGAAATTTGACAAAAACAGCTTCATAAAAAATGTAGTCCTTGGAAACATATTACCGGGGGATATTTCTCTTAGAGCAAAAGAGTTAAGAGTGAAAGATGATGTTCGTAGAATTATATACTCCATTCACACTGAAAAATCCAGAGATATTCACGCGTATAATATAATTCAAAGCCTTTTCCCAAATGAATCAAAGGATTTTGTGGTTCTTTTGGATGATCAGAATACAGTCCTGGTGAAGGAGTTAAAGGATAAAGAACAGGAAGACGATATTTACCGTAAAGCGAGAATTATTATCGATACATTAAATACCGAGCTTATGGTAAAAGCATCGGTGGGAATTGGAACAGAAGTAACCCGGCTGCGTGATATTTCACGTTCCTATAAAGATGCTCAAACCGCACTTGCAATAGGCAAGATATTTGAAACCGACAAAGATATAGTAGATTACAACCATTTAGGCATAGGCCGCTTAATATATCAGCTTCCTACCACTTTGTGCAAACTTTTTTTGAATGAAGTTTTTAAAGACAACGTTTATGAACATATAGATCAGGAAACAATGATTACCATTAAGAAATTTTTTGAAAACAGTTTAAATGTCAGCGAAACTTCAAGACAATTATTTGTTCATAGAAATACCCTTGTTTACAGGCTTGATAAAATACAAAAGCTTACCGGAATGGATTTACGTAATTTTGAAGATGCAATGCTTTTCAAGGTTGCAATGATGGTTAAACGCTATCTCGATGAAACCAGTAGATGAGCTGTAAGAAAATACATAAACAGAGGATGAACAATATTGATAGAATTCAGAAATGTAACAAAGCGTTATCCAAATGGTACCATTGGTTTGCAGGATGCAACATTTACAATAGAAAAAGGGGAGTTTGTTTTTATTGTAGGTCCAAGCGGATCTGGTAAATCAACATTGCTAAAATTAATGCTGCATGAGGAAACTCCCACAGAGGGCGAAGTTTATGTTAATGAGTTCAGTATACATGATATGCCAAGAAGAGAAGTGCCGTACCTTAGAAGGGGTTTGGGCGTTGTTTTTCAGGATTTCAGGCTTTTACCCAACAAAACCGTCTATGAAAATGTTGCTTTTGCAATGCAGATAGTAGAAGCCCAGCCTAAAGACATTCGCAGGCAGGTACCTGTTGCACTTGCCCTTGTTGGTTTAAGTAAAAAAGCCAAAGTATACCCTGAACAGCTTTCGGGTGGGGAGCAACAGAGAGTAGCACTTGCAAGGGCTATTGTAAATAATCCCTCGGTTTTACTGGCCGATGAGCCAACAGGTAATTTAGATCCCGAGACCAGCTGGGAAATTATGAATTTATTGGATGAGATTAATCAAAGGGGAACCACCGTAATTGTAGCAACTCATGAAAAAAGTATTGTAGATCTGATGAAAAAAAGAGTTTTTAACCTCGAGTACGGAAGAATTATTCGGGATGTACAGGAAGGGAACTATACAAATGAAGATTAGGACAATGAAATACATTGTAAAAGAAGGCTTTGCCAATACATATAAAAATCTGTTAATGTCACTTGCATCTGTGTCTATGGTTATTGCTTCACTTTTAATATTCGGAATATTTTTAATGCTTATTATAAATTTTACATACAATCTGAACAGGCTGAAAGCACAAGTTGAGATTGCAGTTTTTCTTGAATCGGATATTTCTCAGTTAGAAGCCGGAGATATAGAGTTAAAAATTAAAAATGATGAACGGGTTTTAGCATATACGAAGGTATCAAAAGATCAGGCATATGCACAACTGATGAACCAATACCTTGAAGATTCTGATCTTCTTGAGGGTCTTACACCTGATTTTCTTAGCGAATCCTTTAGAATACACCTGAAAAACGCAGACGACAGTGCTGCATTTACAGAAGAAATTAGTAAATTGCCGGGTGTTGAGGATGTGAGTTATCCCTATGAATCGTTAAAAAAGCTAAGTGCGGTGCTGAACTGGATCAATGCGGGCAGTATGGTTGTGCTTTCCCTGCTTTTAATTATATCGGTGTCTATAATTGCAAATACCATAAAACTTACCGTTTACGCAAGGCGGAAAGAAATTGAGATTATGAAGTATGTCGGTGCAAACGACTGGTTTATACGCTGGCCGTTTATTATAGAAGGTGTAATTATCGGTTTTGCAGGGGCTCTTGCTTCGTTCATTCTTACATGTTACCTTTATAATTCAGTGGAATCCTATGTGAATACGCATGCACTGGAATATGGTATTAACGACCTGATTAAACTAGTTCCCCTTGGAAATATCGGTGGCCAGATTTTTATAATCTACGCTATAATAGGAGTGGTAATGGGCAGTGTGGGAAGTGTAATTTCTGTAAGAAAACACTTGAATGTTTAGGGGTTTTTTATGTATAATTAATAATAATGAAACATTTCCTGGAACAGGTGGAGGGTTAAAATCCACCGCATTGCTGAAAAATAGCCACAAACTTTGTTTAATGTTTGACTTAAGTTATGCAGAAATTGCTCGGCAATTTCTGCAGTTATTAATAGTTATACTTAGGAGAAAAGTATCATGTGCCGGAGGACAAAAATGATGCATAAAAAGCATAGGAGATTTTCAACGGGGATAAAACGCACCGGTTATATATTTATTGTTTTCTTATTAGTATTTGTAATGGCTTTTGATGCCTATGCCAATGACGTATCCAAATACCAGCAGAAATTGAAGGAAGCTAACACTGAATTAATAAATAAACGGAAACAGATTCAAAAAATAACTGAAGATATAAACTGGAGAAAACATAAACGCGAGCAAATTGTTAAAGAACTGGAAGAAAAGGGTTTACAAAAGGAAGAGATTGAACAGCAGATTCAACTTCTTGAGTCCGCAATAGATTCCCTCAATGAAGCAATTGCATTAGCCGAAGAAGAATATGCGAATCAGGAAGCTTTGCTGAAGAAGCGCCTGGATGTGATGTATAAATGGACAAGTACGGTTTGGAAACTTGATGAGCTGTTAAAAAGCAATAGCTGGAATGAGTTTTTTATACGGTTGAAACTGATGAACCAGATTAGTGAATACGACAGGATGCTCCTTAACAGTGTAAAGAAGAAAAAACAGGAAATTGAAGAATTGAAAGAGCTAAGACAATATGAGATAGACAACTGTGTAGAACAGGCCAGGCTTTACGCACAACAGATACAGGAACTCGAAGTATCAAGATCTTCATTGGATGCTGCAATTCAAAAGGATACCAGAACCAAAGAAGAGTATGAAAAACAGGAAGATGCATTACTAAAAGAATCCAAAGACCTTGAACAGTTAATCAAGAACCTGGAGAGCCAAACCAACCTGAAATGGGGCGGAAAGATGGTGTGGCCCATGCCCACAAACAAGTATATTGCATCTAAATTTGGTAACAGGCTCCATCCCATATATAAAGTATGGAAAATGCACACAGGGATTGATATTGGTTCAAAGATGAATGAAGCAATTGTTGCAGCAGCCGATGGAATAGTAATTTATGCCGGCACACGCAGTGGGTATGGAAATTGTGTAATCATTGACCATGGCAGCGGTATTACAACTCTGTACGCCCATATTAACAATCGTGGAATTCTGGTGAAAACAGGGCAAAAGGTTACCGCAGGTCAAAAAATAGCAAATGCAGGACAAACAGGGGTTGCTACCGGTCCTCATCTTCATTTTGAAGTAAGGAAAAACGGAACTCCCCAGGATCCGCTTGAATATGTAAGACCATAGGTATGCACGTTTTACGTTTTGTTTAAATAGAGCTTTATATTAACCCCGGGGAACCGGGTATTTTCTTTTTAAACAAAATTTGTCGTATATCAGACATTTTAATAAACCTGGCAAATATATATTTATATGAAGACTTTGGCTTCATTGTTTCAAGTGTGATAGAATTACTTTGTGAATTTTCTTTTCCCTTGTTTCCACAGGGTAAACAAAAAATGAGTATAGGAAGTGTTAAAATGAAAAAGAATTGGTTAACTGCCCTAATCTGCTTTATAACAGCTATTACTTTCTTTGCCGCTGGTTTTTTTACCAATACCCTTATTGATGCATTGAATCCAAAATATGAGATATTATTCAGCCAGGATGTATCGCGGGAGAATATTATAAATTTTAACAGAGTAAAATCTCTGCTGTTAAACAGTTATTACGAGGAATTGGATGAAAATACGCTTCTTGAAGGTGCTATAAAGGGAATGGTTGAAGCGGTTGGAGATCCCTACACCGTTTACTACACTCCTGATATGATGAAGAGTTTTATGGAGCAACAGACCGGCAGTTACGTTGGGATAGGTGTTACTGTTTTCATGGATGAGGACGGTTTGGCTACTGTAGCAGACATTTTTGATGATTCACCTGCCAAAACTTCGGGAATGCGTAATGGAGACAAAATAGTCATGGTCAACGGAGAGGATGTTACCGCAATAACCGACTTAAACCTGATTGTTCAAAAAATAAAGGGAAAGCCTGATACAGAAGTGGCGATTACTGTATACAGACCTGAGATCAATAATTATGTGGAACTTTCCATGATACGTAAAGTTATTAATTTGGTATATATTAACAGTAAAATGATAAATGAAAATATAGGATACATTCAGTTAAAATTATTTGATGAAGACATTACACAGGACTTTGTAAGTCATGTTAATAAACTTATTTCCCAGGGGGCGAAAGGTTTAATTCTTGATTTGAGAAACAACCCGGGTGGAGACTATAGTCAGGTAGTTCGTATGGCCGATATTATTGTTCCAGAAGGGCTGATTGTGTATACCCAGGACAGAAACGGCAACCGTAACGAAGAAAAGTCGGGCTCCAGTGAGATTAATATTCCTCTGACAGTGCTGATTAATGAGTACAGTGCCAGTGCTTCCGAGATCCTGTCGGCTGCAATAAAGGAGTACCAAAAAGGAACTCTTATAGGTAAAACCACCTTTGGTAAGGGACTTGTTCAATCCATAATTCCACTTGAAGGAAATGCGGGCTTAAAGTTTACCACAGCAAGATACTTTACACCTTCAGGTACTTCTATTCATGGCGTAGGGGTTACCCCCGATATAGAAATAGATAATGACGAAAGATATAGATACTACAGCATAGATGAAATTCCTGAAGGAGAAGACAAGCAATTATTAAGAGCTATTGATGAAGTTAGCAGATTAATTTCCGAGAGGGAATCTGGCAGATGATCCTGTTTCACCGAAATTTGATATGATTTTATTGAATACACACATCCTCGTAGGGGTATACTACTCTACGAGGTGGTTATATATGGCATCCAAAAAAAATGAAAAACTAAAACTAGAAATTGCAAAAGAACTGGGACTTTTAGAAAAAGTACAAAAGGAAGGCTGGAAAAGTCTGAGTGCAAAGGAAACCGGAAGAATAGGCGGTTTACTGTCCAAAAGAAAGAAACTGGGATAATGATTGTGGCCTTGCAGGAACCAGATGATAGGTTGGGCGGGGCCAGTCTTAAATTTTGTTAAAACGTGGGGGTTCAAATGTACAGCGACTTTGCTTATGTTTATGATCGATTGATGAGGGACATAGATTATTCAAAACTGGCTGATTATATTGAAGTTCTGTTTTCGGAATATGGAGCGATAAAGCCCAAACTGTTGCTGGACCTGGCATGTGGAACGGGTAATCTGACACTGGAGTTTGCCAGACGTGGTTATGATATGATTGGCATTGATATATCCCCGGACATGTTAAATTGTGCATTGGAGAAATCAGTTAATGCTCAGGTCTCTCCATTGTGGGTTTGTCAGGATATGAGAAGTTTTGAGCTTTACGGAACGGTTGATGCTGTTGTTTGCACAATGGACAGCCTGAATTATATTATTGAGATCTGCGATTTGAAATCTGTCTTCGCCCTTGTAAAAATTTATTTAAACCCCGGTGGTCTTTTCATTTTCGACATGAATACTCAATATAAGTTTGAAAATATTCTTGGAGACAATATTTTTTACGAGATCGGGGAAGATATTACGTATATATGGCAGAATATCTACAATCGGGATACCAGGATTTGTACCTTTGATTTAACCTTTTTTGTTAAAGAGTCAGGTCAGTTATATAAAAGACTTGAAGAAGAGCAGAAGCAAAAGGCCTGGAGTGTTAATGAGGTAAAAGCAGCACTTGATGAATCGGGGTTAAAACTGATAAAAGTGTTTGACGAATATACTCTGAACCCGCCTTCAGAAAAATCCGAGCGCTGCTTTTTTATTACAGGATTGTAAAATTAAACGTATATATTCAGAACTTTAATACCGGTAACTTATGTATCATAAATGAGAAAACCGATATTTAAACCTTATTCAGGAACTGATGCTGACCAGTCTTTTTTTTATGATTGGTGATACCGAAGCTACAAATGAAAATAACATTAAGTCTTTCAAAAAATAAAGAGACATGCTTGAAACAAGAGCCCAAAACCCTATTGGGCTTTTATTGTAAAAATTATATATTACATACATATGAACTATGCCAATTAAGTACTGGACAAAAAGGCCCAGGTAGGATGCAGCGAAAGCCTTAATCTGTGTAAAACTGCCGCTTATTTCCGACCCCTTTCCAATAATATATGCCGTGGCAATAAATCCGATTAAAAATCCGAACGTTGACTGGAAAATGTATTGGGGCCCGGAAGGAAGAGTAAAGACAGGAAAACCCATAAGGCCCATAATAACATAAAGACCAACTGAACAGGCGCCACGTTTTGAACCCAGCAAGAGTCCTGCAAAGGCACAAAAAACACCCTGTAAAGTGAAAGGTACAGGGAAAAAAGGATTTGGAATTTTAATGAATGCCCCGACTGCAATCAATGCAGTGAAAAGAGCAATAAGAATCATGCTTTTGATATTGAACTTATGTATCATCATTCTTCACCCCACAGTAAATTTTTATAGAATTAATAAGTTTTAACACTGTGATGTCTTTTTATGATGATACAATATAACAAGTTCAATGTCAACCATAAAACATAAAAGGTTAACAATTATTTTTTTATGTTACCATAAGCCTTTTAATAATAAAGCAAATACTTATGCAATCACTGCTATATGCCTTCCTTCAAAAATCTTTTTACAAGTCTTATATCATCACCAAAGAGGTAAAGGATATCGTATTCACCAAGTATACGCGACTCGACCCGTTCCGAATAAATCTTGTGCAAGTCACCGGGTTCAAGATTTGTGGATAAAATAGTTTTGCACGGTGATGCAGTATTTTTTGCACTTCTGTAGTTCAAAAGGGTTAGTAATTCTGTGTATTTAGCTGCACTCGGGGATTCGGTACCCAGATCATCTATAATCAGAAGCTCGGTGTTAAGTATGTCCTGGTAGGTGTTATCCTGGACATTACTGTCGAACTGGTATTTGCTTCTGTAAATAATATCAAACATTGCAGGAGCAGGTAAATACAGGACTGTATGTCCCTTTTTCAAAACTTCTATTGCAATACACTTGGACAAAAATGTTTTTCCTACACCCGTTGGCCCTGTAAAGTAAAGATTGGGGCAGGTGGTATCTTCAAAGTTGTTTACAAAATCAAGGCACTTTTCTTTTACCCTTAAAGCCTGGGTTCGCGGTGAAACATCGAAGTTTGTTCCATCGGCAACAGAATCCGAGTAATAATTTTCGTTAAAGAATTCGAAACCTGTTTGACCATCGCTGTTTAAATTCGACACATCGTAAAACCGTTCTACAAGAAGCTGACGATAACAGTGGCATGGTGTTGTACTTGGTATTCCTTCCTGGTCAAGAACAAATCCTGTGTCATTACAGTTTTTGCATGTATATTCAACCTCAAGATAGTTAGCGGGGAAGCCATTATCTTCGAGAAGCCTTTTCTTTTTCTCAATCAGTTCGTTTATTTTTCCTTCAAAAAAATCGGCACTTTCAGGGGCTAATTGCTGTTTTATGGCTTCACGGGTAAAAGACAGTCCAAGCTCAGTTATTTGTTGATCTATCATTTTAATTTCAGGAATCTTCCGGTATATTTCTTCTTTTCTTTGATCCCGGGCAGATATTGCATTTTCCCTGCGCATATAAAATTCTCTCTTCAATTCCTGCCAGTTAGTATTCATAAACCCCTCCTGTTTGCTTAACACTAGGTGATTAAAAATATCGTGAGATATTATTTAAAACTGGATTTCTTAATTTTTTCATAAAAATCGTTACTGTATTCCCTCTGCCTGAAGTTACTTTTTTGGGGCACTTTCGTAGCAGCAGCTTCATCCCTTGGTGCAGGATCCTTCCTGGATAAATAAGAAATAACAGCTTCTTTTGTTTTAAGGCCTTCATTGTACCAGTCTGTTAATATTTTATGGATATACCTGAAATTCAGATTTGACTTACCTGATGTCTTTCTTAGGGCCAATTCAATAATATCCATACCATATCCATACTGATTAGCCCATATATCAACAAATTCCTCCTCGTAAACTGTAAGACTTCTGTGCAGGCGTAATACCTTAGCTATCTGGTAACCTAAATCCCGGGTTCTCTGAAAAACTTCCATGAACTTTTCCAGTTCAATATGGGATGTAATATTTCGCTTAGCCCAGCTGGATGCAACCTGGCCTATGTATTTCCTGTTCATTGCATTCCTGTTATAGCAATACTGAAACAGTGAAATCATAACGTCCTCATCAAAGTTGTATTGTTTGAACAGATTGTCGATAAAAGTGTACCAGCTGCTGGGCATACTGCCCTGAAAGAACATCTGGTTCATCGACTGAATACATTGAGCCCTGCGTTGATTGTATTGAGTATTAGACAGTGCCTCTTCAGGCGTGGATTCTTCCTTTCTGCGATACAGGCGGCTTAAAAGCTTGTCCTTAACATTGGTAAAAATAATACCCGCATGAGTGCGCACCAGCAGTTCTTCGTTTTCAAGGAGCACCAGTGCCGCGTTCAACGTATCCCTTGACATTCCAAGCTTTTTTGCAAATTCATCCAATGTAGCACTTTTATTATACTTACATAAATAAAGCCCATATATATAAACTTTCACACAGTCCGAAGGAAGTGCAGGCATAATATCGTAAATAAATACATCCGGAA
>JAAYNA010000167.1 GCA_012521105.1 Clostridiaceae bacterium
GAATCAGACTGGGATCCGGGCAAGATTTTGAACATGGCAAAGGAATCAAAAGCCCGGCAGTGGATGGAAAGGGTTAATTTAGAAGGAGATTCGTATTCGGTAGTCTGGGTAAAATCCGATTATAACGGCTGGTCGTATGTTATGGCAAGAAAAACCGAGCAGCTTATGGGTAGGGTTAATAAAAGCAGGAGACTTTTTAATACGGTTATTATAGCAGTTTCATTGTTTGGTGCAGCACTTGCTTTTGTCTTTGCGACCGGGCATTATAAACCATTGAAAAAACTTGTAGAAGTAATACCCAGCCAGGCGGTCAAATACATAAACAATCAGCCGTGTCTGGATGAATTTGAATATGTAACCAGAACAATCAGGGGAGTTTCCGACGAGTATACCAACCTTTCAAAACGGTTAAGAAGCAAGTCCTGGCTTATCAGAAAAGAGTATGTTTTAAAGCTTTTGTACGGCAGAATAAACGGCCTGGAGGAACTTGACAAAGCAAGTGAATATTATGGTTTGAAACTGGATTATCCGTTTTACGCCGTATTGGTACTGCTGGTTGATAAATATAATGCAAATACCCGGGAAGACGAAAAAGATTTAATGCTGTTCAGCATAATGAATGTTACCGAAGAACTGGCAAGGGAAATTGGTTATGGTTACTGCGTTGAAATGGAAGAAGTAAATGGAGTTGTACTCCTTTTAAATCTAAAGGAAGAGTACACCAGGGAACGGTACATCAGTGAACTTGCATTTGAAACAAAAGACTTCTTTATGAAATATTTTAACCTGACACTGACAGTTGGAGTTGGAAATATATATAATGAAATAAAATTAATCCACGAATCCTATCTCGAGGCAAATCGAGCAGTATATTACAGGCTGGTACGCGGGTATGGCAATGTAATTTTCTACGAAGAAATAAAAGAAAGACAGAAAACCACCTACAATTATCCTATCCGTCAGGAAGAAGAACTGGCAATGGCTATTAAGGCCGGAAATTTTGAAGAAGCAGAGCGGATTATTTTAAGAATCTGTGATCATATAAAAAGTAACGACATGTCAATCGAAGCAATTCAGTGTATTTGTTTTGGATTTATAAATTCAATCATGAAGACCCTGAACGATATTAATATCTGTACAAGTCTTTTTCTTAAGGACGAGGATAGCGTGCTTTATTCCAGGCCGTTTGATACAATTGATAATCTCGCTGAACGCATTATCAGCTTTTGCAGGACAATATGCGATTATATAACAAAACAGAAGGAAAGCAAAAACTTTGAATTACGCGATCGCATAATTGAAATAGTTGAACAGAATTACAAAGACAATTCCCTGTCCCTGGACGGTATAGCCGGTATGCTGAATATGAACCCGTCATACATCAGCAGATACTTCAAAGATCAGACAGGCTATTCACTGATGCAGTATCTGGATATGGTCAGGATGAACGAGGTTAAAAAGTTTCTTAAAAACACTGATCTCCCACTGAAAGATATAATCACTCAGGTCGGGTACATTGACAAATCCAGTTTCTACAGAAAATTTAAAAAGCGTGAGGGGGTTACTCCTTCACAGTACAGGGCCATGGCAAGAAGGCACAGCCCAACCCCCGAGAATGGCTCAGCCCTTCTTGAACAGCCTTAATGTAAAAACAGCAACCTCAGCAACAAAGCACCCATTGTCCTTTTAAAAAATTAATAAAAGCTGTTTTTCCGGAAGTAAATGAATTTTTTTGTACCGTGTTCTGCAATCATACTTATCCGCTTAAAAGACCTGTATGTAAAATGATACAATCCCATCGACAAAATTACAATATACCGAAGTGCTGTAATGTAAAAATTAGCTACTGTACTTGCAAAACAGCCTCTCGACAATGATTTCGATACATCATAACATCTTTTATGTCAGAAAAAATAAACACCCAACAAAAAAGTTGGAAAAAAGACAGGAGGTTTGTTTTATGCTGAAACTTAATCGTTTCCTTGCAATGATTATAACACTGGTTATGATCATTGGACTGGCAGGTTGTGCTCCGGGAAGTGACGTGACAGATGTGGATGTATCCGAAGAAAAAGAAACAGGTACCGTCCGGGAGGATAGTACGGAAGTTTCTGATGGTGTTCCCGACTATCTCAATAAGGAAGGATTCCCGATTGTAAAAAAACCCATTACATTGACGGCTATGGTTTACAGAACTTCTGCCCAGCCTCCATGGAAGGATATACTCGCCTGGCAGGAGTATGAAAAAATGACCGGTATAAAAATTGAATGGGAAGAATTGACTTCAGAAGTAACTGAAAAAAGAAACCTGGCACTTGCTTCAGGTGAGTATCCGGATCTTTTCTACAGGGCTGAAGTTACAGACATAGAACTTATTAAATATGGTGTACAGGGTGTATTTATTACATTAAATGATTTGATAGAAGAATATGCACCAAATTTCAAGGCTCTGGCAGAAAAATACCCGTCCCTTTTAAAAACTGCGAGAATGCCGGATGGAAACATCTACAGCTTTGTACAGTTCACAGATTCAGATCCTGTTCGGATAAACC
>JAAYNA010000168.1 GCA_012521105.1 Clostridiaceae bacterium
AGAAGCTATTTTCAAAAAACACCCTCCCCGAAAAGTACAGTTTTACGATAGTTTTCTCAATGAGAACCGATGTTATACCCTTTTTGCTTATTAATCAGGTTCGGAGCCGGTGTAAAAATAGTTTACCCCTATTGATAATTTTTAAATTCTTGTGTATAATTAGTTACGCGGGAAGGGTTAAGCAAACACTCAGAATTGTAATGATAGTTTTTGGTTATTTAATGGAATTTTAGTTGATTAGGTACGAAACGCAGCTTGAAAACCGCTAACAATATACGTTACAGTTATTTAGTAATAAATAATTATACGGGCGATTAACTCAGTTGGTAGAGTGTCACTTTGACGTAGTGAAAGTCGGGGATTCGAGTTCCTCATCGCCCACCAAAAAAGGCTTTCAGTTTATGCTGAAAGCCTTTTTATTGCGGTTAACAGTATTTAAATATATGGCTGTAAATTCATTTCTTCAATTAAATTTAATGCTTTCATCGTGGCCTTTATTGCCGAAGCAGTCTGATCTGAGTCAAGACCCCTTGTTTTAAATTCACGTCCAAGGTACCAGGTAATTGATGTTTCAACAAGTGCATTTGTTTTTCCCCCTGGTGGTATCGTTACTATATAGTCCACTAATTGGGGCATGGGCTTGTTAACCATTTCATATATCTTTGTGATTGCTTTCATAAAAGCATCGTACTGCCCGTCCCCATTTGAGGTCTCTTCATAAACCTCTCCGTTTATCTTTAAGCTTACGGTTGAAACAGGTTTTAAATTTCTGGCATGGCATATGTAGTAATTCATAAGTTTTATCTTTTCATCTATCTGCCTTGTTCTTAAAACATCCGAGATAATGTACGGAAGATCATCGGTGGTTATGTTTTCTTTTTT
This sequence comes from Clostridiaceae bacterium, assembly GCA_012521105.1. Lineage (GTDB taxonomy): Bacteria > Bacillota > Clostridia > DSM-8532 > DSM-8532 > Thermoclostridium. The sequence goes on from JAAYNA010000168.1 coordinate 883, forward strand.
ATCGCCTAACTCTACTATTCTGTCGGTTATTTTTCGTATTGATTCCTGATCCAGTTCTATACCAAGCTCTTCAAGGTTCTTCTGAATACTTGCTTTTCCTGAAGATTTACCCAAAGCATATTTTCTAAGTCTTCCAAAGCGTTCAGGGATTAAGTTGTTGAAATACAGGTTGGCTTTATTATCTCCATCGGCATGTACCCCACTGGTCTGGGTAAAGCAGTTCTCTCCTACAATTGGTTTATTTGTCGGTATTCTTATACCAGAAAAGGCTTCGACAATTTTGCTGATCTTAGCAAGCTTGGTCTCGTCAACACCTAACTCAATGCCTTCGCAGAAATCATTCAGCACGCCAACAACACTTGCAAGGGATGCATTTCCTGTTCTCTCTCCCAGACCGTTTACCGTAGTATGAACTCCTACAGCCCCTGCCTTAACAGCCATAAAAGTATTTGCTACTGCCAGATCATAATCGTTATGGGCATGAAAATCAAACCTCAGTTCAGGATATTTATCTACCATTAACTTAACTAACTGATATGTTTGCTCAGGATGCAGTACACCTAAAGTATCAGGAAGCATGAATCTGTCTATTTCCTGTTCTTTCAGCGCATCTAACAGCTGAAAGACATACTCCGGAGACTGTACAATACCTTCGGACCATATTTCAAGGTATACATTAACCCGTATTCCCTTTGAACGGGCATAATTAACTACTTTTACTATGTCATGTATATGCTCTTCGGGCGTTTTTTTCAACTGATATTTAACATGCTTAACAGAACCCTTGCACAAAAGATTTAATACTCTTGCTCCCGATTCGTAGATCCAGTCCACCGATGCAGTACCATCAACGAAACCAAGCACCTCAATACGGTCGAGGTAACCTTTCTGTGCACACCAGTTTGTAATCAGCTTAACGGCCTCCATCTCGCCCTTAGAAACTCTGGCAGATGCTACTTCCACCCTGTCAACCTTTACTTCTTCAAGAAGCATTCTTGCAATATTGTATTTCTCTGTATGAGTAAAAGACACACCTGGGGTTTGTTCACCATCCCTTAATGTTGTATCCATTACTTCTACTCGCATAAGGACTTCTCTCCATTCCGCTCAAAAATATTTACACTATTTTACCCCAAAAGAGTTGTATAGTAAAGATAAAAAAAGAACCTACTCAATTTCGGTTCCGAATTAGTTATATTATGCTTCAAAGAAACAAGTCAAATTATCGGTTAAGCCTGATTGCATTGGTAAGTAAATAAATGGAATCATTGTTACCCTTGCATCTTCTTCCACTGGTTTGTTGTTACAAGTAATGGGCACAGAGGTTTTTTAGTTATACGTTACATTATTTTTTCCCTATAGGAGTTATGCTATAAAGGCAAAAAAAAATCACGGTTCAATGTTATATTATATTGTGCTTCAAAGCATAAATCGCCGCTTGAGTCCTATCTGAAACATTTAATTTTTTAAAGATGTTGGAAACATGGTGCTTCACAGTTTTTTCGCTTATATAAAGAGTCTTTGCGATCTCCTTATTCAAAAGACCCTTAGCTATCAACCTTAATACCTCAAGCTCTCTTTCACTAAGGATATTGCTTTTCTTTGCATTTGCTTTTCCTTTTTCCAGGTATTTCTTAAATTCCACAACCAGTTCTTTAGCCATAGCAGGCTGAATATACGTCTCACCGTTGTATACCTTTCTGATCGCCTCTATAAGCACATATCCGTCAGCATCCTTAAGTACATACCCGCTTGCACCAAGCTCCAGTGATTGAAATAAATATTCCTTGTCCTGATGAAATGTAAGCATGATGATTTTAGCATTTGGATCCCTTTGTTTAATTAGCTCTAAAGCCTGCAGCCCGTTTTTTTTTGGGCATATTAATGTCCATTAACACTATATCTGGTTTTTTTATCTGATAATAATCGACAGCCTGGATACCATCAGCAGCTTCTACTACCACCTTAATGTCACTTTCAAGTTCGATTAGCTGCTTTAATCCCTGGCGAACCATGGAATGGTTTTCTACCAGCATCACACGAATTCTTTCCATTGAATAACCCCTTTCAATTTAATCATATGGAATGACAGCTTTAATGATTGTTCCTTTACCTGAACGGGATTTTATTTCCATAGTCCCATCAAGCAGTTCGATTCGCTCTTTTATACTAAAAAGACCGAATCCTCCCAAGTTATCATCTTTATCTACTTTTATTTTATCTATATTAAACCCCTTACCCCTATCAGAAACTGTTAATATAACGTTAAAAGGAGTAAATTCAATGCATATCTCTGCAGTTTTTACTCCTGAATGTTTACGGATATTATTCAACGTTTCCTGTATCACTCTGAATATCGTAAGTGTTAAATTTTTATCACCTATTTCCTTTTTTACACCTCTTGTTTGAAAATTAATAACAATGCCCGTTTCTGAGGAAAATTTATCTATATATTTTTTAAGAGTTGGTATAAGACCTATATCTTCAAGGGACATAGGTCTTAAAGCATAAATTATTCTTCTCACATCTACTAACGATTCGCGTACTATTTGTTTAAGCTTTTTCAACTCTTCCTTTGCCTTATTTATATCCGAATCAATTAACTTTTCACATATCTCGGCTTTTAGTACTATGTTGGTCAATGTTTGGGCCGGTCCGTCATGAATCTCTCTTGCAACCCTGCTTCTTTCTTCTTCCTGAGCCTTAATAACACGGATGGCGAGGTACTTTCTTTTTTCTGCATCCTCAAGTTGAATATTTAAATTATTTAAATCTCCGGAGAGGTACTCCATTACGGTACCCACCTGGTTTATAAGTAACTCTGCTTTGTTAACTGTTTTTAAGGCTTCCTTCAAACGCCTTTCCAGATCATTTCTACGAATAATGGCAAACCTTTCTCGTTCCCTGTTGACTGCAAGCTCTATTCTTATCCTGTCGGCTTTTTCATATGCCTTACGTATATCATCCTGAGTAAAATTTTCAAAGTCCTTACTTACCATCGCAAGATTTTCACGGCTCAGTTTTAAAGCAACTTCCAGTTCATCATTCTTTTTAATAATTCTTTCAACTTCAAGCTTCAGCTCTTCAAGATCATTACGAAGGCGTTCACATTCGTTTCTTGCACCCTCCGCAATATCGTATATTGCTTCTCGGCTTTTGTCAATCATGTTAATAGTATCCTTAATGATTTTATTTAGTCTGGATACATAAAAAATAGCCAAGTTTGTTACCTCCGATTATTTTTCTTCAATGATTTTTTGCAGCTCTGCCATAAATGTATTTATATCCTTGAACTGGCGGTAAACCGAAGCAAAACGGACATAGGCTACCTCATCAAGTTTTCTTAATTCCTCCATAACCATCTCTCCAATAACAGTACTGGTGACCTCTCTTTGAAGAGTGTTATGAATTCTGGCTTCAACATTATCGATTAATTCCTCTAACTGATGTATAGAAACAGGCCGTTTTTCACACGCCCTTAAAACACCATTTAAAAGTTTTTCCCTGTTGTAAGGCTGGCGGGACTTGTCCTTTTTAATAACAATTAAAGGCATGTATTCAACTTTTTCATACGTTGTAAAACGCTTCTGACATGATAAACATTCTCTTCTTCTTCGAATTGTGGCTCCTTCATCGGTGGGGCGAGAGTCGATCACCCTGTCTTCAAGGTGGGAACAATAAGGGCATTTCATAGCTTGCCTCCTTTGTACTTTTTTTATTTGGCAATACGTATTTTCATATTTTATCTTTTGCTATATTAGTTTCTTCTTTGAATAGATATTATATAATTATACATTAACTATCGGCAATTTTTACAATTTTTTTTTAGTAAAGTATTATATATTGTCTGTATTTCTACTTATATGGTAATTAATGTGTATTAGTGTTGTCGTTCTTTTATTTCAACAAGAATTATATCATCACCTATCTTTTTTATATCCCTCCAGGGGATTACCATCTCGTCTATTCTACCAAATAAACGAAAAATTGACCACCGGCATGGAAGTATTAGTGATGTAAGTCTGCCTGTTTCAAGATTGAATTCGGCATCCTTTACAAACCCAAGCCGCTTACCGTCAACAATATTTATTACTTCCTTTTGCCTTAAATCGGCAATTCTGCTTATATTGGAATCTGGAAGCTGTATACCTTCCCGTTCAAAACTCCTGTATTCTCTTTGAAGCATGGTTACACCCTGCAAATAAAGACTCTATTACAAATCTATTCATTAAAAAAGGAAGTAAGAACATCTTGCTTCCTTTTCAATCTTTCTGTCTTATACATATTTCCGCATATGTCTTAATGCAGCTTTTTCAAGTCTTGATACCTGTGCCTGAGAAATTCCGATTTCTTCTGCCACCTCCATTTGTGTTCTGCCTCGGAAAAATCTGAGGTCGACAATCATCCGTTCCCGGTCTGTGAGTCTTGAAATGGCTTCCTTTATTGATATATTTTCTAACCAGTTCTCATCATTGTTTTTTTCATCACTAACCTGATCCATCACAAAAATGGCATCACCGCAATCATGATAAACAGATTCAAATAGGGAAATGGGTTCTTGTATAGCATCCAGAGCTAAAAGAACATCCTCTCTTGGCACATTCATTTCTTCTGCTATTTCGCTTACAGAAGGCTCTCTGGATAGTTTATTTGTTAATTTCTCCTTAGCCTGCAATGCTTTATAGGCAATATCCTTTAATGAACGGCTGACGCGGATGGAGTTATTATCTCTTAAATACCTTCTTATTTCTCCAATGATCATAGGCACAGCGTAAGTAGAAAACTTAACATTTTGTGATAAATCGAAATTATCTATTGCTTTAATTAAACCTATACATCCTACCTGAAAAAGATCATCCACATGCTCGCCTCTATTATTAAATCTTTGTATTACACTTAACACCAACCTGAGGTTCCCGCGGATAAATTCTTCACGGGCTTCTTTATCTCCATTTTTTATTTTTTTGAATAGTTCGTCTTTTTGTTTATTTGTCAGTACAGGAAGTTTCGATGTGTTAACTCCGCATATTTCCACTTTGTTGATCAAAATGACACCTCCCTATTTGATAAGCTATTATCATTTTTTCCGGTAAGGTGCCAAATATACTGATCAATACCCTTGAAAATATCCTTAAAACCCCTTGACAACTTCTTTAATAAAGAGCAATATTGCTTAACAGGGTTTATAAAAATATATAATTAATTTTTTTCGGAAATAATATTGTCCATATATTTCCATAAAACTGAATACACTACAGCATTCTGCTTATTTCCTTTTTTAAACGTCCCAGTATTCTTTTTTCAAGCCTTGAAATATAAGATTGGGATATTCCCAGCATATCAGCCACTTCTTTTTGCGTTTTTTCTTTTTCATTATTTAAACCAAATCTCATTTCCATTATCTTTTTTTCACGTCTGCTTAGTTTTGCCATTGCAGTAGACAGCAGTTCTCTGTCTATTTCGTCATCGAGATTCTTTTGAATCAGATCGCTGTCGGTACCAAGGATATCGGAAAGAAGAAGTTCATTACCATCCCAATCTACATTCAAAGGCTCATCAATCGATACCTCGGTACGGAGTCTGCTGTTTTTTCTAAGAAACATTAGTATTTCATTTTCAATACATCTTGATGCATATGTGGCTAATTTTATATTTCGGGACGGATTATAGGTATTTATTGCCTTTATAAGACCAATTGTACCTATTGAGGTTAAATCTTCAATATCCATACCGGTGTTTTCAAATTTTCTTGCAATATATACCACAAGCCTTAAATTGCGCTCAATAAGTGTTTTCTTTACCAGGAAATCCTGCCTGGACAATTTATCCAGAAGCTCTGCTTCTTCCTCGTTTGTTAATGGCGGAGGCAATGCTTCACTCCCGCCTACATAATAAAAATCCCTATGCTTAAATATCCTGTTAACTTTTTTTATAATTTCAAACAAACCTGCAATTAATACATTCGTAAGCTTCATGCTTAATCCCCCTTATCGTTCTTTATGCACGGATACTTTTTACACTGTTACCATTTCAGGACTTATAATAGCCCGGTATTGTTCTTCTGATGAAAGTCTGTTCTGGCTTATACACACTACAACCTGGGTACGTTCAAAATATAATTCCTCCTTTTCAACACAGACGCTGTCTGGCTTAAAACCCGGCAACATTCCATTTTGGGTTCCAATGGCATGGAAGGGGATTAATCTAATCCGTTTTATCCATTCGGAATCATCATTCAGATTAACGGTTTCCTTCATTTGTGTCCAGTTTTCAAGCCATTTAACCATTCCTTCGGGCAGTAACTCCTTTATACTCTCCAGTTCAGCAATCATAACAGGGCATTGTGAAACGGGATCCATAAGAGAGTTTCCTGTATCAATCAATGCCTGCAGGCATACAGTTCTACCACCCAAATTGATATAGGTATTTACAATGTATGACTCCTTTTCTATACGCTTTCTGAAAATGTCAGTGAAAGCACGCACCATTAAAAAGCCTGACAGAAGAGTTAATATCAGGAGTAAGCCATCGCTTTTCATCTCGGTGTAGAACTCGCCATTTTTAAAGTAAATGCCCTGATTTAAAATACTCATCAATGCATAACCTGCTCCTGCAAATATAAAAGAAGAAATATAAAATGACAGCAGGGCTTTAAACCAGCTTTTTAGCTTTTGGCCCGGAAATGCTATGGCTATCATTAACACCGAAAGCATTACTTTTCCGCCAATAGTATACAAAGTGTTGATTTGGGGACATAAAAGCATAACAATCAGATAAACGGCACCAACAGCGGATGATATAAATTTGCGCAATGCTGTTGAATACCTGCCCGATAATTTCTCGGTTACCAATAAAATACCATAATTAACAATAATATTTTGAAGGAACAATACGTCTATGTAAACCGACATAACTATCACCCCTGCTGCTAATGCCTTTACTTTATCAAACACCCCTATACTCTAGGGGAACAAACTGATTTCTGATTTATATGCTTTTAAAAAGGGCATACTTTTCCCATTATCCACCTATATGCGAGTATGAGGATATTTATACCTGCTAATTATAGAAAATATTGCCTTTAACACCCTCATATAAATCAGTGTATATATTATACAATTTTAATAAGGCAGGATTTGTCAAATAAAAGTATATCCATTAAATTTCCCGGTAAAGTTAATGGACATAATTTTAATTTCAATGTTGATTTTATTAGTTTTTTGGTTTATCATGTTATTCATGTAATTTAATATTGTATGTGGTATTTATATGAAATGTGATTTGAATAAAGTATTTATATTCGTTAAGTTTGTTGTTAATATTTGAATTTATTTACTTTTTTGTTTTATATAACATGGTATAGGCATATAGCGGTATCATATGATCAATTTATGGAAGGAAGTAGTTTGATTAAATAATGAACAAAGAATTTATTAAGATTTTATATGCAGGAATTATCCTGCTTTCTTCTTGCATTATCGGAACAGCCATATCTTCCTTAAACGTGTACAATGATATTGTAGAAATGCAACACCAATGGCTGTTAATTCCTAAATTATAAGTTACCTTTTAATTACTATTGGTATTTTGGGTTTCTTGAATACCTTTTGGCAAGAAAAGAAAAAATAATATTTTTACCTTTTGTTCAGGTAAGGTAATTGAAAATTAAATTTACATAATCGTAACTTTAAAATCGAATTTTAGGGTATCATGAACTACTTTCCTTTTCCTTCAACAAATACAATACCTTTTTCAGACTTTATTTTTTGGAGTTCCTTTAGAATATCCTGCATATATTCAACGGATATTTGTTTTTCATTATCTTGTGGATATCCTAATGAATTCAATAGCGTATGCGTTTTGTTTTGAAGCCGGCCTCATTTTTTTGAGTGGCTTTCTTCCACACAAAACTGTATTTATTGGCACAAGCCTCTATTTTCGTTCCATCCGAAGGCTATTTCTCCTAGTTGATGGAGTTTCTGTACAAACTGATGAAAAAGATCTTTTACAGCTTCCTTAACACGCCCACTTCGAAACCGGGCAATATTCCGGGGCCTTTTACGTTTTTTAAGTTAAAAAAGGAGCTATCTCAAATTTTCATTTTGAGACAGGCCCTTTTTTATAATATGTTGGATGTATTGTAATATTTATATAATAAACTGGACTTTGAGCATGCATGAAACTAATCTCAATGTTGATTTGACCAAGTTTTTTGTTTATCATGTTATAAGGTAAAAAAATAAAGTCTTATAGGGGTTTACATGAAAAAAACGGTTGAAATATGGTACTTATACCACAGCGGGTTTGCTGTTAAACTAAATAATAAATTATTTATTTTTGATTATTTCAGTAACAAGGCCGCAAATAACGGGCCAGGTTTGTACAATGGAATATTTATTCCCGACGATTTTAAAGATCATGAAGTATTTATTTTTATTTCCCACAGGCACCGTGATCATTATAATCCCGTTATTTTCGAATGGATGAAGAAAAATCCGAATATCCGGATAGTTATTTCTTCGGATGTAAAAGGTTACAAACCCCATACCAATATATACGTAGCAGAACCCGAAAATAAATATGTTATAGGCGATATATACATTGAAACTTTTACTTCCACCGATGAAGGAACAGCTTATTTAGTAAAAACAGAGGATATATGCCTTTTCCATGCCGGTGATTTGCACTGGTGGCACTGGGAAGGAGAACCTGATTCCTTTAATAATCAAATGGAAATACAATTTAAAGCGCAGATACGGAAATTAGCAAAACATTATATTGATATTGCTTTTCTGGTAGCAGATCCAAGACAGGAAAATTTTTCGTTATTGGGGCTGGACTGGTTTGTAAAAGAAGTACCATGCACCCATGTTTTCCCCATGCATTTTTCAGATAACTACAGTATAATGAATACCATACAGAAGTATCAGGAATCAAATCAAATAAGAACCAGAATACACCTAATAAATAAAAGGGGGCAATGGTTCCGCATTGAGAACTAAAAACTAATAATTATTCTGAAGTGAGGTTGGTTATGAAAAAATTCATGAAGGTATTTATATATTGCACCGGATTAGCTGCTCTGTGTCTCATAATGCAGGCGATTGCTTCTGTTCCGGTTACTGTATTTTTTATAGTTAAGCATTCATTGCCCCATATTCTTTCGGGCAACCCCGAAGCATTTATGTCAGTTGATATTAACAGGGTATTGCACGACACTGTCCTGCCGGCCTATCTCCTATCCGGGGTACTGACTTTCTCTTCCGCATGGATTATCCATGCCCTTTTTAGAAGGAAGTTCATCGAAAGACTCTCTTTTAAAAGGACTTCTCCTGTTCTTATTATAGTAAGCTTTATAACAGGTTGCTCATTGCAAATGCCCATCAGTTTCATTATGGCATTACTAGAAAATGCCGGTGTTGCACCCGATCTGTTTGAACAATATTCAAAGAGTATTGAACCATTAGTTAGTAATCAAAACATAATACTTCAAATCCTTGCTGTAGGAATAATGGCCCCTTTAATTGAAGAGATTATTTTTCGGGGCCTGATTTTCAACAATCTGAAAAAGAATATACCAATACCTGCAGCATTAGTAATTCAGGCACTTCTGTTCGGTATTGTACACCTGAATATCATTCAGGGATCATATGCTTTTGTTGTTGGTATTATATTAGGGTTATTTGTGTTATGGTCCAATTCACTCTTTCTCCCTGTTGCAGTTCATATGGGCATGAATTTATCAGGCATAGTACTTTCCGAATTTGGAGAGGGCATATCCAATACAGGCAGTATGTTTATGCTGATAATCTCATTTATACTGGTACCTGTGTGCATGCTCTTTCTATACTTCAAAACCAGGGAAAAAACCATAGCTGAAAACTATTCATTACTCGGTTGAAAGCGGTTTATGCCTGAATGAACGTCTTTGCTCGGCATAATCGGACACGATATGCCCATCACCAATCAGCTTGTATTTATAAATTGTAAGTCCATCCAGTCCAACAGGACCCCGTGCATGTATCTTATTTGTACTGATCCCTACTTCTGCTCCGAAACCATATCTGAATCCATCGCTGAAACGAGTTGAACAATTCCAGAATACATTACCTGAATCAACAAGAGCCATAAATTTTTCTGCATTTTCTCTGTTGTCGGTAATTATTACATCGGTGTGACCCGAACCGTAGGTATTAATATGTTCAATTGCTTCATCTAAAGAATCAACAATTTTTATTGCCAACTGGTAGTCGAGGTATTCGGTTTTCCAGTCCTCCTCAGTTGCAGAAGCAACACTTATAATTCTCTGTGTCCTGTCGCATCCTCTTAACTCTACAGAGTTTTCATCGAGTTTGCTTTTAATTGCAGGCAGAAAATCTTCGGCGATTCCGCTGTGAACAAGTAAAGTTTCGGTTGCATTGCATACAGCTACATATTGAGTCTTTGAGTCGTTAACTATATCAACTGCCATTTTGATATCGGCATCCCTGTCTACATAGCAATGACATATTCCGTCAGCATGCCCCAAAACGGGTATTCTCGAATTATCCATAATATATCTGACAAACTCGTTAGAACCACGCGGGATTATAAGATCTATGTATTTATCAAGCTTTAACATTTGATTAACATCTTCCCTTGTCTCAAGCAGGTGAATCCAACCAGATTGAATACCAGCC
>JAAYNA010000169.1 GCA_012521105.1 Clostridiaceae bacterium
ATGGTAAGGATGAGGTCATCGGTTCGATTCCGATTGAGGGCTCCAGTGAAAAAGTCATTCAAATGCTTAAATATAAAGCGTTTAAATGACTTTTTATTATTCGCTGTTTTAAAATGTTTCGGAATTTTTCGGTCGATTTCGGGCAAATTACTTGTTTATAATGGAACTTGATGGGGCCGATTTATTCACACATTAATTTATACAGATTGTATAATCATTATGTGATGCTTTTCTGGTTACAAATACGTTGTATAAAATATCATTTTTAAGTGGTCTTGAAGAGTTTGTAAGCCCTGCTAAAAGGCAGGAAGGCTGAATATCTTCCTGCTTGCATTTTTTAAAATATGCTTCGTGACAATTATTAACCATCTTAGTACAATCCTCCCAAAACTGTATGTATCTAAAATCTCCATTTCTGCTAAATTCCTCAATAATCCATTTATAAAAATCAACCAAAGATAACCTTCTGCAATCATATTGATTTTCCATGCTAAGTTTGAATCCTGTTAATGGAATATATATTGAAACCGAAATAAATATATAATATCTGAAGTTTTCTCTTGCGTCTTTTACATATTTTGTTACATCAGATAAACGAAAATGTTCTTCGTGTGCTTTCCTGATTACTTCATCAGGTAAAGGGTTTTCTGAAATAAAATAGGAAAAAGAACTCATAATAAACTCACTTCCACTTATATTCTATAATATCAAATAATTCTATTTATAATTATATATAAATCAAAATAAACCAGCAATAAATGCTGATTTGCTTGAATAAATAATCATAGCCAAAAGAAACTGTGAGGGTCCATTTTATCACAATGCAAGTACACTCATCCCTTTAATGAGTTTTACATTTTAAAAAATTCAAGATACATTGAAATTATTAAGTTCCTTATTTATATAATAAAAATTAGTATTTCATGTCTTATGAGGTATTTATAATGGATCATTTACTGGCAAAACAGGTAGCCGAAGAAAGGAATATATCGAGAGAGGGTATAGAAACCGGCGAATCCAGAGACTCGTCGATTCGCCGTTTAAGTCGCAGCAAGTGTTGGGTCGCTCCCCAGCGGAGCCCGGTTTATGTTACATCATAAGTATTAACAATTTAAAAGTGGATTATTCCATTTACACGGATAAATGTTCACTCCCGTGTGTTGTGTAATTGAGGAGGGAGCCATACCCATGTGTAAAATGGGTATGGCTATATTATAAATAATTACTCTATATAACGGCCTGCATAGAAGCCTTCACGAATCGCGTTACCCACTTTTCCAACCTTTTTGCAGTCGCCGATTACACGTGTTTTTATATGATATTTTGAAGCTATTTTTTCAGCAATTGCATTATTCGGCTTCATTCCAAGCGCTGCAACGGTGGTATCCCCTTCAATAAATACTTCCTTTCCGTCTTTTGCTAAAGCTTTCACGCCATTAGATGCTATTTCAGTTACTTTATGACCGGTATAAATTTCAACACCATATTGCTCCAGCATTGGAATAAGAGCTGCCTTATTAATAAAGTGATCATCAACAGCAACCTCATCCAGCATCTCTACGATAACTGCCTTCTTTCCCTTCATTGCGGTTTCAAGGGCACTGTCACAGGCAGACAGCCCTCCTCCACAATAGATTATTCTTTTACCTTTCAGCTTCTCTGGATTTGTATGAGCAGATATTATGTCAATAGCATTTTCTATTCCTTTAATTTCGGGCATCAGAGGCGTAGCACCGGTTGCAACTATGATTGCATCAGCTTCAGCAAGTTCAGGCAGATCTTCGGTTACTTCTGTGTTTAGCCGCACATCTATATTATGAATTATCATCTGATGTTTATACCATTCAACCAGCTCACGCAGCTGCGACTTAAAATCAGGAGTTGCAGCGCTTTTTAGCTGGCCACCCAGAGAATTATCCTTTTCAAACAGTATTACACTGTGCCCTGCCATAGCTGCGCTTCGGGCTGCCTCCATCCCCCCGGGGCCTCCACCGATTACAACCACTTTTTTGCTTTCTTCGGCCTTATTGTCATTTATACGTCCTTCAAAACCTGCTATTGGGTTTACAGAACAACTTATCTTAGTGAGCCGGGTAATTATTCTTCCTATGCAGTCATCATTGCAACGTATACATGGACGTACTTCCTTCCTTTTTCCTTTTAGTAATTTTTTAGGAATTTCAGGATCTGCTATAAGCGGCCGCCCAAACATTACAAAATCAGCGTTTCCTGATTCTATAAGCCTGACCGCTGTTTCGGGTGTATGGTTACCTGAATTCAGTATCGGAATACTTACTGCTTTCCTTACCGGCTCGCACACATCTTCCATACATGCATCTCCCAGGTATGCAGGAGGAAAAATGTATTCAATGTTTTCATAGCTTCCACTGTCTATATCAAGGGCATCGACTCCGGCATCCTCAAGCATTTTCAGCATTGGAAGTGTTTCTTCAATAGTACGTCCACCTTCAAAATGATGCTTGCAGGCAATCCTGAATAAAATGGGGAAGTCAGGCCCCACTGCATCCCTTATCGACTGAACTATCTCAATAGCAAATCTCATTCTCTTTTTCGGAGTGCCTCCATATTCATCAGTCCTTTTATTCCACACTGCAGACATGAATTGATCCACTAAATATCCGGCATGTGCGTGAACTTCGATAGCATCGAACCCGGCATTCTTCAGTAATTTTGCAGAGAAATGAAACTGTTTCATAATACCCTTTATTTCTTCAACTGTTAAGGCACGACATAGCAAATCAGGATTAAACATTGACGGTATGGGAGAAGCTGATACCGGGACATCATTCAACATATTGCTAAATGCGTTTTTGCCGGTCCCGCAACTTAACTGGGCAGAAATTTTAGTGCCATACTTTTGAACTGCTTCGCAAAGATTTGTCAGCTGTGGGATAACATGTGTTTTATCAAGGTAGCCTTCAAGAGAACCTTGTGCAAGCTCTTCGGTCAGAAACTGGCAGCCCATAATAATAAGCCCCGCACCACCACGGGCTCGCTCTTCGAAATAATGTATTTCATCATCATCAATTCTTCCATCGGGATGAGCAGCGTTGAGCCCCATGGGAGACATTACTATTCTGTTTTTCACTTCCATTTTGCCAATTTTAAAAGGAGTAAACAATTTCATATAATCCATTTTCCTACCTCCCGTTATTTTTCCCATAAATAGTATCACTACTTTGGGCTATAAATATTTACTTTTGTGTAATTGGATTAATTTTTGCCATGGGTATCAGCCTGATTACTCAGCCTGCTAAATTATTGAGCTCTCATTCAGATGTGTTTACTAACGATACCGAGGTGTATTATCTGAGTTAATTCTATCAAATAGACGTTTTATTTACAGGAAGCTATGGCTATTGAAGGCCGGCTTTTATACCAATGCCAGACAAAATTTGCATAGATCAAAAGCCTCAACACTCCCTAATCATATGGACGGGGAGTCATTGAGGCTTTTACTTAATGTGTTTCGTATTTACAGGCAGGTATCGTCTCTGTCAAAGCCTTGATATGAGAATCGGGTGAACAGAGCTTCGGTTTCGCAGCTTCTGCCATTTCCGGTTGCATACAAAGCATAGAAGACACCGGTGAAACCTAATTCATGCGCCTCTGTGGAGACATAGCGGGTCAACGCCTTACCTAAATAGATTTCTGCTTGGTTAACTATTGCGTATACTTTATATTCAAGCTTATCAGCGTTAACGCGAATTGTTAACTTATCGCTGGAAAGAGGTATCCGTGCTGCTTCATGATGAATCTCTCCGACAACCTTGCGGAAGAAAAGGAAATTTTCATGATTTATTCTGCTTACATAGATATCCAGATGAGCATCATTCTTATAGTAGATGCTAAATCCAGCCTCCTCATAATTCATTACAGGAGAAAATGTTAAATCTACCTCTACCTGATTGGAAAGATCACGCTGCCTGATACCAAGAAAAGCCGGATTAGCCGTATCAGATAAAGTATAAGCATTGCCCCTGAGAATCAGGCCTTCAGGTCCTGCTTCACAGGCGCCGTCTTGCGGATTACGCAGATAAACCCAGTCCAATCCAATTCCTGTGGTAAAGTCTGTTTCATAATTTGTGTTCAGCGTCTGAACAGCAGAGCCGGGACCATCCATGACTAAGCGGATTGGTTCGCCATTATTAATAATGGGCCAACCATCACGCCAGGTAACCGGAGCAAGGAAAGTCTCACGGCCTAAGTGGTGGAAATACTGATGTGTCTGTCGGTACCCCAAAAAAACCGCCCACCAGTTTCCGTCATTGTCCTCAATCAAATCTGCATGTCCGGTTGCTTGTATAATATCACCCTTTCGATTTCTGTGGGTGAGGATGGGGTTATAAGGACAAGACTCATATTTCCCATAAAGCTCCCGGCTTCTGGCGATTGTCACCATATGGCCTAACTCGGTGCCGCCTTCTGCAATCATCTGATAGTACCAGTCGCCAATTTTATAGATATGGGGAGCTTCAGGCGCATTTTCACCAATACCGCCCCAAAGAGGAGTGGCAGGTCTTAGAAATTTACCTGTTTTCAGATCAATAGGTGCACAAAGGAATCCTGCAGCGTGTACGCCTCTGTCTCTGGCATTGGAGATGAAGTGAGCATTGCCGTCGTCGTCAAAGAAAAATGATGGGTCAATACCACCCTGTTCTACCCATATTGGATCTGACCATTCGCCAGCGGGGTCTTTAGCAGTTACATAAAAATTACCGCCCTTACCGACGTTGGTGGTAACCATATAAAACAGGTCGTCATGAGGATTATAACGGATTGTTGGAGCATAAATACCCTTAGAGCAAGGAACTTTGTCCAAATCCAACTGGCTTTTCCGGGTTAAACAATGACCAATTTGCTTCCAGTTCACCAAATCCTTCGAGTGGAAAATGGGTACACCGGGGAAAAACTCAAAGGAGCTGGTTACCAGATAATAATCATCCCCTTTTTTGCAAATGCTGGGATCGGGATAAAAACCAGGTATAATGGGATTGTGATAACGCATAGTGTCCTCCATAGTATATTTTTGTATAATTATAACAGTCACAATACAAGGTAATCAAGCAACAATTACAGAGGGTTTCGGGAGCTTCGATGTTAAATGGGAAATTAATTGCTGTAATGAAAATGATGCAGCGTTTAAATTATGTGTATATTCCTAAAAAGAATACTCATGACCTTTCTGTTTTAATAAAGTTTAGCTTTGAACTAAATCCGCATGTCAGGTGGCTTAGGTGATATCGCCTTTTCAATAGGTAAACAACTCTATATAAGACAGTTGATGCGAGTAAATAAAAAATGAAACGAAAGCGTATATTAATGGGTTTTCACGAATTGCGTGTTAGCCTTGTTTTTTACTACAATTCATAAGATTACGGATATTTAAAATAAGAATTCTGACGACATCAGATTATATCCCATTGACTAACCAAAAGCGGTGGGATATAATTCTAATTGTTAGCTAACCGGTAAAGTAACAAAATTCTATTCTTACTATGACATAAATTAGTCTTAATTAAAAATTAGTTCTATTGCCAAAGAGCAGTAATGAGTCGGGAATATGCAGGGTAAAAGGTGATCTTTTATGGGAATTAAGTTTTTTGAAGAAAAAAAATTTTTTAAACTGGATGCTAAGGACACATCTTACATAATAGGTATCGTTGACGAAGAGAAGTTTTTAGGGCATGTATATTTCGGAAAGAGAATTCCTGACGAACCCTTGGATATCAGCTCTCTTTTACGGCTTAATGAGCCTCCCTTTGTTCCTTCAAAAAATAACAGGGACAGAATGTCCTTCTATGATTCTTTTCCAACCGAATATTCTACCCATGGTCTGGGCGATTTCAGAGAGTCGTGCCTGGTAATAAGGGATAGTAATGGGCATTCGGTATGCGGAATTAACTATTGCTCTCATATTATTTACAGAGGAAAGCCTCAATTGGAGGGTTTACCGGCAACATTCGGAGATAAGGATTTATGCACTACCCTTGAAATAACCTGCTGTGATAAAGTGCTGAACCTTGAAGTAACATTGGTTTATACTGCTTTTGAAAACCTTGACGTAATTACAAGAAGTGTAAGAGTAAAAAACAATTCTGACAAGGTCATTAAACTTGAAAAGGTATTGTCAGCATGTGTGGACTTTGACGGAATTGATTATGACATAATTTCACTTCACGGTTCATGGGCAAGGGAAAGAAGAGTTCAAAGAATGCCTGTGGGCCTGGATAAAAGATCGATTAACTCAATAAGAGGGGAATCAAGCCATCAAAGCAACCCATTTATTGCTTTGATGGATAAAGATGCCAATGATGATTATGGTAATGTATATGGATTTAATCTTGTATATTCAGGTAATTTTACAGCCGTTGTTGAAGGCGGGCAGTTTGATACCACTCGTGTTGTAATGGGTATTCACCCAACCAATTTTGAATGGACGCTGGCGCCGGGTGAAGAATTCACTGCCCCCGAAGTGGTTATGGTCTATTCTGATAAGGGTATTGGCAAGATGACAAGAACATTCCATGACCTATACAGAAATCACCTGATACGCGGTAAGTACAAAGACAGAAAAAGGCCTGTTCTGATTAACAGCTGGGAAGCCACATATTTTGATTTTAACACTGAAAAACTGTTGTCCATAGCTAAAGAAGCCTCAAAGTTAGGGATTGAAATGCTTGTTATGGATGACGGATGGTTTGGTAAACGAAACAGTGATAATTGCTCTTTGGGAGACTGGTATGTTAATGAGGAAAAAATTAAAGGCGGGTTAAAATACCTGGTTGATGAAGTGAACAAACTGGGACTTGAGTTTGGTATCTGGTTTGAGCCCGAAATGATATCGCCGGATTCAGATCTATATCGCGCTCATCCCGACTGGTGTATTCATGTACCCAATCGTACACCTGTGCTTTGCAGAAATCAATACGTATTGGACCTTACAAATGATGAAGTTGTAGAGTATGTATATTCGAGGCTTAAAGATATTCTTTCGGGTGCAAATATTACGTATGTCAAATGGGATATGAATCGTCAGTTGAGTGATTTGGGAAGTAGTTTCCTGCCAAAAGAAAAACAGGGAGAAATTCAGCATCGATATGTTTTGGCGGTTTATAAGCTGCTGGATCGAATTACAAAAGAATTTCCGCATGTTCTCCTTGAAAGCTGTTCGGGAGGCGGAGCAAGGTTTGATCCCGGAATGCTGTACTATAGCCCGCAAATCTGGTGTTCCGACAATACCGATGCTATTGAGCGCCTTGTCATACAGCATGGTACAGCAATTGTTTATCCCCTGTCAGCAATAGGTGCTCATGTAAGCGACTGTCCGAACCATATCGTAGGAAGAACTACTCCATTTGAAACAAGAGGGTTTATAGCTTTGGCAGGTACATTTGGATATGAGCTGGATATTACCAGGATCTCTGAAGAAGACAGAAAAATGATTCCGGGTCAGATTAAAATGTACCATAAGTATAATGACCTGATTAGAACAGGGGATTATTACAGAATAGCCAACTACACAGAAAATCATCAATATGACTGTTGGGCAGTGGTTTCCAAAGATAAGGCTGAAGTTCTGGTTACCTATATACAGGTATTGCAAAGACCCAATTACCGCAGCAGGAGAATATATTTGAAGGGTCTTGATGAAAATGCTGTCTACAGGAATACTGAAACAAACCAGGCGTACACCGGAAGTGCGCTGATGCACGCAGGGTTAAACATTATCGGCATACATGGAGATTTTAAGGGTAAACTCATCCATTTAGTAAAAGAAAAGTAAAAGCTCAGATTGATTGCTGCTTTTACAGCAACAGAAGTATTTTGCCAATACACCGTATATCAAGGTAAGGACACCTTACATTATAAATATGAAATTGTATCAGGGGAGAGGAGTACTATGGAATATATTAAAGGTTTTTCATACGGATATGACAGTAAACGGGGCGATTTTCTCAAGCCCGAGGCAAGAGAATCGCTAAGAACACTTAAAGAAAGAACAAATATCAGCCATGTTGTAATAGCTGTGCCTGCTCTGCAGGATACTGCACAATCTGTTGAAATCGACTATAATGGTGAACATATGGTTACTGACGACGAGCTTACAGGTATGATAGAATATGCCCGTGGACTTGGCTTAAAGGTAATACTTAAACCAATGGTCAATGTAAGGGATGGTACCTGGAGAGCGTTTATCAACTTTATTGACAATGATGTACCCTGCGAGCCCAAATGGGGTGACTGGTTTAAAAGCTATACCGGGTATCAGCTGCACTATGCACAAATTGCTGAAAAAACAGGCTGTGAAATGCTTATAGTAGGCTGTGAAATGGTCATGAGTGAGAGACGTGAAAAAGAGTGGAGAGGGCTTATTTCAGCTGTAAGAGAGGTATACAGCGGACTTATTACATATAACACCGACAAGTATCAGGAAGATCGTGTTAAATGGTGGGATGCGGTTGATGTTATATCTTCCAGCGGATACTATCCGATAAACGATTGGGAGGCACAGCTTAAAAGAATAGAAAAGGTAGTAAAACAGTACAATAAACCCTTTTTCTTTGCTGAAGCAGGATGTCCCAGCAGAACCGGGTCTTCCATGAACCCTAATAACTGGAAGCATGATGGAGAGGCTAACGTGGAAGAACAGGAACGTTTCTTCAAGGAAATGTTCAGCAAAGTCAAAGAGGCCGAATGGGTAAGAGGTTTTGCATTGTGGGAGTGGCATACCTTTTTATACGATGAAAAAGCAGCAGCCAGTGACAGATCCTATGGGGTGTTTGGAAAACCGGCAGAGAAGGTTGTAGCTGACTTTTATTCAAGAATATAGATACAGACATGTCAGACATTGACTGAAAAACTGATTGTCATTAACCAAATGCACCTCCACTCTTAAAAAATAATTGAACATAACAAAATAAACGGTAAAATAGCAGGTGTACCTATCAAGGCTAGACAGTACTGGAGTGAAAACATGAGCAGGAATGTTACAATGCAGGATATTGCAGACAGGTTAGGTGTGAGTAAAGTTACCGTATCTAAAGCTTTAAATGACAAAGATGGTGTTGGAGAGGAACTTAGGTTAAAAATAAAAAAAACAGCCAAGGAAATGGGCTACAGATATAACACCAGTGCGAAGTCTGTAAAACTCGGGATTACCTATAACATAGGTGTTGTGTCGCATGAAAAGTTTACGGGCACCGATTCATTTTACATGTCCTTCTATAAGATGATATCTAAGGAGCTCGACAAAAAAGGCTATTCCGCCATATTGCATATCCTGTCTGCGAAGGATGAGGCAGAGCTTCAGCTTCCGAGGAGCTATTACGAACGCAAGGCAGATGGCTTAATCATATTGGGCCAGGTAAGCTCTGAATATGTTGAGCTCCTTACGG
This sequence comes from Clostridiaceae bacterium, assembly GCA_012521105.1. Lineage (GTDB taxonomy): Bacteria > Bacillota > Clostridia > DSM-8532 > DSM-8532 > Thermoclostridium. The sequence goes on from JAAYNA010000169.1 coordinate 9,420, forward strand.
GCATTGATATACCCGTAGTTTTTCTGGACTTCTATGACAAGCATAATGAGATTGATTCGGTAATATCCGATAACTTTTATGCTGCCTATGAATTAACGAATTATCTTATTAATAGCGGTCACAGGGAGATTGCATATATTGGAAATATCTATGCAACAAGCAGCATTCAGGACAGATATTTGGGCTATTTGAAATCTCTTTTGGAACACAGAATAACACCGAATCCTGATTATGTTATAAACGATCGGCTTGAAGACGGAACATTAATTGATATTGAACTTCCGGAAACAATGCCTACTGCTTTTGTATGTAACTGTGATAAGGTAGCTTATAATTTTGTAATCAAACTAAAGCAGTCAGGTTATAGAATTCCCGAAGATATATCCATAGTTGGATTTGACAACGATATTTATGCTACGCTTACCAAGCCTAATTTGACCACAGTTCAGGTAAATGTTACCGAGATGACTGCCCTGGCCGTTAATATGATTATTAATAAAATCAATAATAACAAATCCTACGGAAGAATACCGGTTAAAGGAAAGATAATAATCAGAGATTCGGTAAAAAGAATTAACCTTTCTTAATCCTCCGGTAAGCAGACGGAGATTTCCCCATTACCTTTTTAAATAATCTGGAAAAATAATATTGATCATTATATCCAATTTTTTCAGCTATTTCTGAAACAGCCATGTCGGTAAAATCAAGATAGAAACATGCCTTTTGTATTTTTAACCGTATGAAAAAATCAATTGGAGAATATCCGGTTCGTTCATTAAATATATCGGTAAGCTGAGTTTTTGAAAGGCCGTTGTAGCTTGTTAAGTCGTAAAGGGTCAATTTCTTATCAATATTTTTTTTCATAAATTCAATACTGTTTTCAACATACATGGTTTTCTTGTCCTTAAAGTCGTATTTATTGTATGGTATAAATAATGCCGTTGCCATAAAATAGCTAAAGCTGTAACTGGCATATATGATGTTGTTTACAACCGAACCTCTTGATAATGCATCAAAAATATCATCAAAGAGATGGGTAAGAACAGGTAAACTTGATATAGGCACATCTATCAGGGTAATGGTATTACTGTTTTGGATAAAATGTGAATCTAACTCTCCTTTGAAATGTGCCCAATAAATGTCCCATGGATTTTCGTCATTAGAGCCGTAAATGTGCGGTAAATTTTTAGGTATTATCAGAAGAGTATTTCTGCAAATTCTTGTTTTCTTTCCGTTTATAATAACGAAACCCTCACCTTTGGTGCAGTATATTAATATATTTTGTTTGCTGCCCTCTTTCCTTTCAATATAATGATATTTAGCATGCGGAAAAAAACCTATGTCTGTTATAAATAGGTTCTTTACAAGGGGATGGGAAGAAAAATCCTCTATTATTTTTTCTGGCAGGACAAGCATCTTCTGGTTCTTAAAGGTGTGTGCTACAAATGGTTTCATAATTTTATTATATTCTTTGAGAAAAAGAATATCAACAACAATTCCGGAATATAATCCATCTCATAAGTTATAATGTGCATTTGTTGGTAATGTTTTATATGGTATATTCAAGTTAGTTAAGGGATTGAAAGCTCTTTCATCTGCATAAATCAACATCTTAATTTTTGAATACTTTCTTATCCCACACATCAAATGGAGGCCTGGTATGTGAAATCTCTTCATTGACAGTCAGATTACAATAAAAAATATTGTTCTTATTGAATGTTTAGGGAGGTTTTTCGATATGTATAACTTTTATGTTACATCTGACGAACGCAAAATACTTAGAGAATTGGCAAGAAAACAGTTAGAGTACTCACAGTTGCCCATAATGAAGGAACGCATGGAGCAATGGTACAGACATAATGAATGTAAGGGCGAAAAACCAATGATCCATATAGAAATATGGACTTTTGAAAAGGACATTATCCCGGAACTAAAATGCCAAACCGAGACAGGGCGTGCTATTGAACTGGAACTGTACCGCAATTTTATCAATTACGAGAGAATTGATGATGACAGGATCGTTCCTCCTTACTACTCAATTAAGTGGGATACATGGTTTCAATTGTTTGGCGTTGCAATAGAGAAAGAGTATGCAATAGATTCCAAAGGAGAATCAGTGGGGCATAGGTTTAAGTATATTATAAATGACCTTGAAGAAGATTTTCCAAAGCTTGGGCCTTCAAAATACGGGGTAGACAGAGAGAAAACCTTAGCATGGAAAGAGTTTCTTGAGGATATTTTTGGGGACATCCTGCCTGTTAAAATAACCAACAGTTGTCTGGGTGCCGTTCCAACCCAGGAAGTTGTTCACATGATGGGCATGGAAAATATGCTCTTTTCCATGTATGACTATCCAGACACGTTCCATGCTTTTATGAAGCGTATTTCAGACGATTACACTGAATATTTCAAGTGGCTGGAAACAGAGGGGCTGCTGCTCCCTACAGCATCCTACGAGTTGTGCGGTCAGGGGACATTCTGTTTTACCAGTGAACTCCCTCACGAGATACCGCCGGGTGGAAAACTTACAACGAAGGATTTGTGGGGCTTCATGGATTCTCAGGAAACAGTCGGGATATCCCCCGAAATGTATGAGGAATTTATTTTTCCCTACTATAAAAGAATATCTGATTTATTCGGTCTATTTTCCTATGGATGTTGCGAACCCGTTGATCCAATCTGGGATAACTGCCTGAGTAAATGTGAAAACCTGCGCAAGATCTCAATATCGCCCTGGTGTAATGAAGAGGTTATGGGAGAAAAACTTAAGGGCAGCAAAGTGATTTATCACCGCAAACCTTCCCCGAACTTTATTGGTGTTGGAAAGGAACTGGACGAAGAGGCCTGGCGGGAGCATATTTTAAACACACTTAAGGCAGCAAGGGGATGTCACCTTGAGATAACACAAAGAGATGTTTATTCATTGGGAGGGAATATCGAAAAGCCCCGTAAGGCAGTAAAAATAATCAGAGAACTTATTGAAGAATATTGGCAATAAATTTAAGGCAGGTTAATAAACCGTGTAGGACAAAATGGGATGGAAAATACGTCGGAGTTAGTGCCGGGCTTGCAAAAGGTGAAGGATTATTAAAGTATCATTCTTAATATGAACAATATTAATATCTGTTATGCCTTAGCAATGTTGCAATAAGAAATGCTGCAGATATAACATGTTAGCGGTGTTGCCATCAGTTGAGAAGTGAAATCTTCTTAAACTGGTGGCATTTTTTCAATAGTTATTGACATATGTCAGAAATAATATATAATTATAGATGTAATTGACATATGTCAAAAAACATAAGGAGGTGAAAAGCATGCCCGGAAGAGATGGAACCGGCCCAACGGGTACAGGGCCAATGACCGGAAGAGGTTCGGGGCTTTGCACAGGCGTCAATACAGCCAGGTATGGAGCCGGATTTGGCATTGGATTAGGACCGGGACTTGCATGCAGACGCGGTTTTGTAAAGAGATTTGGCAGATGTTTTGCAATTGGTGAGACAGGTCCAAAAATACAGAAAGAATTGCTCCGGAACCAAAAATCTGTACTGGAGAAGCGCCTGGAATTTATCAACAAAAAGCTCGAGGAACAATAACAGGTACCGTAGTTAACCGGAGGACGCTCCGGTTATTTTTATCAGGCTCTTTTATTGAAATAATTATAAAAAGTTAAATTAAATTAAATTAAATTAAACTTAAATATTTAATCTTCATTGACTTATTTTATTAATTTGTTAGTATAAGATCATGAAAATTCTATAGTTATCTGAAATGCATAAGGATGATCCAAGGTTATTGTTTATTACCTTTATGGGGCCTCTTGCCGATTTGGTTTCTGCCAGTCTACCGGAGCCTCTGATATTCTCCTTTGGTGGTCCCAAGAATGTTTATGAGATGATGCCCATAACCCTGGCAGAGCCTGGAACATAGGGTGAGTTTATAGGGCAGAGTTGGTGAACGTTTTTTGTGCAGTTTATTAAACCGATACTAAATTCACTTATATGCAGTCCTGGCGAAATCCGGGTGCTGGAATAATTCCCGTCCATTGGTCTGCTCCTGAATGCTCATCCTTTTGAATCCGATAGAAGCCATATCAATGATATCATTGGTTCAGGCCTATGTGCATATAAGTTTGAACCTATCCACACTAGTTAAACACCAGGGTGATCCTGGAAGATATGTATGTAAAGCTTGATCTGTTTACCAAGAACTATTTAATGAAGCAAGCAGTGGTCTTAACGTAAGTAGATCGTGCAGAGCAGGAAAGGAGCGTTTGAAATGCTTGAAGTTAGTATTAGAGAATCCTACGCTGTTACAGAAGTTATTAATAAATCTGACGGCCTTTACTTAAGGAGTGAATACGGACTATTGCGCCTGTCGCCCCAAAGTGATTCCATTATACGGGTATCCTTTACCCGGGAGGGTACTTTTGAGGAGACTTGCGGGATTGGTATTCTGCCACACGATAATCATACAGTGTGGGATTATAAGGAAAAGGAAGATTCAATTGAACTTGAGACTGCCTGCCTGAGGCTTTCTGTAAACAAAAAAACAGGCTCAATACAGTATTACAACAGGGACGGAAAACTGCTGCTGGCTGAGAGGGAGCAGGAGAGCAGGACTTTAGAAGAATTTGATTCGTACAAGACTGTTATTGATGAAAATACCGTGATTGAAGAAATTGAAACGCCGGATGGATTAAAGAAAAGAATAAAAGAAGCAACCAGAGTATTTGACAGAAAATTGTATCGCACCAGACTTTATTTGAACTGGCAACAGGATGAAAAACTGTACGGCCTGGGTCAGGCACAGGAAGGGGTTCTGAATCTGCGTGGAACCACCCAGTATATTCATCAGGCAAATATGAAAATTGCGATTCCAATGCTGGTTTCAACCAAAGGCTATGGAATCCTGCTGGCAACAGGAAGTACAGCCATATTTAACGATACCCACTACGGTTCATATCTATATACCGAAGCAGATATTCAAATGGATTATTATTTCATTGCAGGAGAGGATTTTGATTCTATTATCAAAGGCTACAGGTTTTTAACGGGCAAAGCCGTTATGCTGCCTTTATGGGTATTTGGATTTATCCAGTCCCAGGAACGTTACGAGTCACAAAAGGAGCTTCTGGATATTGTAAAGGAATACCGGGAAAGAAATATTGGGCTGGATTGCATTGTACTGGACTGGTGTTCCTGGAAGGGTAACCTTTGGGGACAGAAAACCTTTGATCCTGAAAGATTCCCATCACCTGAAGAGATGATGGATGAACTGCACGGGCAAAACGCACATCTAATGATATCGGTCTGGCCCAACATGAATGAAGCAAGCGATAATTACAATGAATTCTTTGAAAAAGGACTCCTTTTGCCAGCAAGTAATATTTATGATGCCTTCCGGCAAGAGGCGCGTGAGCTTTACTGGAAACAGGCGAAGGAAGGGCTCTTTGACAAAGGTATTGACGCCTGGTGGTGTGATTCCAGTGAACCTTTTACTCCTGAATGGAGCCATATGGCTGAGCCCGAAGCAAGTGCGATGTATCATGAGTTTGTCACAGAGGCTTCAAATTACATACCTGTTGAGAAGTGCAATTCATATGGTCTGGTTCATGCCCGTACCATGTATGAAGGGCAGCGTCAGACAGATTCCCCCAAACGTGTTGTTAATCTTACCCGCAGCGTTTATACCGGTGCCCAGCGGTATGGTGTAATTGCCTGGTCGGGAGATATCAGCGCAACCTGGCAGGTTTTTAAAAAACAGATTGCCGCAGGCCTTAATTTCTGTGTCACAGGGCTTCCATACTGGACTCTGGATATAGGCGCATTCTTCGTAAAACGTGGAAAACAGTGGTTCTGGAATGGCGATTATGAAAAAGGTACAGATGACTTAGGGTATCGTGAACTGTTTACCAGGTGGTTCCAGATGGGCACTTTTCTTCCCATATTCAGAAGCCACGGAACCGATGTCCGAAGAGAGATCTGGAATTTTGGAGAACCTGGCGATATGTTTTATGATGCGCTGATAGCAATGAACCAGCTGCGATACAGACTACTGCCTTATATTTATTCCTGTGCCGGTGCAGTATGGCATGATGATGCAACCATTATGAGGATGCTGGCTTTCGATTTTGCCCATGATGAGGTAGCCTGTGAGATTAATGATGAGTACCTGTTTGGCGACTCCATACTGGTATGTCCTGTAACAGAGCCAATGTATTATGTTAAGGATTCAAAACCTGTTAATAAGGAGAAAAAGAGACGCGTCTACCTGCCTGCGGGAGCTAACTGGTATGATTTTTGGACCGATGAGTTTTATGAAGGTGGGCAGTGGATTGAGGCCGATGCACCCATTGACCGTATTCCCCTTTTCATCAGGGAAGGAAGTATCATCCCAATGACAGAGGCGTTGACCAATACTGCTCAGCTCAAATCTGCGTCTGTAAAGCTTCATATATATGCTGAAGATACCGCCCGCGGAAAGATTTATGAAGACTCTGGCAACGGTTATTCTTATGAGCAGGGCGAATATTTATATACAGCACTGTCTTGGAAAAAAGGTGATGCAAAGGTACAAGCCAGCGTGACAGACGGAAAGATGAAGCCTGTACGTGATTACAGCGAATGTGAGATCATTTTGCATTCACGCAAAAGTAAATAACCGAAGAGCTGTTCTCGCCGTATATTCTATGTGATAGAAAAGGTGGTTAAAAGAAAGGAGCCTTAAAATGATTAATAAAGCAAATTGGCCTCAAACACAGCAAAAGTTCATAAACTGGTGGAGACGCAAAAACGAGGGAAGGCCATTAATGATTGTTATGGCTAAAAAAGACGATCCAGTCCCGCTTCCCGAAGAGTATGAATGGAGCTCTCCCGAAGAAAAATGGACAAATGCCGAAAAATTGTAGGCCGGTTCCGCAACTGGTGCCAGAATACCGAAATCCTTGGGGAATCCTTTCCAAATCTGAGTGTGGATTTCGGACCGGGCTCCATTGCAGCTTATCTGGGATGTGAAATAACATGGCAGGAGCGCACGGTATGGTTTAACGAATTTGTTGAGGACTGGGCAGATATACCGGCTTTTGAGTTTAACCCCGACAATAAATGGTATAAAAAACATATAGAAGTAGTGAAGAAATGTGCAGAACTTGCCCGTGGTGATTTTGTTATGACCATTCCCGATCTTATGGAGAATTTAGATGTCCTGGTATCAATGAGGGGTGCTCAGAATATGATTTTTGACCTGATTGATGAGCCCGAAATCATTGAAGAGAGAATCAGGCAGGTCAATGATGTTTATTTCAATTACTATGACAGCTTTTACGACATAATTAAAATGCCTGATAACTCGTCGGCATTTACCGTTTTTTCCATATGGGGTCCCGGAAAAACTGCAAAGCTGCAGTGCGATTTCTCTGCACTCATGTCTCCGCAGCAATTCCGCGATTTTGTTCAGGATTCATTACGTCAGCAGGCAAGAAAGCTGGACAATGTTCTTTATCACCTGGATGGGCCTGATGCGATTAAGCATGTTGACGCATTGATGGAAATTGAAGAGATCGACGCACTTCAGTGGACAAGTGGTGATCATGGTCCCGATGGCACACTTGAGGATTGGTATGAAATTTACGATAAAGCAAGAGCAGCCGGAAAATCGCTGTGGATAAAGGTTTATTCGGGAACTGTTGACGACTGGATCGCAAATTGCGAACGTCTGGTTAAGCGATACGGTTCGGATTGTCTTTATTTTTATTTTAATCCCATGCCCATGGCCGATGCCAGGAAACTTCTGGATTATGCAGAGAAAAACTGGAGCAACATAAAAGGGGATTTTAGAGTGTGAATAAAAAAGTAACCATCCTGTTGTCGCGGACAGGTGAAAACCATAAAAAAAGAATACTGTTTGGCCTGAAACGTATCAGGCAGACACTGGTGCAAAATGGATACGAGCTATATCAGGAAACCCTTCCTGAAAACTTCGCAGAATACCGAAACATAGAGGGCGAAAAGATTTATGTGGGAATTGCTGAGCAGGATTCCTTTATTGCATGGTTGGAAGAAAATGAACTTTTGATATATCACAGCACAAAACCGGGCTATGAGGGAATGTACCTGGAAACCATACCGGCAAGACTGACGCTGGTGGTGGGTGGTGATGAAACCGGCGCGTTGTATGGCTTACTTGAGCTGATTGACAGAATTGATGAAGAGGGTGAGATTCCACGGGAGATCGCATATTCCGATGCGCCAGTTATGAAGCTTTGAACTGAGCGCATTGGGAACCACCCATATAATGAATGTTCATATCCTCGCCAATCTGGAGCCCTTCAGATTTAATAATCCGGCATATATACAAAAATGCGTAAAAGCCGGGCAAAGTCTCCTTGGCTGTAACGGCCTGCATCTGTACCCGATGTTTTACTGGGACTGGTTCCTGTTTCAGAAAGGTTAAATACCAGAGATACCGGACTGGACGGGGAAGGCCTCGAGACATTGGACTGGCTGTACGAACAGAATTGAGCGAAATAATTAGTAATATACAATACAAGACAGGATCTTAAAGAAATGATTTTGGGAATGGAGGAGTTATGGTGAAAAAGAAACCCCGGGAAATGACCGGCGCTGAGCTAAAATCTATGCTGAAAAGCAGCATAAATTTGAAAAGTCTGGGAGGTGTCCGTTGCCCTGAACTGAATGTTTCTCCTGAAGACTTGAAGTGGTGGCGGGATGCGAAAATAGGAATGTTTGTTCACTGGGGCTTGTATTCCATCCTCGGACGCGGAGAATGGGTCCGATATAATGAACAGATTCCTAAAGAAGAGTATGAGGCTTTAGCATGGGAGTTTAACCCTAAAGATTTCAAAATGACAGAATGGACCCATCTGGCAAAATCCTTCGGGGCTAAATACATGGTTTTCGTAACGAAACACCATGATGGTTTTGCTTTATGGGACAGCCCCGGCAGCTACGAGGGTTTTACCAGTTATAATACCGCTTCAAAGCGGGATTTTGTTGCCGAATATGTACAGGCATGCCGTGAGGCAGAGCTGCGAGTTGGTCTGTATTATTCTCCTATGGACTGGCGGTTTCCGGGCTATTTTGATCCCAAAGGCCTGCCCGAGAATGCAGCTTTAATGAAGAAGCAGTGTTATGCTCAAGTAGAGGAGTTGTGCAGTAAATATGGCAAAATCGATATCCTCTGGTATGATGGGGCATGGCTTGCTCATAAAGGAAGCGATACATCAAGCGCATGGTTCTGGGAGCCCGAAAAGCTGAACAAAATGGCTAAAAGCTATAATCCGAAGATGCTGTGCAATCCGCGCTCGGGCTGGGAAGGCGATTTTTACTGCGATGAGGGAAGTCATGAGATTGTAGGTAAAATACTGCCGGTACCCTGGGAAAAATGTATGTGTATCTGCAGCGGAACCTCGTGGGGATGGCTGCCCGATGATCCCGTTTCTGATTTTGACTGGCTTATTCGAATGATGGTAAATGTGGTTTGCCGTGATGGCAATTGGCTTGTTAATATTGGACCAGACAGAAACGGAAAGGTTTCACCTGAGATAGCTAACCGTATCAAAGAGATAGGCGACTGGCTCAGGACTTATGGTGAAAGCATTTATAACACTCGCGGGGGTCCAATTGAACCTGTTGATCATGTTTATGGAACAACCAGTTCAGGGGATACAATTTATCTGCACATAATCGACAGAGATAAATTCACAGGGCAAAAGCTGCCGATTGCGCCCTATGAAGTTAAAACAGTGACAACCTTTGACGGTGTGCCATGTGAATACAATATAACCGATGGTCTTTTAAGCATTAAACTGCCTGAAAATCTGCCTGCCGATGAAAAGTCCCTTGCAGATACCATTTTAAAAATAAAGGTAGATCGGCAGATTGAACATAAAGAATATGAGAGGATTTATTTTACCGGCAAGGAGTAATTTAATATGTATTAAATGGCACTGTATGTTGTGCTTCAACATTCGTACAGTGCCTGTGAAAATATTGAGGATTAGTTGATTTCGGATATATCGAAAATAAAACTGAAGTAAATAAGGTAGTGTCAAAAAAGTTATGAAAACAACGAGTTGATATTACAGAAATGTAAGTAATTTGAAAATCGGACATTGACAGCAGAATAGAGTGGAGAAAAAGGGCAAATAATTTAGTGCTTAGAAG
>JAAYNA010000170.1 GCA_012521105.1 Clostridiaceae bacterium
CTGTCAAGCTCCAGCCCATTGGACGGCTACTAAGTCTTTCGCTTAAAACATGGCTTACATGGCCTTCTGCACTACAACCAATTACATCAGGATACTTTGTTGCATTCTCAAAAACTTTACACTATGACCAGGACATAAAAACCGTCCCGGAGTCCTGATAACCATATTATGGAAGAACGTATGGCAGGACAGACGGACGGTTGCTGTACAGGATGCTATATCACGGGAGCCACGATGATTTGCGCGCGCTTGAAACGAACAGGTTCTAGGCTGACGCTGCTGCCAGTTAATGACTGGTGTCAATAAAAGGAAGTCTCTACTGCATTCCGCATGAACTTATCATGCGAAGTTTTGACAAATTATGTACAGATGATACATAATTATCTTGGCTATTACAGAAATATGTATAAATCTGTCATAATGCATAGTGGGGGTAAAATAGAATTGGCATATATATATCGATACCAACTCAGAAATGCCGATTTACGTAAACAGGTCAATCTTGAAGAGCATGCCCAAATTATTAACGACACTCTTTCTGAAGTTTTCGGCGCAAATCTGAAGCATAGTTTCGTGGAAGAGAGATACTTTGAATTCAGGCTTTACACTACTGTATCCAATAACTACCTCAGGCAAATGGGACGCCGGCTGAAATTCGGGCTTCAAAACGGAATAGGTTCGAAAAGATATGGGTTTGCCAGAATGGAGCTTACCTTTTATGCCTTAGTATATAAGGAAAATACAGGAGAAGTCCATATTGAATTAATTGACTCTCTGCTGTTGGATGACACTGAGCGATTCATGCAAAGAGTAAATGATTTTTCGACAAGATCCAGGGATTGGCAGAGTCAAGGAATACTGTGGATTCTGATAGTTTCGAAATAATCAAGAAAAATTACTATTTGGATATTTTAGAATCATATATCGATAGAAATCTGATACCAGATTCTCTTAACAGCGAATATGAGATAAGCTGTTTCTGGATAAGAGGTTCACACAGGCATTATAAAACTGCTCCTGGCGAAAATACAGTTGGTAACGATATGCTTCTTCTGGATAAATGCTTTGATATCGGTTACATAAAAAATCAAGATGAAATTCTGAAATTCAGTGAACCTGGCAGCGCAGATTATCTTAAAATTCACAATGCCAGAGAATATCGTGACCTTGTTGATGAAATCAATCGTGAATTGGAATGGCACATATCACCAACTCAGGAAATCGAGCCCTTGGGAAAATTGGTTAATAATGGAGATGATTGTGTTTATTTATTTAAAGTACACAATGTAGGGCAAGCGCTCGCTACGTCGCTGTCTGTTGATAATTCGGATCCTTTTATATATTTTGACTATGGTATGCCTTATGGAAGTGATGCCACAACAAAACCAGCCGGAGCAAGATTGCCTGTAAATGCAAAAGCTGCTATAATCTTGTCTCATTTACATAAGGACCATTGGCTGGGGATTGCATATGAGCCAAATGCTTACGTATGTCACTGGTACATACCTGCCCAGATCATTAAAAAGCAGCTCAGGCATAAACTTGCAGAAATCATCGTACAAGGTGGGACTGTAAATATAATAGACAAAGATATTGTTTTTGCTTACGGCAGGATCACCTGCGGCGGAGTTTCAGGACATAATCCAGGCAGAATAGCAAGCGACTACCATGAAACAGGATTAACTATGTGCATCGATGCGATCACGGTAGATGAAAGCAATGAGAATAATCAAATAAATATCCTTATAGCCGGAGACCAGGATTATGATTATATCGATGATGCCCAAAAAGACTGTTTGGATATACTTATTGCGACTCATCATGGAAGAAAGTATTCATGGACAGTGGAATGTGAAGTGCCTGCAGCAAGAGACCCTTTGACTTCAATTGTTGTTTACAGTTGTGGACTGAATAAGAAGTACTCTCATCTTTTAAAAGTTGCCGACTATATAGCTGCCAACTGGAATCGGGATCATCGTACATATTGCGATGGGGATTATATAATAAGAATAAAGTTGAGAAGACGGAGCTGAGTGGCATATAATGTGGACAGATCGGGGGAGAAACATGCGAAGCGGGCAGAAGGCGACAGATGCTGGCATATCGAGCCCCCGTCATCACTGTTCTATTACTCCTGCCGCAACAATTTCTGGTGGTGTCTCAACAATGTCGCCAAAGGCATAATGTGCGATGAGCTGCCCCATGTCATGCACATGCTCAATGAAGCGGAAATTTCCGAAAACCGTTACCTTTTTGCGGTATGACTTGTATAAAGTAATGAAATCGTATTTTGACATGCCGGAGGATCAGGTGTGGAAGACAGGCAGATAGTAGATCTGGTACTGAATGGCGATACTGAATGCTTCAGTCTGTTGGTGGACAGGTATTACA
>JAAYNA010000029.1 GCA_012521105.1 Clostridiaceae bacterium
CATATTCAGCAGCTCAGGCAGGAGCATCAAACGTTTCTACACCCCAGTCAATTCGGGCTGCTATTACGATTGTAACAGCTGTGCCCATCCTGATGGTTTATCCATTTCTGCAAAGGTACTTTATACACGGGCTTGCAATTGGCAGTGTAAAAGAATAATAACTCTTTACCATACCATAGAAAATATATACAATGACTAACAACACGATATAAAAATCGACAATTATACTAATTATTGACATATTAAGCTGTATTAGATAATCTTTTCAAAATGAGCACCTGGAGCAATACAATGATCCTATTGATAAATCATTGGAGGTGGTTTGATATGGTTGCTTTGTCGAACTGTAAAAGAACGGCAGCATTTTTATTAGTGTTCATATATCTACTTTTATGCATACCTGTTGCAAAGGCAGAAGTTTTAGTTTATCATGAAAGTTTTTTGTATGGGAAAGGTATAGCGGTACAGTCGGGAGATGCAAGCCTAACACAGGTTACCGGTATAATATTTGACGGAAATGACGACGGGGCGGCTCTGTATGTATCTGACAGAACTAATAACTGGGATGCCGCTGATTTCAGATTCAGTGATATAGGTTTACAAAATGGGAGGACTTATGCAATTACGGTAAAAGGATATGTTGACCCGGAGGCAGACGTTCCGGATGGCTCTCAAATCTGGCTTCAGACAGTTAACAGCTACGGCTGGTGGGGAGGCGTAGACATTAAAGCAGGAGAGGTTTTCACGCTAACGGGTATATATACTGTGGATACCGATAAAGATACCAGTCTGAGGATTCAGTCAAATGACACCGGAGCATCGGTGCCATTTTATATTGGAGAAATACTAATTAAAGAGCTGTTTGTTCCAAGTAATGGCGGCGATGAACAACCAAGGCCTCCTGCTGAGGATTTTACAACAGTAACCTTTGAAGATCAGACCACAGGAGGTTTTGAAAGCAGAGGGGCAACTGAAACTCTTACGGTAACCGATGAAGCAAATCATACCGAAGGTGGGCAATACTCGTTAAAAACAGAGAGAAGAACCCAAACATGGCATGGGCCTTCATTGCGTGTGGAGAAATTTGTGGAACAGGGTAACGAATATAAAGTTTCTGTCTATGTTAAACTGATTTCACCTGAAAGTGCACAAATTCAATTGTCCACGCAAATCGGAGATGGCACAGGGGCAAGTTATGTAAATCTTGCAAAGAAGACCATAAGTACAGACGACGGTTGGGTTCAATTAGAGGGAACATACCGCTATAACAATGTGAGCAGCGAATATATAACAATATATTTAGAAAGCCCCGACAGCCCTGAAGCTTCTTTCTATATTGACGACATCAGCTTTGAACTTACAGGCTTAAAAGCGGAAGGAATTCAAAAAGAATTGAAACCTGTTAAAGAGGTTTATCAGGATAAATTTCTCATTGGAACTGCAATATCATTGCAGGATTTGGATGGCATAAGGTTTGATCTGCTAAATATGCATTTCAATTCTGTAACGGCTGAAAATGCAATGAAACCCAGCGAACTTCAGCGTACTAAGGGTAATTTTACCTTTAACGGTGCTGATAGGCTTGTTGATGCTGCACTTAGCATTGGAATGAAAGTACATGGGCATACACTGGTCTGGCATCAGCAAACTCCCGTATGGATGCATACTTCAACAGATACTGAGGGAAATACGGCTTATCTCAGCAGGGAGGAAGCCCTTGAGAATATGAGAAATCACATCAGGAAGGTTGTTGAGCACTTTGGTGACAGGGTTATATCCTGGGATGTTGTTAACGAAGCCATGAACGACAATCCACCTGAACCTAAGGATTGGAAGGGGTCACTTAGAAAATCCCCATGGTATCATGCTATTGGTGAAGATTACGTAGAGCAGGCTTTCCTTGCAGCAAGAGAGGTGCTGGACGAACATCCCGATTGGGATATTAAGCTTTATTATAATGATTACAACCTGGATAATCAGAATAAGGCACAAGCAGTTTACAATATGGTAAAGGAGATCAATGAAAACTACCGAAAAACCCATCCGGGAAAACTTCTTATTGATGGTATAGGTATGCAGGGACACTATTCAGTAAACACAAATCCCACAAATATTGAGTTATCACTGGAAAGGTTTATCGACTTAGGTGTAGAAGTCAGCATTACCGAGCTTGACGTTAGGGCAGGAAGTGATTTCCATTTATCTGAAAAGGAAGCCAACGCCCAGGGCTACCTGTACGCTCAATTGTTTAAGCTTCTCGGAGATAATGCTGAGAATATTGCCCGGGTTACCTTCTGGGGAATGGATGACGGTTCAAGCTGGAGAGCTGCCGAAAATCCACTGTTGTTTGATAAGGCCCTTAAAGCCAAGCCTGCATATTATGCTGTGGTTGATCCCGATAAGTTCATTGAGGAACATAAACCTGAAACAACAGAAGCTAACAGGTCATATGCAAGTTATGGCACACCTGAGATCGACGGAAAAGCAGAAAAGGTTTGGAACAATGCTCCTGAGATTCCAATAAACCGGTATCAGACAGCATGGCACGGTGCCAGTGGAACAGCGAGGGTTCTTTATGACGAGAGCAATCTGTATGTTCTGTTTAAAGTAAATGACACACAGCTTGATAAGGGAAGTGCCAACCCATGGGAACAGGACTCGATTGAAGTTTTCATAGATGAAAACAATGCAAAAACATCATTTTATCAGGCTGATGATGGACAGTACAGAGTTAATTTTGAAAATGAAACATCATTTAATCCCGAAAGTATTGCACAGGGATTTGAATCTGCAGTTGAAGTTTCGGGAACAAATTATACTGTGGAAGTAAAAATACCATTTAGAACGATTAAACCTGTAAGTAACATGCAGATTGGTTTTGATGTACAGATTAATGATGGTAGGGATGGTGCGCGCCAGAGTATAGCTACGTGGAATGATGCAACAGGAAATGCATATCAGGATACTTCTGTTTTTGGTATTCTGACATTTAAGGCCAGGAAGCCTATAACCCGTGGTGAAGCAATTGTAGCCATTATGGAAGCTTATGGCATAGAACCCATGGAGGATTGGTCGGATAATTTTGTCGATGCCTCGGGGGACAATGCAGGATATTATGCAAAGGCTAAAGAAATCGGGTTTGTTAATGGTATTGGCAGTAATGAGATAGGAGCAGATATTTTACTGACCCGGGAAATGTTATTCACTCTGCTGTATAATATCGGGAGCATAACAGGAGAAATACATGAAATAGATATTTCAGATATTGAACTAACACAATTTTACGATTATAAAGAATTATCAGACTGGTCTGTGGAAGCTGTTAAAGCACTAATCAAATCGGGCAGGTTGCAGGTTGGTGGAAATGATTTGCTTCCAAAAGCATACGTTGGTGTTGAAGAATTAGAAGCTATTCTAGATTAATCTGTTTGACGGTGCGGGGTTTTTCCCCGCTTTAAATTTTATGATTCTGTTTTAAAGGCGTAAAACATCGGCAGGCAAAATCACGGTTGACAATTGATTACAATTTCATTTATAATCATTATCAATACAGGAAAGGCGATGAAAAGGAAGAGTCGCTGTTCTGTCCACAGGGAGAAAGCGTCGTGACTGAGAGCGCTTTTGGGATAACAGTACGGTGAAAGGACACTTTGGAGCCTGTCGGATGAAAGGTATTATTTCCCGTAGTCCGGCACGATTGGTCTGCGTTAAGGACAAAAGTGGAAGTAAATCTTCTAATAGGGTGGTACCGCGGGAATGCCTCTCGTCCCTTTTTGTGGACAGAGGTTTTTTTGTTCTGGAAAAACAGCAGAATTTTATTTTTATGGGAGTGATGTAAATGTTAACGATGGCACCCAAAGGAACGAGAGATATTTTACCCGACGAGATATATAAATGGTATTATGTTGAGGAAAAATTCAGAGAAGTAGCAAACAGGTTTGGTTTCAGGGAAATTCGTATTCCGGTTTTTGAGCATACCGAATTGTTTCAGCGTGGTGTGGGTGACACAACAGATATTGTTCAGAAGGAAATGTATACTTTTAATGACAAGGGTGGAAGAAGCATTACATTAAGACCAGAGGGTACTGCAGGAGTTGTCAGAAGTTATATCCAGAACGGTATGTCATCCTGGCCACAGCCTGTAAAACTGTTTTACAATATTACAGCATACCGGTACGAGAATGTTCAGAAAGGGAGATACCGGGAATTCCATCAGTTTGGCGTGGAGCTGTTCGGCTCTGCTGATCCCGGTGCCGACGCTGAGGTTATATCTCTTTTACATCTTTATTTTAATGAGCTTGGTATAAAGAACCTTAAGTTGAACATTAACAGTATCGGATGCCCTGTCTGTCGTGAAAAATATAACAAAATACTGAAAGAATACCTTGGTATAAGGCTTGGAAAGCTTTGCGAAACATGCAGGGACCGTTTTAACAGAAACCCAATGCGCATTTTAGATTGCAAGATAGAAAGTTGTAAAAATGAACTTGTAAATGCTCCGGCGTTACTGGATCATATTTGTGAAGACTGTGCAATGCATTTTGACAAAGTCAGGGAAAAGCTAATTACAATGGATATACCATTCTCAATCGACAAGGGAATTGTTCGTGGTCTTGATTATTACACCCGTACTGTATTTGAATTCGTGTCAGAAAACATTGGTTCGCAGGGGACAGTCTGCGGTGGCGGAAGGTATGATGGGCTGGTAGAGGCATGCGGAGGGAGTCCTACCCCGGGTATTGGCTTTGGCCTTGGAATTGAAAGGCTTTTGCTTGAAATGGACAGTCAGAATATAGAAGTTCCGCTGCCCGAAGGTCCTGATATTTTCATAGGGTTTATCGGTGAAAAAGCTGAAAAGCTTGCCGAAAGTATTGCACTAAAGCTGAGGACTGCCGGTATTCCATGTGAAAAGGATATTATGGGCAGGAGCGTAAAATCACAGATGAAATATGCTAATAAAATTAATGCCCGGTTTGCAATTATTTTAGGCGATTCTGAAGTTGAAAGCGGTAAAGCTGAATTAAAGAACATGTCAACAGGTGAAACTAAAGACATCCATATAGATACGATAGTTGACAGATTATTAAAATATAAGCAGGGTAACAAAAACGAATAACTGATATTGTATTTTCTTAAATATATAATTACTAAGTTTGGTCTTAAAGGAGATGAAGTTATGGCAGAAAACCTGGCAGGTTTGAATCGAACTCATATGTGCGGTGAGGTTACCGACAAAGACGTCGGATGCGAAGTTGTGGTTATGGGCTGGGTTCAAAAAAGAAGGGAACTTGGCAAACTTATATTTGTAGATCTTCGTGACAGAACAGGATTATTACAGGTTGTGTTTAAAAGTGAGCTTGACAGTGAACTTCACAGCAAGGCCCTTCAGATCCGCAACGAGTATGTAATTGCCGTAAGAGGAGTTCTGCAAATACGTGAGGATATAAATCCCAATTTAAAAACCGGAAGGTGGGAGGTAATAGCCAGTGAGCTCAGAATTTTAAGCGAGGCAGAAACACCACCCATCCATATTGAAGATGATGTGGATACCAGCGAAGCAACAAGATTAAAATACAGGTTTCTGGATTTAAGACGCCCCACTATGCAAAAAAATCTTATGTTAAGGCATAAGGTGGCTAAAATTGCCAGGGACTATTTCGATGAAAAGGGATTTCTGGAAATTGAAACACCTGTTTTAATAAAGAGTACGCCCGAAGGCGCAAGGGATTATCTTGTTCCAAGCCGAGTATTTCATGGAAGATTCTTCGCGCTTCCCCAATCCCCTCAATTGTTTAAGCAGATCTTGATGGTTTCAGGATTTGACAGATATTTTCAGATAGCTAAATGCTTCAGGGACGAGGATTTGCGTGCCGACAGACAACCTGAATTTACACAGATAGATCTTGAGATGTCCTTTGTTGATGTTCCGGATGTATTAACCGTTTGTGAAGGATTTATAAAACGTGTTTTTGGCGAGGCTCTTGGAATTGATGTTAAAATTCCGTTTCAAAGGATGACTTACGCCGAGGCTATGGAACGCTTTGGCTCGGATAAACCAGATACCCGTTTTGGTTTTGAATTGGTGGATGTAACAGAAATAGTTAAAGATTCAGGGTTTAAAGTTTTCTCCGGTGCTATTGAAAAGGGCGGAAGTGTAAGGGCAATAAATGCCAAGGGCTGTGGTGCCAAGTTTTCAAGAAAGGAAATTGATGCCTTAACAGAGGTAACTAAAACCTATGGTGCAAAAGGAATGGCCTGGATTGTTGTTGAGGAGCGAAACTTAAGATCTTCTTTCACAAAGTTTCTTTCAGAAGATGAAATTCAGGGTATTCTTAATAAAGTTCAGGCAGAACCGGGCGACCTTATTTGCTTTGTAGCAGATTCAAATGATATTGTTTTTGAGGCACTTGGACATCTGCGTCTTGAAATTGCAGAAAAACTAAATCTCCGTGATGAAAATAAGACCAACTTCCTCTGGGTAACAGAATTTCCGCTGTTTGAATATGATGATGAGGAAAAGCGCTGGGTTGCAAAGCACCATCCATTTACTGCGCCGATGGATGAAGATATCTCGCTGTTGGACTCCGAACCAGGAAAAGTACGTGCAAAGGCTTATGATATCGTACTAAACGGGGTTGAACTGGGTGGTGGAAGTATCCGTATTCACAACCAGGAGCTTCAGAAAAAAATCTTTAAACTTATTGGTCTTTCGGAACAGGAGGCACAGGAGAGGTTTGGGTTCCTTCTTGAGGCATTCAGGTATGGAACACCACCCCATGGCGGACTGGCCTTTGGTTTGGACAGAATGGTTATGCTTATGGCAAAATGTGATTCAATACGTGATGTTATTGCATTTCCAAAGGTTCAGAATTCCTCATGCCTGATGACAGGTGCTCCAGATTTTGTTGATGAAGAGCAGTTGAAAGAATTACACATTCAACCGGTGGAAGCTGAAAATGAAAAATGATGTTGTAAAAAAAGAGATAATCGACTGGCTGGTGCATATTGCACTGGCCATTGTCATTACTCTGTTTATCATTAATTACATAGGCCAGTTCACCATAGTTCAGGGAAACTCAATGCTTCCAACATTAAAGGACAAAAACATTCTGATTATTGAAAAGCTTACCCAGCGGTTTGGCAGCATTAAGCAGGGTGATATTGTTGTGGTCAAAATACCGGATTTGTTAGGCAGGGGTAAGACTTATGCGGTTAAGCGGGTAATTGCAACCGGGGGACAAAAGATTGAGATAAAGAACGGCAATGTTTTTGTAGACGGTGAAAAGCTTGATGAACACTATATCAGTGGCGGGGATACTTTTGCGACAGGCCCGTTCAGTGATATGGTAGTACCTGAAAATTGCATCTATGTCCTTGGCGACAACCGTATGCCCGGAGCAAGCAAAGACAGCAGAATCTTTGGTCCTGTAGACAAGAACACAATAGCCGGAAGAGCCATTTTCAGAATTTTCCCCCTTAAAGAACTTGGGCTTTTAAAATAATCTTCCAGTCATAAGGACAGGCCAATAATCATACACAGGCATGGGTTCTTTATTAGACAGCACTTTTAACATCCAACCATAGTCTTTGAGAACAAGAAGTTCAGTATTTATTATTAATAATAACAACCGTTTTCCCTGTTGTCTTGCTGATACCTTGTATTACCCTGCCTTTTTGATAGCTTAAGCCTAATATAAATTCCCTTAGCTCTCTGTCACAGGAAGGCGCTCATATCTGTTAACATATTGATACTGGTAGTCTTTGATAAACTCTTCCTGGCTTTCCTGCAGATCCGCGAAGCTTTCAAATTCTGAAATTTTTTTATCTCTGTTTATATCGTATATGTAATACTTATTGTTCTTTTTATAAATGAATTTCTTATCATCTCCAAAAATAATATACTGCCTTGTGTGAGCCAAATTTTCATCTGATTCATAATGCACTTTGTTCTTTCCTTCTTCCGGGCACAGGCGTATTTACCGGACTTTACATACGTTGTAAACGGCAAATGCCGTATATTACCATTCAATACATTAAACAGTATGTTCTTCTTGTTGTAAATAACAATATTCTGACAGTCATTAAAGGCAAAGCTTAACATGGCTAATTATATATTTAATAGAAAATACATAAAGAATATGATAAAATATCTAAAGCTGTTAATGGAACTAATAGGAATATGAGGGGATATTATCATGAATATACTCAGAAAAACAGGGGTGACAGATTGTTTTTTGAATATTGCTGCGATAATTGTACTTATATGTACAATACTGTTATCAGCCATTACTCTGTATCAAAATACAGAAGTTGTTTTATCGGTTAAAGGCTGCAGTGTATTTGTCTATTTAACCTTACTCTTAGTCATTGTTTCAGTTACGTTATATTTTCTCATAAAAGTCGATATACCCAAAAAAATATACATAGTATTAATTATAATTACCAGCCTTATCCCACGTTTGTGTTTTGTTCTGTTTGTCCAGACACCTGTTGACGGTGATTTTTTTTGATTTATAATGCAGCAAGGGAAGTGGTTGCAGGTGATAAGTCCTGGCTTGAAAATTCTTTCTTTTCAGCATGGGGCTATCAGATTCCCTTTGTTTATTATGAAGCCTTTATTTTAAAACTGTTTGGTTCTGAGCTCGCATTAAAGCTGCTTAATGTAGCCTTTATGGTTGTTACAAATGTGCTGATTTATTTAATTGCCGGAAAATGTACAAATTCCCGCGCTGCATTTATCACTGCTGTTTTATACTCAGTATATCCTGCACCGGTTCTGCTTTCTTCTGTTCTGACCAATCAGCACATATCTCTTATGTTTTTTATGCTAGGCATCTATTTCTACCTGGTGAACCCTTCCTGGCGCAGGGCACTGATATCCGGCATATTTTTATTCCTTGGGAATTTAATGCGCCCCGAGGCAGTTTTGATAATCGCCGCAATGCTTATTCATGCTTTTATCGGCCTTGCCGGCAATTTCAAATGGGAATACATAAAGAATGTCTTATCAAGAACGCTTGTATCAGTTATTGTTTTTGTGTTTCTTGCCGGGGTATCTTCAATATTGTTTAAAGTTACAGGTGCCGCACCTTACGGAATTTTGAACAACTGCCCTGAATGGAAGTTTGTTTTGGGCTTGGATACGGATTCGAAGGGGATGTACAGTGAAAAAAACGCTTATATAATTACAATTGAAGATCCAAACATGCGGCTCCGGGAAGCCGGAAAAGTAATTTCGGCTTCTTTTGAAAAATGCAAAAGCATACCCCTGTTCTTCTGGGAAAAAACCAAAATCATGTGGGCAAATATGGAGATTACTTCCTGGTCGTTAAACCACATAGAAATGAGCAGGCCTGTATGGAATGAACACAAAGATTTTACATATGAAAAAGCCATAAATAACATTATATATTTTGATAAGGCTGTTTATATATTGTTACATATTCTGATTTTTATTGCCGGCATTATATTACTGTTATCCCCGGTTTCGAAAGAAAACAGGGCTTTTTTCCTTGTAACCTTGATTTTTATAAATTATACCACATATTTATTTATTGAAATTCAAACCCGGTACAGATATTTTATAATGCCTTCCTTTTTCATTCTTGCGGCTTTAGTGCTTCATGCCGGGGAACAGGGATGTTGCCCGAAAAGATTTCTGAGGCAAAAGCACGGGTGGCACCAAACAGCTGAAAAAGGCCGAAAATATTAAATCATCGGCCTTTTTGCCAATATAATACTGACGGTATAAAAAATCGTATACTGAAAAGAAAATCAAAAAGCATAAATAATACTTAATCGTGCACATTACAACGCATATTACGACAGCTCAAACATACCGGTATAGAGCTGATAATATTTTCCGCGCTGTTCTATTAAATCGTCATGATCACCGCGTTCGATTATCTCGCCGTTTTCAATAACCATAATAGCATTGGCATTTCTTACAGTGGATAACCTGTGAGCAATAACAAACACTGTCCTTCCTTCCATAAGCTGATCCATACCTTTTTCAATGAGTGATTCGGTTCGTGTATCTACGGAACTGGTTGCCTCATCGAGGATTAAAACAGGTGGATTGGCAACTGCTGCCC
Organism: Clostridiaceae bacterium; assembly: GCA_012521105.1. Taxonomy (GTDB): domain Bacteria; phylum Bacillota; class Clostridia; order DSM-8532; family DSM-8532; genus Thermoclostridium. The sequence continues at coordinate 10,095 of JAAYNA010000029.1, forward strand.
TGGCTATTGCAAGTAACTGCCTTTGTCCCTGGCTTAAGTTCATTCCGTCTGCAGTTATCATTGTGTTATAGCCTTCGGGAAGGTGCCTTATGAACGAGTCGGCATTTGCAAGCTTGGCTGCTTCAATGACTTCTTCATCTGTTGCATCCAGTCTGCCATACCGGATATTATCCATTACCGTGCCCGAAAAGAGATGAGTGTCCTGCAGTACCATTGATAAGGAACGTCTTAAATCAGCCTTTTTTATATTTTTAATATTAATGCCGTCGTATAAAATTTCACCTTCAGGAACATCATAAAACCTGTTTATTAAGTTTGTAATGGTTGTTTTACCTGCTCCTGTTGACCCAACAAACGCTATTTTTTGTCCGGGTTTTGCATACAGGGTGATTCCTTTTAATACTGTTTTATTTTCTTCATATCCAAAAACTATATTTGAAAAACGTATATCCCCCTTTAATTGAGTATAGGTTGCACTTTTGTTTCGGTTGGGGATTTTCCAGGCCCATATCCCGGTACGGCGGTTTGCTTCTTTCAGTTTACCCGATGAATCGAATTCAGCGTTTACCAATGTAACTGTACCGTCGTCTATTTCAGGTCTTTCGTCAAGCAGGTTGAATATACGTTCTGCACCGGCCAAAGCCATCAGAATGGTATTAAACTGTTCTGACATCTGCGTAACAGGCTGAGAAAAGGAACGTGTATACTGCAGAAAGGATGCCAGTGAACCAAGATCTAACCCGGTTGTTATTGCAAGTATTGCACCTACAATGGCAGTGATTGAATAATGAATATATGACAGGTTTCCCATTATAGGCCTCAGCATGCCCGAAAAAGAATGAGCCCCTTTTGACGCTTCAAACAGTTGTTCATTTAGTTTATCGAATTCTTCCTTTGATTTGTTTTCATGGTTAAATACTTTTACAACCTTTTGACCTTCTATCATTTCCTCAATATAACCGTTAACTTTTCCAATGGCAAGTTGCTGTTCCCTAAAGTACTTACCGCTCTGAGCCCCAAGTTTTTTAATTACGAATATCATAAGAAACAGCATGCCTACAACTACAACCGTTAACACCGGGCTTAGAATTAGCATGGCAATAAAAACACCTATAACTGTGATGCCTGATGAGAACAGATGCACAAAACTTTGGGAGAGCATGTTTCTAAGAGTATCAACATCGTTTGTAAAACGGCTCATTAACTCACCATGGGTATGCGTATCAAAATACTTTAATGGGAGGGATTGCATGTGCCTGAACATATCTGTACGTATTCTGTATAATGTACCTGCCGATATGTTAAGCATAAGGCGGTTATATCCATATGCTGCTGCTGCACCCACAGCATAGATTACTGCCATTAATCCAATAACTTCCAGAAAATTTGAAAGGTCGGGATTTTGCTTTCCGATTAAAGGAATTATATAAATGTTAAACAATGGTTTCAAAAAGTAAGTTCCTGCAATCGAAGCTGCAGAACTGACAATAACAAGCAACATAACAAGTATCAGCTGTAATTTGTAAGGTCTTAAATATTCCAATATTCTTTTAATTGTTTTCCCTGTATTTTCTGGCTTCATAGCCACATGTTGCTTACGGTTTGGATTAGGCCCCCTCAAGTTCAACAACCCCCTTTTGCTGTGTTTCATAAACTTCTCTGTAAATAGCATTATCTCTCAGCAGTTCTTCGTGCGTATCAATGGCATTAATTCTGCCGTCATCCATGACTATAATCCTGTCGGCGTCCATTACAGAAGCAATTCGCTGTGCAATAATGATTGTGGTGATCTTTTCCGAGCTAAGGTTTTTATAAATCCTTGAAAATAAGTCTTCGCTTCTTAGCGCCTCTCGTATTTTACTGTCGGTTGCAGTGTCAACTGCGCTTGTACTGTCATCAAGGATTATGATTTTTGGTTTTTTCAAAAGTGCCCTTGCTATACAAAGACGTTGTCTTTGACCACCTGAAACATTTACGCCACCCTGTTCCAACATGGTGTTGTAGCCATCGGGGAAGGACATGATAAAATCATGTGCCTGTGCAATTTTACAAGCTTCAATAATTTCTTCATCAGTAGCATTTTCATTTCCCCATCTGAGATTTTCCTTGATGGTACCATAGAATAAAACATTTTTCTGAAGAACCATTGCCACTGCATCACGAAGATGAGTAATGCTGTAGTCGCGTACATCCATACCACCAACCGTTATGCTTCCTTCGGTTACATCGTACAGCCTTGGGATTAACTGAACCAGAGTTGTTTTACCAGAGCCGGTCCCACCAATGATTCCAATAGTTTCTCCCGATCCTATAGAAAGATTTATATTTTCCAGCACCATATTTCTCTTTTTCCCTGTATAGCTGAAGGAAACATTGTTAAAGGTTATTGACCCGTCCTTTATTTCTGTAATGCTGTTCTCTTTTTCTACAATATCAATTTCTTCGTCCAGCACTTCATTAATCCGGGTTAGTGATGCCCTTGTCATAACAAACATTACAAATATCATACCAATCATCATAAGTGATATTAAAATTTGACTAATATAGCTTATGAACCCCATTAACTGTCCGGATTGCATATTACCCGAGATAATGAGGTTTCCACCAAACCATGCTACCGCCAGCATGCAGCCATACATAACAAACTGCATAATGGGCATATTCCATATAACAATTCTTTCTGCCTTTATCTGTGTTTCACGCACCTGATTTGCTATATCGCAAAACTTTTCATTTTCATAGTCGCCGCGTACAAAGGCCTTTACCACACGTATTCCTGTGAGGTTTTCCTGGACAACTGCATTCAGCCTGTCGTATTTTTTAAGCATTTCTCCGAACTTCGGGTATGCGTTCCTGGCTATTACATATAAAGATAAGGCGAGTATCGGTAATGCAACAAGAAAGATAACAGAAAGCCGTGCATTAATTGACACTGCCATAACAGTTGCCATGACCAGCATCATAGGAGCCCGAATCATCATACGAATCATCATCATAAATGTCATCTGTGCGTGGTTAACATCGGTGGTCAGTCTTGTTATCAGTGATGCGGTGGTAAATCTGTCCATATTTGCAAATGAAAAATCCTGGATTTTATAAAATAATCCCCGCCGAACTTCTTTTGCAAAGCCTGTTGAGGCAATTGAGGCAAAACGGGCGGCTATTGCTCCGAAAAACAGCGAAAGAATGGCCATTAAAATCATGAGAATACCCATTCTGGTTATATAATTCAAGTCTTTGTTCGAAATTCCAATGTCCACAATATTGGCCATGATTTTCGGAATATTTACTTCAAGGATAACTTCGCATACAATGCAAAGTGGTGCAAGTATAGTATACATCCAGTATTTTTTTGCAAAAGGAAGTAGTTTTCTATTCATTAATCAATTCCTTCTTTCTTTACAGGTTTTAGCTTTTTACGCAGTGCGAGTATTGAGTAAAAGTCCAGATCATCGGAGCTGGAAAAATACTCTCTGTTTATGTTATCCAGTAATCTGTCCAGGCAGATTTTTAAACCTTCCAATTCATCTTCGGAAAAACCACTGAACATTACCCTGTCAAATTCATCGAAAGCTTTCCGGCAGCGTTCGGATAACTTTCTTCCTTTTTCGGTAATATAAAGCCTATTGCATCTTAAGTTGTCTTTCATTATCCTTTTTTCAATAAGCCCGGTTTTTTCCATCCGTTTTGTTGACACTGCTACAGAAGCAGGGGAGATCATCAGTTTTTCCGCAACCTCAGCCTGGGTACAGCCCGCATTTAAATTAATAAACTCAAGTAAATGAAGCTGCCCAGGGTGCAGTGGAAAATCTATTGTGGTCTTTTGCTGTATTATTCTTCTGATAAGGTGAAGCTTTTCAAAACGAAGCACAATTTCTTTGTACTGCACAATAAATATCCTTTCTTATGCTAATAACATTACTTTGGTTGAAATACCTTTTGGTGATGACACATTATTTTATTAGTTAACCGTTTAATAATTAAACGCTTAACTATTATAATACCGAAAAACCTCTGGTGTCAACAAGTGAGAAAATTAAATCCAGAACTGAAGGGTTAATATTTCTTTTAGAGATACAAACAGGTTATAAATATTAATATAAAAAATTGCAGTATGATTGGTTATGAGAAAAAACAAGTGATATAATATGTAAATTGCGTTACAATTTAATTAACTATTTGCAATTGTGCAAAAAATCTCAAAAATTTTAATAATAAATAAGTATCGCGTTATTTCTGTCGATATCAGATAGCGTAAAAAACCCAGGGGATCGACGGAAAGAAGAAATGAGTAATGAGTAATGGTTATGTTTCAGTCTACCTATAAGGGATTGAAACGTGTACGGTCAAGCACAATCTATAGGGAACTCTATCGTTTTTAGTCCCACCTATAAAGAAATGAGTTGGTTTGTAATACTGATGTCCATGTGATAAAATATTAGAAAATTATCAAAGAGTTTTTTACGAGGGGATACTGCATGGGATATACATCAGACAAGCCACAGAGGTTTTGTGAAATGTTCAATGAAGTTGCATTGGACGCAAAATTAAGTGAAACTTTTTACAATGCGATGGTTTCAAAGCTCGTGTTCATAAAATCGACCGGCCAGGTTCAGGTAAAGCTTGATTTGCCTTGTTTGGTTAAACTGCAACTTATTTATTCACTGGAAAAAATTCTTAGCCGATTCTTTAATACCTCAGTTAGTATAATACCATGCTTTAAATTTGAAAAAAGCGATAAAGAATTTGTTGATTGCTGTAAGGATTACTTCTATCAGGCTATTTACAGAAAATCAAAACACTATGGGGTTTTGATGAAGGACGCCGATTTTGAAATCGATGGAAATACCTTGAAAATTCATCTTAAAACAACATGCAAAGCAATTTTGCAATCGGGTAAGTGCGATGAATATCTTGAGAGTTTTATCAAAACCTGTTTTAACAGAAATATAATGGTGGAATTTATAGATCCGCCTATAGATGACAGATTAAAAGCGCAGTATTTAAAAAAGAAGATGGAGCTTGAGAAAGAAACTATTCAAAAAATTATTAGTTATTCAGCGGAAAATGGTGATGAAAGAAATAATGTTTCAGCCAGTGACTCATCTTACAATGTAAATCAAAAATCTAAATCAAATAATTCTGATTTGGTTTATGGTAGAGATTTTGCCAGAAACGATATTGTTAATATGAGCGATGTCTCTATTGATTCGGGACGGGTTACGGTGAAGGGAAGGGTTATAAGAATTGAGACCCGCCTGCTGAAAAGTGGAAAAACCTTATTTTGTTTTGATATAACCGATTTAACCCATTCGATCACCGTGAAATGCTTTGCCAATGATAAGCAACTGACTTTGCTCGAGGAGAATATTAAAATAGGTTCATGGTTTTATGTCTATGGTGACGCCCAGTTTGATTCTTTCAGTAAAGAACTGACCATGCTGGCCCGGGGCATTATTAGAACGTATGTTAGTGAAAGAATGGATACTGCACCAGAGAAACGTGTAGAACTACATGCACATACCCAGATGAGTCAGATGGATGCAGTAACATCAGTTAAAGAGTTGATTGAGAGAGCAGCCAAATGGGGCCATTCTGCCATTGCAATAACCGATCATGGTGTTGTGCAGGCGTACCCTGATGCACATCTGGCTGCAAAAAAGGCAGGTATCAAAATAATTTACGGGGTTGAGATATACCTTTTGGGTGAGGACAAAACTGATCCGGACGGGAATATTGACTATAAAAATGTGGAAACATATCATGCCATATTGTTGGTAAAAAATTGCACAGGTTTAAAAAATCTATATAAACTGATATCCGAAAGTCACCTGAGCTTTTTTTATAAAAGACCAAGGGTCCCGAAAGCCATTCTGGAAAAATATAGAGAAGGACTTATTTTGGGCAGTGCCTGTGAAGCCGGTGAAGTATACCGGGCAATTTTGAATGGAAAAGATGAGGATGAGCTTATTAAAATAGCTTCATGTTATGACTACCTTGAAATACAACCATTGGGTAATAATCGTTTCCTGATTGATTCAGGGTATGTTTCGGGTTTTGAAGAGCTGAAAGAAATAAACAGGCGAATTGTTAAGCTTGCCCACAAGCTTAATAAACCAGTAGTAGCCACTTGCGATGTGCACTTTCTGGATAAGGAAGACGAGGTGTTCAGGCGTATCCTGCAGGCAGGACAGGGATATAGTGATGCCGATAACCAGGCACCTCTTTTTCTGCGTACAACAGATGAAATGCTTGAAGAATTTGCATATCTTGGTGAAGATACTGCTTATAAAGTTGTTGTGGAGAACACAAGACTTGTTTCGGATTGGGTGGAAAACATTCAGCCTATCCCTGATGGCACATTTCCTCCTTTTATAGAAGGGGCAGAGGAGGATATAAAAAATATGTCCATTCAGAAGGCTGTTTCGCTGTACGGTTCTCCTTTACCGGAGATTGTGCAGAAAAGGATGGACAGAGAGCTTGATTCAATTATTAAAAATGGTTTTTCGGTTATGTATATAATTGCTCAAAAACTTGTGTCGAAGTCGCTGGAGGATGGATATCTGGTTGGTTCAAGAGGGTCGGTAGGTTCTTCCTTTGTTGCATACCTTACAGGAATTACAGAGGTTAATTCATTGCCGGCGCATTATAGATGCGAAAATTGCCTTTATTCCGAGTTCCCGGACGACAAGAATATTGGCTGCGGGTTCGATCTTCCCGACAAGGATTGCCCCAAATGCGGTAAACCTCTAGTAAAGGATGGTTATGATATACCCTTTGAAACCTTCCTTGGATTTGACGGTGATAAGGAACCGGATATAGATCTGAACTTTTCGGGTGAATATCAGCCCAACGCACATAAATATACAGAAGAGCTTTTTGGCGAGGGGCACGTTTTCAGAGCAGGGACCATTGCTACTGTTGCAGAAAAAACAGCCTTTGGTTTTGTTAAGGGGTATCTTACCGACAGAGGCAATACTGCAACTAATGCTGAGCTCAATCGTCTTGTGGCAGGTTGCACCGGAATTAAGCGTACTACCGGGCAGCATCCCGGTGGGGTAATGATTGTTCCTCATAATAAGGAGATTTACGATTTTACTCCGGTACAGAGACCTGCTGATGATACCGAATCAAATGTAATAACCACGCATTTTGATTATCAGTCTATAAGCGGAAGGATCTTGAAACTGGACATACTGGGTCACGATGATCCCACTGTTATTCGCATGCTGCAGGATATTACAGGTGTAGACCCAAAGGATATACCAATAGGTGAGAAAAAGACAATGGAAATTTTCAGAAGCACCGAACCTTTAGGTGTTTCTCCCGAGGAAATTGGCAGTCCTGTTGGCACTTTTGGTATTCCTGAATTCGGCACCAGGTTTGTCCGCCAGATGCTGATTGAGACAAAACCCACAACTTTTGCTGAATTAATAAGGATTTCCGGGCTGTCACATGGTACAGATGTGTGGACAAATAATGCTCAGGATCTTATCAGAAGCGGTACTGCCACATTGGCCAACGTTGTGTCAACCCGCGATGACATTATGCTCTACCTTATCAAAAATGGCCTTGAGCCATTAACCTCGTTTAAAATAATGGAAGATGTACGAAAGGGAAAAGGCTTGAAACCTGAATATGAAGAGTTGATGAAAAAACACAAAATCCCAAATTGGTATATCGAATCGTGCAAGAAAATTAAATATATGTTTCCAAAAGCACATGCTGCTGCTTATGTAATGATGGCTTTCAGAATAGCCTGGTTCAAAGTTTATTATCCCGAAGCCTTTTATACTGTCTATTTTACAGTAAAAGCCGATGAGTTTGATGCAGATATAATCTCAAGGGGACAGGACAGGGTAAGATATGAAATTAAAGAGCTTGAGAAAAAAGGAAATGAAATGACGCAAAAGGAAAAAAATTTACTAACAATTCTGGAAGTTGCAAATGAAATGTATGCCAGGGGGATCAACTGTCTTCCGGTGGATTTATACGAATCGGATGCAACAAAATTTAAAATTACCGAACAGGGAATACTGCCATCCCTTAACTCTTTGCAGGGGCTTGGTACCGCTGCCGCCACAAACATAGTAAAAGCAAGAAAAAATGGCAGTTTTCTGTCCATAGATGACCTTAAAATTCGATCGGGCATTAGCAAATCGGTTATTGAAATACTTGAAACCCATGGGTGCCTGGAGGGCATGGAGCAAAGCAATCAGGTGAGTTTTCTTTAGCTGTGCATACTTAAAGGGCAGGAGTTTTTAATAAAAACAGGGCAGACATGCACAGTTGAATATTATTTGACTAAAGTTTACTAATTAGATAAAATATGAATCAATAAGGGAAAAATTCTTAAGAATATGCCACGCCCTGTTGATTCAATATTCCATTTATTTTATACCTCATGTTTACATGAATAGATTAGACTTTTATTTTAAAAAGCAGTATATCTTGATGGAGTGATTTTTTTGAATAGAAAGTTGCGAAGCGAATTAGTTGATAAACTTTTTGATGCAATACTCCTTTTAAAAACTAGGGAAGAATGCTACAGTTTTTTTGAGGATATAGGTACAGTATCTGAAATCAAAGCGTTCGCACAGCGACTTGAGGTAGCAAAAATGCTGGATAGGGGGAATACCTATAGGGAAATTCATGAGAAAACAGGAGCCAGCGAAGCTACCATCAGCAGGGTAAGCCGTGCTCTGAATTACGGGACGGATGGATACCGTCTCATATTGGAACGGCTTAAAGAGGCCGAAAGGAGCGAAAAAGCAGATTGAAATTACTGGAAAGAATATTTGGAACTTATAGCGATAGAGAGATAAAGAGAATTGAACCTCTCGTTGATACTATAGAAGCAATGGAAAGTGAAATTCAGAGGTTATCTGATGAAGAGCTGAGAGCGAAGACCCCATATTTCAAAAAAAGGCTTCAGGATGGTGAAACACTCGAAGATATTCTTCCCGAAGCCTTTGCTGTTGTTCGTGAAGCTTCAAGGCGGGTTTTGGGCATGAGGCATTACCGGGTACAGCTAATTGGAGGTATTGTTCTTCACCAGGGGCGGATTGCCGAAATGAAAACCGGTGAAGGAAAGACCCTTGTTGCAACTTTGCCGGTATACCTTAATGCACTTGAAGGTAAAGGTGTTCATGTAGTTACCGTCAATGACTACCTTGCAAGGCGTGACGCCGAATGGATGGGCAAGGTTTATCAATTCCTTGGTATGAGTGTGGGAGTTATAGTTCACGGTTTGGATGGTGAGGAAAGAAGGAATGCCTATGCTTGCGATATAACCTATGGCACGAACAACGAATTTGGGTTTGACTATCTGAGAGATAACATGGTTGTTTATCGCGAGCATATGGTTCAAAGGGGTCACAATTACGCAATCGTTGACGAGGTTGACTCCATATTAATTGATGAAGCCCGTACTCCTCTTATAATATCGGGTGCCGGTGATAAATCCACAGATTTGTATCGTCAGGCAGATACCTTTGTCAGGAGACTGAAGAAAAAGGTTTTCACCGAAACTGATGACAAAGCCCTTGATGACAACATTGACGCAGATTATATTGTTGATGAAAAGGCGCATACTGCAACTCTGACTGCCAAAGGTGTAGAAAAAGCCGAGGAGTATTTTGGTATAGACAACCTTTCTGATATAGAGAATATGACCATCTCACATCATATCAACCAGGCATTAAAAGCCCATGGGTTAATGAAGCGGGATGTAGACTATGTTGTTAAAGACGGTGAAATTATCATTGTTGATGAATTTACCGGAAGATTGATGTATGGCCGAAGGTACAGTGAAGGCCTGCACCAGGCCATTGAAGCCAAGGAAGGCGTTACTATTGAAAGAGAAAGCAAAACTCTTGCAACAATAACATTCCAGAACTATTTCAGATTGTATAATAAACTGTCCGGCATGACCGGTACGGCATTAACTGAAGAACAGGAATTTCGCTCGATATACAATCTTGATGTCGTTGCAATTCCTACAAATCTTCCGGTGATAAGAGTAGATCACCCCGATGTTGTATATAAAGGAAGTGAGGGAAAATTCAATGCTGTTATAAAAGATATTGAAGAAAGCCATAAAAAGGGGCAGCCTGTTCTTGTAGGTACAATTTCAATAGAAACTTCAGAGCATCTTAGCCGCTTGTTAAAAAGGCGAGGGATACCTCACAACGTTTTAAACGCCAAATACCATGATAAAGAAGCCGAAATTGTTGCCCAGGCAGGTAAGTTCGGGGCTGTGACCATAGCCACCAATATGGCAGGCCGTGGTACCGATATTATGCTCGGGGGTAACCCTGAATATCTTGCTAAGCAGGAAATGCGTAAGCAGGGTATGGATGAATTCTATATCAACATGGCAACCAGCTTTAATGAAACTGACGACGAAGAAATATTAAAAGCCAGACAAGTTTACAAAGAGTTTTATGCCAGGTTTAAAAAAGAAACTGACGCAGAGAAGGAAAAAGTTATATCGGTAGGCGGGCTTAAAATAATAGGAACAGAACGCCATGAATCAAGGCGGATAGATAACCAGCTTCGAGGCCGTTCGGGCCGTCAGGGAGACCCTGGTGAATCTCGTTTTTATATTTCCCTTGAAGATGATTTAATGAGGCTTTTCGGTTCAGACAGACTCACCGGAATGGTAGATATGCTGGGCTTGGAAGATGATCAGCCTATTGAGCATAAAATGCTGTCCAATGCAATTGAAAATGCCCAGAAAAAAATTGAAGGCATAAACTTTAACCGGAGAAAGAATGTATTACAGTATGACGATGTTATGAACCAACAGCGTGAGATTATATACAAGGAACGTTTCAGGGTTCTTAACGATGAAAACTTGAAAGAAAACTTCCTGAAGATGATAGATGGTATTATAGAACATGTAATTAACCTATACTGCAGGGAAAACCCATATCCCGAAAACTGGGAATGGAGTGGCCTTAAATCCTATATTGAAGACGTACTTCTTCCTAAGGGTTCCTTAAACCCTGATGAATTTGATTTTGAAACCTTGACTGTTGAAGAGTTTAAGAAGGTTCTGTATGAAAGGGCAGTGGAAAGATATAATGAGCAGGAGGAAACCTTTGGCAGTGAAATAATGAGGCTGCTGGAGAGAAGGGTACTCCTTAAGAATGTTGATGAAAAATGGATGGACCATATAGATGCCATGGAACAGCTGAAATATGGTATAGGCCTCAGGGCGTATGCACAAAGGGATCCGATTATTGAATACCGAATGGAAGGATCAGATATGTTTGATGAAATGATCCGAAGCATCCAGATTGATTCAGTTAAAGAATTACTGCATATTAAAAAAGAAAATATAGTAGTGCAGAGAACTCAGGTTGCAAGACCAATAGAGGCTTCCCATGGCGAAGGAACTGTTAATAAACCAAAGAAGAGAGCTGCCGGCAAGGTAGGCAGAAATGATCCGTGTCACTGCGGCAGCGGGAAAAAATACAAAAAATGCTGTGGGGCTTAAGAGGAGATAATGAACTACGATAGAGCAATAGAATATATATTTAGTTTGGAAAGGTTTGGAAGCAAACCTGGCCATGAACGGATTAAAATATTAACAGAGAGGCTTGGTAATCCTCAAAATCATCTAAAGTTTATACATGTGGCTGGTACAAATGGGAAGGGCTCTACTTCAGCCTTTTTAGCCAGTATTTTGTCATGCGCAGGGTATTCTGCCGGCCTTTACACATCACCTCATATTGAGCGATTTAACGAAAGAATCAGGCTTAATGGTAATGAAATAACAAATGATGAGCTGTGTGAATATGTTGAAAGAATAAAAACAGAGATTGATAGAATGATAGAGGAAGGATTGGATCATCCCACGGTATTCGAGGCAATTACAGCAATGGCTTTTCTGTACTATTATGAAAAAAAGTGCGATGTTGTAGTGCTTGAAGTTGGGCTAGGCGGACGTTTAGATGCTACGAATGTTATTACAAACTCTTTAATTTCAGTCATAACAAAAATTTCAACAGATCATACCGAAGTCCTGGGTAATACAATCTCGGAAATTGCCTACGAAAAGGCAGGGATAATAAAGCAAAATGGCATTGTTGTAACTTATCCTCAGGACGAGCTGGCTTTAAGGGTTATAGAGTCGGTTTGCAGGCAAAAGAATGCAGCTATTTATTATTCTGCACCCGATGATTTCGAAAATGTGGAGTTCAAACCAGGGCTATTATGCCTGAAGCATCCCCATTATGGAAATATTAAAACACCGGTTGTAGGTGTCCACCAGGTTTATAATGCTGCTGTTGCCTTAAAAACCGCTGAGGTATTAAAAAAGACAGGTTTTAATATAAAAGACAGTGATATCGTTGAAGGATTTAAAACTGCATCATGGCCAGGCAGGTTTGAATTAATAGGTAAAAATCCTGATGTTTATATAGACGGTGCTCATAATCCTGATGGAATTAGATCTTTTGTTGAAACTTTTAAAATGATATATCCAAACAGAAAAGCATTGATAATTTTTGGTGTAATGAAGGATAAAGAGTATGAAGTTATGCTTAGCGAACTTTCCGCTATAACAAAGCATTTCATTGCAGTAACCCCCGACAATCCGCGAGCGCTGGATGCAGAAAGTCTTGCAAAAATAATGTCAAAGTATTGTAAAAATGTAGAATTTAGTAATACAATAGAAGAGGCTGTTGAAAAATTGCTTTCATATGCTACTGATGATGATATTATTGCCGCGTTGGGGTCGCTTTATTATATTGGTCATGTACGTAAGCTATTTTGCATTTCTGCAGAAGAATAGCAATTGCAGCACATTTCTTTCATCTCAGAAAATCATGGAGGGAAAGGTATGTTGGATGTTAAAGATGCCCTGAATAACTTCAAACCCATTAATTTAGATTTGGTTGAAGAAAGGTCGGGAAAATTACCAGATAATATAGCTGAAGCTATAAAACTGTATAACAAGGCATTGGAAGACGCACAGTTTAAAAGCGAAGACATGGCAATTATTGCTTTGAAAAAGGCAATATCCCTTCATCCCGATTTCTATGAGGCAATGAATCTGTTAGGTGTATGCTATGTTATGGTGGGGAAAGAAGATAAAGCGAAGGCAGCTTTTCAGCAGGTGATTAATGCCGGTGATACCAGCATTAAGGCTTTGGACTATCTGAAGAAACTTAAGAGCCCGGAAGAAGAAGAAATAGAAGTGAAAGCGCCAAAGAAAAAAAGCAAAAAAACAGAAAAGGAAAACAGATTGTCTTTCTCTCTTATAAAAGCACTGATGCCTGAGGATAACAATTTATATTTTTTAAAGTACATAGCCGGCTTTGTTGCAGGCGTACTTCTTGTTTCACTGATTTGGTACATGGTACCGGCAGACAAAGCGCTGTTTACAATTAAAAAAGTTGAAAACATTGACAAAAATCCGGAGCTTGAGAAAGAAATCACCGTTTTGAAAGAGAGAATTGATAAGCTTGAACAAGACTTAAGAGAGCAAAGTGACGAAAACCTGAAACTTATGGATAATTTTCAGTCATACAGGGAATGGATAACCCGCCTAAACGAGGCCAATAAAGAGTATCGCAATGGGAATTTCATACAAAGTGCAGATTTATTATTCGATGCGCAGGGTACCACAGTCCCCGAAGAACTTTACGAACACTACAAAGAGCTTTGGGACAAAGTCAGGCTGGAGGCTGCAGAAAAACTTTATTATGAAGGTAACAAAATATATAACGGCAACAGAAACAGGGCGCCGGAAGTGTATAAACAGGCCCTTGAAAAGTATGAAGCCAGTATTACATACATAGAAGACGACAGAGTATCATATCAGGCTTCTTTATATTACCAGGCAGGAAAAGCCGCTGCCCGCTGTGATGAAAAGGACAGGGCAATGGAGCTTTTTGAATTCATAATTAAAGAGTACCCAAACAGTTCCATGAGCTCATATGCGACCTCCCGGTTAAACGAACTTAAAGCAGGAAAAGATATCAGCGGAAGTTAAAATAGTGTATAATTACCGGCTATGTTATTACTGAATTTGATATTTATGTTGCCGGAGAAATAAAAGATAAGGAAAATACCGGTTTCATATATCATATAAGGAAAGAACCATATGGAACCAATATTGAAAGGACTTTTACAGAGTATCCCGGGATTGTAAATATAACCTTTACTGAATATAAAAGCGATAGTAATATTATTGAATTTACTTATAACCAGAATAAAACCGGTGTAATTGATGTTAAAGAAAATATAATTAGCTTCAGTGAATAATAGTGAAAATCAGAATAAAGTTTAAAACGGGCACCCTACTATAGAAGGTGCCCGTTTATTTGACATGTGCGGCCTTTATAACGGCTTTTTAGCTGAGCTTCTTTATGTTGAAAACTTGTTGAACCAACGTATACCAAACGGTACATATGATGGTATATTAGATTCAACAGACTATTTTGTTGCCAATACTTTCTTCAGCTTAGCAAAGCGAGGAAGTCCTTCTTCCATCGGAGGAGCTGATTCTCCCTGAATCAATGGCAGGGCATAATCAATAAAATCCTGTTTCAGTCCGGTTCCATCTTCAGTTATCCATTCTCTTGGAATTTTCTTCTCAGCATTCGCAACCTTCTCTAATTCCACCAGTTTAAAATTGCATTTATATTCTTTACCGGGCTCGCGCTCATACGCTACCATATAGTCGGTGTAACCTTCAACCGCGTATTTTACAGCCATCCGGCCTGCTTTAAAAGTTTCTTCAACATCAGTTTTCGAGCCACAGTGGGCAGCGCAACGTTGCAGTAAACTGAATTCGATTGCACGGGTCTTACACTTCAGTTCATTCTTTATTACACTGGCAAGAACCTGTGCAGTTCCTCCTAATTGACTGTGACCGAAAGCATCCTTTTCTTTCGCAAGATCAGAGCCATATTCTGAGATATATTTGCCGTTTTTGTCTTTTATCCCCTCTGATACAGCGACGATTACCTTACCATTGTTTTTCTCATAAACTTCCTTAACATCCTTAATAAATTTGTCCATATCAAATACAAGCTCCGGAAGATATATCAAATCGGGACCAGCACCCTTATATGCTGAAAGAGCTGTTGCTGCGGTAAGCCAGCCTGCATTTCTTCCCATCACTTCAAGGATACAAACCATAGGTGTATCATAAACGCGGGCATCAAGATAAACTTCCATTGTAGAGGTAGCTACATAACGGGCAGCGCTTCCGTACCCCGGACAATGGTCGGTTTCTGCCAAATCATTGTCAATTGTCTTTGGAACGCCAATAACACGGCACTCATATCCAACCTTCTGCATGTATTTACTTACCTTATTACAGGTGTCCATTGAGTCGTTTCCGCCATTGTAAAAAAAGTAGCGAATATCATATTTTTTAAATACTTCAAGCAGACGTTTATAATCGGTGTCATCAACATCAGGATCCGCCAGCTTATAACGGACTGAACCCAATGCAGAAGAAGGGGTTGTTTTTAACAGCTCAAGCTCTTTTGGGTCTTCCATACCCATATCATAGAATTTTTCTTCCAGTATTCCCTTAATACCATTAGCGGCACCATATACCTTATTAATACAGTCCTGTTCAAGAGCTTCGATGAAAATCCCGGCAGCACTTGCATTAATAACCGATGTAGGTCCACCTGATTGACCAAAGATTACATTTCCCACTAATTTAGTCATTCATATCGCCTCCTATACGCTTTCTATGCAGATTTCTTTAGATTAACGAAATACAGCTTTTTGTCAGGAAATAATATATCATAAAGAAGAAATGAACGCAACGATGTTAGCTTATCTTTGACATTAAAATAACAATGTTTCAATTTAAAGAAAGAACCTCTCCGGAACCCCGGTTTACAACAGGCATTTCTTCTGTTGTTTTTTAAATTGAAACACAAGTCTAGATGCAAATGGAATCTTTTTTCTCTTTTCCCACGAAGATATACAAAAGCAGAACAACCAGCCATACAAGAGCTACCATGTATTTAAACAGAGGATCTATGGGCAGGGGAGTAAAATATCCTTCTGTAAGGCCTGCTAATATAAAAAGGGGAATTGTTCCCAATAACATCATAAGTGCCTTTTTCCCGCCCTCTGAAAAAGATCTTCGCCTGGAATTAATCCCCGGAAAAATCATTGATCTGGCTATTACAAGACCTGCAGCACCACAAACAAAAATGCAGAATAATTCCGGCACACCATGGGGCAGTATTAAAGACCAGTAAGTAAAACTTGTTCCTGCATTTACAGCAACAGCTGACAGTGCCCCAAGCAGCATGCCGTTTTTTGCAAGAACATAAACAGTACCGGCACCGAAGGTGATTCCCAGTGCAAATGCTGTAATTCCTACCCTGATATTATTGGTAAAAATGGCAACTGAAAAAATCGCGTAGTTGATAGACGCTGAACCTGGTTCTGAATTCCTTATTGCATTTATATATTCGACGGGGACAAAGGAAGGGGCATAGTCTTCCCGGTACAGCACCATTAAAAAGCTGAAAAGAAAACTTAAAATAAAGATTCCTGTTGATATTAAAAAAAGAGGATATTCTTTTTTAATCAGGGATGGAAAGCCCCTAAACAAAAAATGGAACACTCCTGATAAACTCTTTGGTCTGGAAACATAAATGGCCTGATGTGCCCTTGCAACAAGATTATTCAAGTATTCTACAGTTCCGGTGTTTCCATACCGGGTTCTGGCAATAGAAAGATGACCACAGACCGACTGGTAGAGGAAAAGAAGACGATGAAGCTTGTCATTATCTTCGGGTTTCTTCGTTCTGGAAGCATAGTTTTCAAGTATATCTTCAAGTTCCTTCCAGGTTTTTTGATTGTTACTGATAAAAAGTGATTCTTTCATTCAAAACTCTCCAATAATATAATAAAATATTCATAAGCCCGATAGATTTATATCATTTTTCAAAAAGCGATAACCTTTTATTAAATTCTATTTTATCAAATGCTTTTTTCTGATACAATAAAAGATGGAAATCTGTTTGATTTATAATACCATAGTTCTGGGGTTGAAGGTATGAGGAATATCTATCATGTTAAAACACCTGAGAATGTAACATTGGAATTTGAGCTTGCAGGGGCAGGCTCCCGTGGAGTTGCAGTAATTATAGACACTCTTTTTCAAAACCTTATTCTTTTTTTTATTATTCTTATTGCAGCTTTAATATTTGGTGATGGAAATTTTAACTTATGGAATGCAGAGGAAAACACTTTATATATTGTAATGGCTATATTATTAATTTTTATTGTTCAGTTTGGATATTTTCTATTGTTTGAGTATTTCTCAAAAGGTTCAACATTAGGGAAAAGAATAGTCGGGCTTAAAGTGATAATGGCTAATGGCGAACCTGTTTCTTTTACAGCAGCCCTTGTAAGAAACTTATTGCGCATTGGAGACATGTTGCCCGGAATCTATGGAGTGGGGATCTTTTCAGTAGTTCTAAACAAACGTTATATGAGAGTTGGTGATTTAGCGGCAAATACCGTTGTGATTAAAGTTAAAAACAGAAAAACTGATTTTTCAAGCATCAGAAGTATAAATCCTGAACAGCGAAATATTCCTGTATCCCCAAAAGAAGAAGCTCTGCTTATAGAATACAATGAACGCTTAAAAGATAATAAAAATCCGCTTTGTTCAACAACCCTTGAAAACCAGCTATATCACCATTTTTATAATAAAGTAGGTCCCTTGCCGAATCTGCCCGAAAAATTTAACAAAAGAATTTACCTTAAAAGCCTGCTTAATTATATTGGAATTACTTAGGTATAAGTATTAACAACCTTGTATTATCACAGGCCATAAAAAAATAATGTTATAAAAGCTTTGCTTTACTGATTTTATTGTGTATAATATAAAGTGTTGTGTATACAAAGTACATAAATTATACTTTGAAATATCGCACAGCATTTCTCAAGCAAAATTATGATAAAGGATTTACTTATTCCTATCATACGTTTTTATTGCATATTAAATTTTTTACCTAAAACTTAAGGAGGGAGATTGATGTCCAAAAAAATCATGAGAACCATGGATGGTAATCAGGCAGCGGCATATGTGTCTTATGCATTTACCGATGTGGCTGCTATTTATCCAATTACACCATCTTCTCCCATGGCGGAGTTTACCGATGAATGGGCCGCTAATGGAAAGAAGAATCTGTTTGGACAAACAGTAAAAATAACTGAAATGCAATCTGAAGCAGGTGCAGCAGGTGCCGTTCATGGCTCACTGCAAGCGGGTGCTTTAACTACTACATTTACTGCCTCGCAGGGATTGTTGCTTATGATCCCGAACATGTATAAAATAGCAGGTGAATTATTGCCAGGTGTTTTCCACGTTACGGCACGTGCAGTTGCTTCCCATGCTTTGTCTATATTTGGTGACCATTCCGACGTAATGGCAACCAGACAAACAGGTTTTGCATTGCTGGCAACAGGCAGTGTTCAGGAGGTTATGGATCTTGCCGGAGTTGCACATTTAAGTGCTATTAAGTCAAGGGTACCATTCCTGCACTTCTTTGACGGTTTCAGAACTTCTCACGAAGTTCAGAAAATTGAAGTAATCGATTATGAAGATTTCGCAAAACTGGTTGACTGGGATGCAATACGTGAGTTTAGAAAACGCGCATTAAATCCCGAGCATCCTGTTACCCGTGGTACTGCTCAAAACCCGGATATATTCTTCCAGGCTAGAGAGGCTTCAAACAGGTTCTACGATGCAGTTCCTGATATCGTAGCCAATTACATGAAAGAAGTTTCTAAACTAACAGGAAGAGACTATAAGCCTTTCAATTACTATGGTGCACCTGATGCAGAGCACATCATTGTTGCAATGGGTTCTGTTACCGAAACCATTGAAGAAACCGTTGATTACTTAATGGCTCAGGGCGAAAAGGTGGGCGTAATAAAAGTACACCTGTATCGTCCGTTCAGCAGTAAATATTTCTTTGATGTTCTGCCAAAGACAGTTAAACGCATAAGCGTACTCGACAGAACAAAAGAACCGGGTGCTGAAGGAGAACCTCTGTACCTTGATATTAAGAACCTGTTCTACAACCGCGACGACAGACCTTTAATCGTTGGCGGACGCTACGGTTTGGGTTCAAAGGACACCACACCATCCCAAATCAAGGCTGTTTTCGATAACATGAAGGAAGAAAATCCAAAAGACAGATTTACAATTGGTATTGTTGACGATGTAACAAATCTCTCCCTTGAAATTAAGGAAAAGATTGTTACAGAAAGTGAAGGTACCGTTCGTTGTAAATTCTGGGGTCTTGGCTCTGATGGTACAGTTGGTGCTAACAAGAGTGCTATTACGATTATTGGTGATAATACAGATTTATACGCTCAGGGCTATTTCTCATATGACTCGAAAAAGTCGGGCGGTGTTACAATTTCACACCTCCGCTTTGGTAAGAACAAAATCCGTTCTACATATTTAATCGAAGAAGCCGACTATATCGCATGTCATAATCAATCTTATATTGATAAATATGACTTAATTGACGGACTGAAAAAGGGCGGAACCTTCGTATTAAACTGCCAGTGGAACGAAGAAGAGCTTGATGAGAAATTGCCGGCCGATTTAAAACGCAAGATTGCCAATAACGATATTAACTTCTATACAATAAACGCAACAGGAATAGCAGAGGAAATTGGCCTTGGAAACCGCATAAACATGATCATGCAGGCTGCTTTCTTTAAGCTTGCCAATGTTATTCCTATAGAAGATGCTGTTAAGTATCTGAAAGAATCCATTGTTCAGTCCTATGGGAGAAAGGGCGAAAAGGTAGTTCAAATGAATTATCAGGCAGTGGATCAGGGTATTGAAGCTTTGAAGAAGATTTCTGTACCCGAAAGCTGGAAAACAGCAGAAGATAATGTAAAACAAGAAGATACCGATCTTCCTGAATTTATTAAGAATGTTATGAATCCTATGAACGCAATGAAAGGTGATGAACTGCCTGTAAGTGCATTTAAAGGCGCTGAAGACGGCACATTCCCGGCTGGAACATCAGCCTATGAAAAGCGTGGAATTGCTGTTAATATTCCTGAATGGCAGGTTGACAAATGTATTCAGTGTAACCAGTGCTCATTTGTATGTCCTCATGCAGCCATTCGTCCTTTCCTGCTTAATGATGAGGAGAAGAGCAATGCACCTGAAAGCTTTGTTACAAAGCCTGCGATTGGAGGCCAGCTTAAAGGTCTGCATTACAAGATTCAGGTAAGTGCCCTCGACTGTACAGGTTGCGGTAACTGTGCCGATATTTGTCCGGCAAAGGAAAAGGCACTTATTATGAAGCCACTTGAGACACAGTTACAGGAAGCAGATAACTGGGATTATGCTGTTAAGAACGTTACTATAAAGGATGACTTAATGCCACTGACAACTCTTAAGGGAAGTCAGTTTGCACAGCCATTAATTGAATTCTCCGGCGCATGTGCAGGTTGTGGTGAGACTCCATATATCAAGGTTATTACCCAGCTGTTCGGAGACAGAATGATGATAGCAAATGCAACAGGTTGTTCATCAATCTGGGGTGGTTCTGCTCCCGCAACAGTTTATACCACGAACAAGGAAGGAAAGGGTCCGGCATGGGCAAATTCCCTGTTCGAAGATAATGCCGAATACGGTTATGGTATGGCGCTTGGAGTAAAACAAATGCGTAACTCAATAGAAGTAAGCATGAAAGCTCTTTTGGAATTGGATATTCCTGCTGCGCTGAAAGATGCCATGAACAACTGGATTGCAGGCAAAGAGGATGCTGAAGCATCCAAGAAGGCTTCGAAGGAAGTTTTAGCTGCTATAGAAAATAACCCTGTAAGCGATCCTGAAGCTAAGAAGCTGATTGACGATATTATCGAAAAACAGGATTATTTAATCAAGAAATCCATCTGGATTCTTGGCGGTGACGGTTGGGCATATGATATCGGATATGGCGGACTGGATCATGTATTAGCCTCGGGTGAGAATGTAAATATTCTGGTATTTGATACCGAAGTATACTCCAATACCGGCGGTCAGTCTTCTAAAGCCACACCTACTGCAGCCGTTGCGAAGTTTGCAGCAGCAGGTAAGAGGGTTAAGAAAAAGGACCTCGGTATGATAGCAGCAACTTATGGTTATGTTTATGTTGCACAGGTTGCCATGGGAGCAGACAAGAATCAGTTCCTGAAAGCAGTAATCGAAGCCGAGAAATATGACGGGCCTTCGTTAATAATCGCTTATGCACCATGTATTAATCATGGTATACGCCAGGGAATGGGCCGCACACAGGCCAGATCCAAGCAGGCAGTAGAAGCCGGTTACTGGCACTTGTGGCGTTATAATCCGGAATTGAAAGAACAGGGTAAGAATCCCTTTGTTCTGGATTCAAAAGAACCCACAGAGGATTTCCAGGAATTCCTTGACGGAGAAGTGCGTTATACTTCATTGAAGAGGGCATTCCCGGATGTAGCTGATGAGCTATATGCTAAAGCCAGAAAAGATGCACAGGAAAGATACGAAAGCTATAAGAGAATGGCCGAGTAATTTATGCAAAAACCCCTGACCACTGATGTGCCAGGGGTTTTTAGAA
>JAAYNA010000030.1 GCA_012521105.1 Clostridiaceae bacterium
AGCACATCATTCATTTTTTCTCCCTCCTGATTATAACGAGTTTTCTTAGGCGACCGTACGGGCAAGGATAGCGACTACAAGTGCCTTGTATTGCGAGCGTCTTTTGCAAAGGCGCATTTGTTGTGTTGATGAAATAGGCGCAGGGCTTAACGCATTTATACTTAATCTCTATTTTCGACCGACCTCCTTGCCCTCGAACAGTAATCATCGGGCTTTAAATAATACCTCATTTGTCTACACCATCCGTTGCAGTTGGGGAAAAAGAAGTCATCCTTGTCGTTGAAGTAGATGCAATCTTTGCAGCGAGTAATTGATTTTTGCATTTTGACCTCCTAAAACGGTAAATCATCTTCAGGCGGCCACACCGTTTCGGGTGTAGATTCTACAAAACTTGTTTGTTCTGCGGTGCTTTTCGATTCGGCGAAGTAGACTGATTCTGCGACTACCTCAACTGCGGAGCGCTTTTTTCCTTCTTTGTCCTCATAGCTGCGGGTCTGTATGCTGCCGACAACGGCTATCTTTTGCCCTTTGTGAAAATACTTAGAGCAAAATTCTGCGGTGCTTCGCCATGCTACTATGCGGATAAAGTCTGCTTTCTCTTTATCAAAGCGGCGGTCTACTGCCAGAGTAAATACACAAACCGAAGTTCCTTGCGGTGTTGTTTTTAATTCTGGGTCGGCTGTGAGCCTTCCCATGAGTTGACATTGATTCATATTGTTACCTCGCTTTCTTTTCATTACATAAATTTCATTTGCTGAGGTGTCGTTTGGTTAGTTGTTAGTTGAAAAATGGTAGTTTGAACATTTCGGGCAAGCACATTATAGAAGGCATCCACATACTCTTTTTTGATTTCAAAACCATAGGCTTTTCTCCCAAGCATTTCAGCCGCTAAAAGTGTAACGCCACTGCCAGCAACCGGGTCAATCACAACATCCCCGGGATCCGTAAAAATATTGATAAGGTTCATCAATACATGGATGCTTTTCTGTGTAGGGTGGATTTTGGGCGTTTCAGTATCCCGGATATAATCCATACAGTTAAATATCATTCTGCCGTTGTTCCGGAATTTTGGCAGTTTGTCCCTATAAAGAAGGATTGCATATTCACAATTACCGACTATTTTCATGTTTGCTTTTAACGCTTGCGCTGAATAATTCTTCCTGAAAACAAGGTTAATATAGTGGTTGAAGCCGTATCGTTTCCCATACTCAATCAGCATGAATTGTTGCTCAAATTCACAGAACACAATCATGCAACCAGCTTCACCTTTTTGTTTTGGCTCCTTTTTCAGCATTGTTGAAGCAAAGTGCATAAACTCAGCAATATTGAAATTCTCGTCAGTGTCAAAAAATTTCTTTCCGGCCCGTTCACTTTCTCCCTTTTCAATGTTGCCATCTACATACCATTGTGGATTTGAAGCATATGCATTTTCTGCAAGGTTATATGGAATATCAGCTATAATAAGCTGAGCTTTAGGTATATTGTAACGCTTATAGTTTTGGAAATGGTCCCGGTATAATACCATTTTTATGCCTGCCTTTCTCTTTTGCTAATTCCACATCTCCTATCCCGGGAATTCTCCCGGTTCTTGATTTTCGTCTAATATTTCAACCTCAACCCTCGGGTTCTGCTTGTCCACCCGGAACCTGTGAATAATGCTAACAATGTACTTCTGATTGTCGTTCGGTATCACCTTTGCAGCTACAAGACCATCCAGTATGAATTTCTGCCCAGCCATGATGTTGTCTGGGTCCCGCCTGTGGTCGGGTTCGTACCATGTAATTATCAATGCAACTTTCTCATATTTGGGGAGTTTCTTGGCTATCCAGGTAATCATGTTTGTATATTCTTCTTTCATCAACGCATATGGCTGATACTTTCCATTGCCCTGTTTTGCTGCGTCTATGATATCATTCAAGCCTGGAAGCCTTCCGGGTATTTCGAGTATCAATACTTTCGACCCATTCCCGTTTCGGAATACATTGTTTGCTGTTTTCGTTTTAATTGCTTTCATTAACTACACCCCCCATTATTATCCATTTCATAATCTCCATTGACCGAATAAGGGTATATTCCGAAAATTCCATTTCGCGGACTGTGTCTGCTGTCAGTAGGACCAGGTATTCGTCGCCGTAACCGTCTTCACCGTACTGGCGGCCGGCGCGCTCATTTGCCAGGTCAAATTTACGGCGTGCGTATTTTTCGGCCTTTTGGAAGAAGACGGGACATATTTCAGTCCCGACTTCTTTTTCGACCCTGGCTTTAAGTTCAGAAGTCGTTATC
>JAAYNA010000171.1 GCA_012521105.1 Clostridiaceae bacterium
CAAGGCCTTATATGGTGTTGCTTCATAACGGTTATAATGAATCTTATTGTCCTCCCATTCTCTTATACCTACCGTTCTGATCCCAAGCAATTTATCCCGTTTTCTTTCTCTCACGTAAAAACTCTCCTTTATTTTGTATTTCTATTGAACGACTTTGCAATCTCACTAAACATCTTAGCACATGAAATAATTTAACCAATGGCTGTTTTCAACAGGCAACTGTTAACAGTATTTTACCAATAAATCCGAAATAATGCTCACTGACCATGGGTAAAATTTTTCCACCATTATTATCTCTGCTAACACTGCCTGGCTTGTTACTCCCATATAAGCTAACGATGCATAAATAACACTCATACCAGCTTCTTAAACAGCTTTATAAATTGCGCCTTGCTGAGATACGCCACCCTGGCTGTTTTACACAGGTCATATGGTTCCAGCCAATGTTATCCCAGGCATTTCCTGAGCTGTACAATTTCTTCTCTGCCCTTGTATATTTTTTTAATAATAAAAACAGCAGCAAAGTATTCTATTGTCTATTGCTGTAAATTATACCTGAGGGACAGGAGTCAGTGAATATTGGTTGATTCCACTTAATTTCTTCTTTAAGTTGTAGAAATATCTTTTTTCACCGACATAGACAAAACTCTCGTTTTCGTAAAGTTTCCTGACTTTATCACGATATTGATGGCTGTTAACATTTGCAGCCTTTCTGGTATAGATATAAAAAAAGAGGCTGTGATTGATATCGCCTCTTTTTTACTCTTTCTGTTAATAAATTAATCAACTTGAGTTGTCAGGAATATTGGTAAAGTCATTTGCTCAATCTGATCTAAGAGCTCCTCGAGTTCATCCATATGACGATCTTCATCGTTCAGAATTTGAATGAGAATATCCCTTGTTGCATGGTCACGCACTTCACCAGCAAGCGCTATGGCATCATTATAAGCTTTGATTGCTCTTTCCTCTGCGGCACGGTCTAATTCAACCTGCTGTGGAACATCCTTTCCAATTTGAATATTGCTCAGTTCGGTTACTATTGGCGTTCCACCGAGAAACAGAATCCTTCCTATAAGTTTTTCGGCATGCTTCATCTCCTGTATTGACCGTTTCTCAAAACTTTCATGCAGTTTACTATAGCCCCAGTCCTCGCACATTTCTGCGTGAACTATGTACTGATTGATGGCTGCAAGCTCGTCTGCCAGTAAAGCATTAAGTGTTTCAATAAGTTTTTGGTTTCCTTGCATAAGTATTACTCCTCTCTTTTATTATCAATTTTTATGGGTTTGACATCACCCATCTTTTTCATTGGCTTCGGCATGTTGAAAACTGAAATATGTTTTATTATTTATATCTAATATTTATTTATACCACTTTTTTATAAATTTAATCCACATAGTTTTTTAAATTTCCCTAAAATTTGTAGCCGCTCAAGATTTTTGACAAAAGTTCTCAAGATTTTTGGCAAAAACTCAATGTATAAATTAAGGCGAATATGCACATAATATACATTTTCGCCTTAATTACTTTTATAGGGGTTTAATTAAAAATAATTGTTTATTGAAAAATACATTGTCATCATTATCCTTATCCAGTGATACAAATTTCGGTTTCTCTCTATTTTGGAATACTAAAGGCTTTATTGCTCTTTTAGTGCATAGTAAATACCATTGGTCGGGATAGTCTGCAAGCTCAGGCACAACCAAAAGCTCACAAGTATCTTTATTGACATTGGTACTTCCTGCAATAGTTTCGGAAAAGAGTATTTGTCTTGCAACTGCTTCGTTCTGAGGAGCTACAACAAGCAGATCAGGAACAACCTTTAACGATTTACCATTATCACCTTTAATAGTCATCATTTGTGCTCTTGCCTCTGCATAGGTAGTTACACCGAGTTTCTTTGTACCTTTGTTGCTCTGAGAAGTTTTACTATCTAGTGGATGGTCTTCTGAAAAGAAGGTTTTACCATCA
>JAAYNA010000172.1 GCA_012521105.1 Clostridiaceae bacterium
AGGGATTAAAACTGCGTCCCAATTCATATTTTTATTTATTTCTATATTTAGTTCTACACACAAAAAAACCGCCAAAGGGAATGTACCCCATGACGGTTGGCGCTTGCGATAAGCAAACTTTGTAATTGTAAACAAACTCGTGTGTAAAGAAACAACAGGGACTATCTCTTTGAGAATTGAGGTGCTTTTCTTGCCTTTTTCAGACCGTATTTCTTTCTTTCCTTCATTCTTGGGTCACGAGTTAAATATCCTGCTTTCTTCAGCGCTGGACGAAATTCCTCATCGGCCTGTAATAAAGCCCTGGCAATACCGTGGCGGATAGCGCCTGCCTGACCTGTAAATCCGCCCCCTGCTACGTTTACAAAAACATCAAATTTATTTTCTGTTCCAGTAAGTACTAAAGGTTGTTTTGATATAACTTTCAGGGTTTCAAGCCCAAAATAATCATCAAGAGTACGACCATTAATTGTAAAGTTGCCTTCACCAGGAATAAGTCTGACACGTGCTACCGAGCTTTTTCTTCTTCCGGTTCCATAATACTGTACTTTTGCCATCTAAATACGCCTCCCTCTTCCATTAAATATCCAGTTCCAGAACTTCAGGTTTCTGTGCCTGATGGTTATGTTCTGAGCCTGCATAGACTTTAAGCTTTTTAATCATTTTTCTTCCAAGTTTGTTTTTAGGAAGCATTCTTTTTACAGCCAGTTCGAAGGCCTTTTCGGGCTTTTCGGCCAAAAAGTGACGTGCTTTAATTTCCTTTAGGCCCCCGATCCATCCACTATGACGTCTGTATAGTTTCTGTTCGAGCTTATTTCCGGTTAAAACAACTTTATCTGCGTTAAGAACTATAACATAATCACCAGTATCAACGTGAGGAGTAAATTCAGGCTTATGTTTTCCACGTAGTATTTTAGCAACTTCGCTGGCTGCGCGGCCCAGTACTTTGCCCTCAACATCAACAACAAACCATTTCCGTTCAATGTTTGATTCATTTGCCATGAATGTTTTCATGCGAATCCTCCTTTTCCTGCTTGAATGTATCAACTCCCTGACGTGGGTTGCTTTCAAATAATAAAAACCGCTACCTTAAGCAGCGGTTTTTATTTTAATACAGCGATGATTTCTTGTCAAGAGAAAAATCCAGTAAATTTAATATACCTCTCTCATTCTCTCTTTTTTTCGCTTAATATCTTGTTATCTTTCGTTTTTTCAGTTTTCATTTCATTTTTCACTGAACCTTTACAAACTTTAATTTATCGCCTTCTACAACTATTTTCACCGAATCTCCTTCGTGTATTTTACCATCAAGTATTTCTTCAGCCAGTTTGTCCTCTACCATGTTTTGGATGGTTCTTCTTAATGGACGTGCTCCATATATCTTGTCATATCCTTTATCAGCAAGGTAATTCGTTACTTCATCATCTGCAGTAAGGGTGATGTTTGTACTGCTTAGCCTCTTTGCAACCTCATCAAGCATCAGGGCAGCAATATCGTTAATATTTTCCCTGGTAAGGGGATGGAAAACAATTAACTCGTCAATCCTGTTAATAAATTCAGGCCTGAATGTCTTTTTTAATTCACTCATGACATTCTTTTTCATGTCTTCATAGTTTTTCGCTTCATTTTCATAAGCAGCACTGAAACCTAATCTTTTTGGTTCAACAATATCTCTTGCTCCAACGTTTGATGTCATGATAATCACGGTATTCCTAAAATCCACTAGCCTGCCCGATGCATCGGTTAAGCGCCCGTCTTCCAAAATTTGCAGAAGAATATTGAAGACATCGGGGTGAGCCTTTTCTATTTCATCAAACAGAACAACAGCATAGGGTTTCCTGCGTACCTTTTCTGTTAATTGCCCTCCCTCATCATACCCGACATAGCCCGGAGGTGAACCAACCAGCCTTGATACGGTGTGCTTTTCCATATATTCCGACATGTCTAAACGTATCATATGGGATTCATCACCAAACAAGGCTTCGGCGAGAGCCTTTGATAATTCTGTTTTTCCAACACCTGTCGGTCCAAGGAAAATAAACGACCCCACCGGCCTTTTTGGATCCTTCAGTCCGACCCTGCCTCTGCGTATAGCCTTTGCTACCGCCGTTACTGCGTCGTCCTGCCCAACTACACGCTGATGTAAAATACTCTCAAGGTTTTTAAGCTTTTCTGTCTCTTCATGGGCAAGGCGGCTTACAGGAATTCCTGTCCAGGTACTCACCACTTCAGCAATTTCTTCCTCGGTTACCGATTGGGTTTCTTTTTGATTTTTAATTTTCCACTTTTCTTTACGGGATTTCATCTCTTCTTTAAGCTCATTTTCCTGATCCCTCAATGATGCAGCCTTTTCAAATTCCTGGTTTATTATGGCATCCTCTTTCATTTTGTGAAGCTGTTCAATTTTTTGCTCAAGTTCTTTAAGGTCGGGAGGCGCGGTAAAACTTTGAAGCCTTACCTTTGACGCAGCCTCGTCTATTAAATCAATAGCCTTGTCCGGCAGGAACCTGTCGGTAATATACCGGGTGGAAAGCTTCACCGCTGCTTCAATGGCTTTATCGGTTATCTTTACATTGTGATGAGCTTCATACTTATCACGGATACCATTTAGGATATCTATCGCCTCTTCCTGGGTAGGCTCACCAATTTGAATTGGCTGAAAACGCCGTTCAAGCGCAGCGTCCTTTTCAATATACTTACGGTATTCATCATGAGTAGTCGCACCAATAACCTGAATCTCCCCTCTTGCAAGCAAAGGTTTCAATATGTTCGAAGCGTCAATAGCTCCTTCAGCTGCACCAGCGCCTACAATGGTATGCAGTTCATCTATAAATAAAATTACATTTCCTGCATTTCTGATTTCTTCGATGGACTTTTTCAAACGTTCTTCAAACTCTCCACGGTATTTCGCACCTGCAACCATTGACGAAAGATCCAAAGCAACCACTCGTTTATCTTTTAATATTTCAGGGATATTCCCTTCAATAATTTTTTGAGCCAGACCCTCACATATAGCTGTTTTCCCTACACCAGGCTCACCGATTAGGCATGGATTGTTTTTAGTGCGCCTTGAAAGTATTTGAATTATGCGTTCAATTTCCTTATCCCTTCCGATAACCGGATCGATTTTTCCCTCTCTTGCCATAACGGTAAGATCACGACCAAACTGATCTAGTGTGGGTGTCTGAACATCTTCAGCCCTGGGTTTATTCGCAACAACCGCTGCCGGGGTATCTTCCTGAAGCATTGTTATTATATTGTCGTACAGCTTATTAATGTCAACACCAAGCTCCATCAGAATCCGGACTGCAATGCTTTCGCCTTCGCGGAGAATGGCCAGCATAATATGCTCGGTGCCTATAAAATTTTGCCCCATTCGCCTGGTTTCTGCATAGGATAATTCCATAACCCGTTTAGTTCGTGGTGTGTATCCCGATACCGGAAGACTTCCGTCACCTTTTCCTACTATGGATATGATTTTTTCCATTACCTTGTTTTCGGTTACGCCATTAGAAGCCAGTACATTTGCAGCAATTCCTCCGCCTTCTTTTACAAGCCCCCAAAGTATGTGTTCTGTTCCGATATAATTATGCCCTAATTGACTTGAGCATTCCTTTGCCAAATTTAGTGCCTGTGCGGCTCTTTGTGTAAATCTGCCGTAAATCATATTACCACCTCAGTTATTTTTCTGTTTGTTCAGTATTTCCCTGACAAGTTTTGCCCGAACTATGTCACGTTCATTTGCGTCTAAAACACTGCCTTCATTTTTCTGTAAGTTGCCGGGCTGTACCTGAAGTATCAGTCCATTAATGCTTTCAATACTAATACCTTCAATTATACCCATATCAACACCTAACCTGAGATCTGAAAGGCGCTTTAAACATTCATCGGTACTGATAATCCTGGCGTTTTTCAGAATTCCAAAGGATCGGAAGATCCTGTCTTCAAGCTGATATTTGTTCTGATTCAACAAATGTTGCCTTAAAGATCTCTCCTGTTCTATAATTTGTACTGTAATATTTTTAATACTAAGTAAAATATCTTCTTCACTTTTACCAAGAGTTATCTGGTTCGAAAGCTGAAACATGTTTCCAGATGCCTCTGTATTTTCTCCATACATACCTCTGACCGCCATTCCAAGCTTCCCCAAAGCTTCAAGGACCGGCTTAATATAGCCTGTCATTGTTAATGCCGGAAGGTGCATCATTACAGATGTTCGGATTGCTGTTCCAATATTGGTAGGACAACTGGTTAAATAACCTATATTCTCATCCCATGAAAAATCAATGGTTTCAGAAAGAAGATCGTCCAAACTGCTGCAAACTTCCCAGGTTTCGGAAAGCTGCATGCCTGTGGCCAGGCACTGAATACGCAGGTGATCTTCCTCATTAATCATAATTGATATCCTCTCATCCTTACTTAAAAGAAGGCCACTGATGCGGTTTGTTTCCAAAAGTTCCTTACTGGCAACATGCTTTTCAATAAGAACGGCCTTTTCAACAGCATCGAGACCGGTAAAATCAATAAATCTAAATGTCTCGATCATTCTTTGGTTCCCGCTGAAAAGGGCATTTTTGGTTTCCTCAATAATTTGCCTTTGTTGTTCGGGAGTGGTTCTGTGGGGAAAAGGATATTTCCTGAAGTTTCTTGCCAGCCTTACTCTACTGCTTAAAATTACATCCGAATCGGGTCCTTTGCTGATATACCATTTGTCCATACCATCACCCCTCTTTACCCTGCAGGCTTTTTTCCAGAACTTTTATTTTGTCACGAATTTCTGCAGCTTTCTCGTATTCTTCCTTTTCTATGCATTTTTGGAGTTCTTCCTTTAAGCTGCGCAGGTTGTATGCATCTCTTATTTTCCCCGATACTTTTTTTGGTATTTTACCATGATGCTTCACGTTTCCATGGATGCGCTTAAGCATTGTTTGAATACTGTCACCGAAGGCATCATAACATTTCGCACATCCAAGCAGTCCGGTCTTATTAAATTCTTCTATTGTCATGCCGCAAAACCCACATTTTAATGTTGTAATAGGTGCTTCTTCAATTCCATCGGGTTCGTCTATTCCCATTATTGCTGAAAACAGCTTATGAATATTTATCTTAAGGTCATTATTTTCCCTTGCACACTGTTCACAAACGTACATTTCCACCTTTTGTTGATTTACTATTCTTGTATAATGTACGGTAGCCTTTCTCATCTTGCAAAGTTGGCACAATACCACCGGGATCCCTCCC
This sequence comes from Clostridiaceae bacterium, assembly GCA_012521105.1. Taxonomy (GTDB): domain Bacteria; phylum Bacillota; class Clostridia; order DSM-8532; family DSM-8532; genus Thermoclostridium. Next base: position 5,239 of record JAAYNA010000172.1, read on the forward strand.
TTCAAAAAGCTATTGGTTCGCTATTATCTTACCCCGTATTTAATTTATTGTACCATTAATTTGTATTATTCTATTTATATTACCAAACTCATCAACATATTTTTCAAAATATTCATTCTCACTTCATCCCTTACTTCGGGTGAAACTCCAGCTAATGCCTTGTCAGACGTAGCAGCTTTCATAAGTCCTGCTTCCTGCTCGTCTATAATATCATAGTCCACAAAATTCTTTATAAATATTTCACAGGTGTGTTGTGTTAATTTATCTCCTAATGAAGCTATAATATGCATTAAATAATCTCCGGCAGATTCAGTATTTAGCCTTTTTATACTGATATAACCGCCACCGCCTCTTCTGCTTTCAACATAATACCCCTTATCAGCTGAAAAACGGGTGGATATGACATAATTAATCTGTGAAGGGACGCAATTAAAACGGCTTGCAAGTTCATTCCTCTGAATTTCAATAGCACCGTCCATGTCATCCATCATTTCTTTTATAAATGATTCAATTAAATCACTTAACCTTGCCATAAAATCACCCACTTTTATTATCTTTGACTTTCTCTGACTATTATTATACTTCAATAAATATATTATTTCAAGAGTTTGGATTTATATAACTTATAGTCTTTGGTGCAAGTAAAAAAGCCAAGTTAAAAAAGCTGCCGAGGCAGCTTTTCTGTATCCTTTACAATCCTTTAATCTTAAATTAGTGAATAAGTTGCTATATATTCTCCCCCTCCTCAGGCTTTGTCACCGGGTTGGTTTTTATTCCAGGGTCAGCCCGGCTCTCTGAATTCCTGGTGCCTCGCTTTGCGATCAGTCTTTTAACAATGTGGTAAACAATCCATGCAAAAAGTAATAATACTACCAATGTTGGAATTGCCTCAATAATGAAAATCAAAAGATTCCCTAATGCATTAATAACACCTGCTATACTCCTGTTAAAAGCATTTTCTACCCTGCTCCAGTAAGTATTGCTTTGTTTCTTTATCATTTCATCAGGGTATTTCTCGGTCATTCTGATATATATTGTTGAAAGTTCCACTAAATCGTTCCATTTGTTCAGGGTGCCTGTCAGTCTTTCAATTTCAGTCTGAAGTTCGGTCATACGTGTCCTGGTTTTGAAAATGTCTTCGGGTTTTGTAAGAGAGCGCATGTATTCTTCCAGATATTCATATTCAATTTTAAGAACCCTCAGCCTTCCTTCGGTGTCAAAATACTGATCTGTTACGTCTGTACTGTATATTCTGTCGTCAATTACCTCGCCAAGCCCTTTAATATCGCTCAGTATATTATCAAAATGCCGTGCATCTATACGGATTGTTATTTCACCGGTAACCCGGGCTCTCCGCTCATCTTCATATGTATAAAAATCACGGTGGATATTGCTTTCAGATACATATCCTATACCCTTTATCATTGCCTGCAGGTTTCCGTAAGCAATATAAAAATCATCCACTTCTATCGACAGATTGGCATTTCTGATAACCTTTCTTTGTGAAAGAATATCCAAAGACGTGCCCGAACTGGTATCCTTTGAAGAAGTTCCCGAATAGCCTGTTCCAACAATTCCTTGCGCAGCATAATCAACCGCTGCCTGTTCTTCACTTTTTCCATATACGGGTGATGCTGTATCCATGCTGATATCTTCGCTAAATGCTAGATTTACTTCCCCTTCGTAACTCATTTTTGGGGCAGATCCCGCTGCAGTAGAAACATCTGCAGCCCTTTTCAAAGAACATCCTGCTATTGCACATGTTACTAAAACCAGTGTAATTAAAACTACAAAAATCTTTTTGGCTCTGGGCATTTAATCCTCCTCCTTTTACTCGAAAAGCACAGGCCGGCCTTGCTCTGTTTATCTTTTTTGACGAATGTTGGTATTACTTTGTTCCTGAATTAAAAAAGGAACTGAAATTATTATTTTTCCAGTTCCTCTCAAACCACTATAAACTGCACTATACTGCTTATCAAAC
>JAAYNA010000173.1 GCA_012521105.1 Clostridiaceae bacterium
CTTCTAAGCACTAAATTATTTGCCCTTTTTCTCCACTCTATTCTGCTGTCAATGTCCGATTTTCAAATTACTTACATTTCTGTAATATCAACTCGTTGTTTTCATAACTTTTTTGACACTACCAAATTTTTTATAAATACGGTATGGCATCATACCGATTTTCATCAGTTTTTAAATCAGCCTTTAACAGCTCCTATCGTTATACCCTTTACAAAATATTTCTGGGCCAGCGGGTAAGCTAAAATAATGGGCCCTGTTACAACCACGGTTAAAGCCATGCGCAGCGTCTGGGTGGGAAGCTCTATAAAACTTCCGACCTGTCCCCCACTTTGGGCAATAATCTTTTTATAGGCTTCAATATTATTAATTCTCATATACAAGAAATATTGCAGCGTGTATTTTAACTCGTCGTTTATATAAAGCATAGAGTTATACCAGTCATTCCAGTATGCAAGAGCAATAAATAAGCCAACGGTAGCAAGAACGGGTTTTGACAATGGAAGTATAATTCTATAGTATATGGAAAAGTCTCCGCATCCATCTATTATTGCAGCCTCTGTAAAAGCTACCGGAATACCGCTCATATAGCTTTTCATAATAATTAAATTAAACACATTAAAAAGAAGTGGCAGAAGCAATGCAAGGTATGAATCCTTAAGCCGAAGGTACCGTACCATCAGTATATAGTAAGGAACCAGCCCGCCACTGAACAATGTTGTAAAGTAGAAAAAGAAGGAAAAACGGTTTCTCCAGTCAAAATCTTTCCGCTGAAGAACATATCCTGTCATTGAGGTTAAAAAAAGCCCCAATATTGTTCCCGTTATGGTAAGAACGATTGTCACCAGATAGGCTCTCCCTATTATTTCGGGTTTCTCAAAAACAGTTTTATAGGCATCAAGAGAAAAATTTCTTGGCAATAGACTGAATCCGTCTTTCAGAACCAGCTTTTCCTCCGAAAAGGATGCCGATAAAACCATAATAAAAGGTACTAGGCAAACAAGGGCAACCAACCCTGTTATAAAATATCCTGTTATATTAAAAATTAATACATCAGTACGACCTTTTTTCATAGATATCCCCATTCTGTTCAAAAGATACTTCTTTACTGATTTTCATAGTTTTAAACACATATGGTTTGTTAATGCCCGGTTAAAATAATGAATAATCCTTTTCATACCGTTTTACAAGATAGTTTGTGGTTACTATAGTAATAAAGCAGAATACCGACTGATAAAGCCCCGAAGCTGCGGCCATTCCTACGTCATTACTCCGTATCAGGGCTCTGAAAGTAAATGTATCTATAACATCAGTGATGTCAAACAAAATACCGTTTGTGCCAACAAGCTGGTAGAACATGTCGAAATTGCCCCGGAAAATCTGACCAACAGCTAAAAGCAGCAGAATAATAATTGTTGGAACAAGCGAAGGAACAGTTATATAAAATATTCTCTGGAATATGTTTGCACCGTCAATTTCGGCCGATTCATACATCTCGGTATCTATGCCCATTATTGCAGACAAATATATTACCGAACCGTACCCGATGCCCTTCCATGCATTAAAGAAAATCAGAATGCCAATCCAGTATTTGGGTGTACCATAAAAATCTATTTTATTAAGTCCCATTGACGATAAGAATGAATTTATTATTCCATAGTCATAGCTTAAAAAATTAAATGCTATGACAGAAACGATAACCCACGAAATAAAATATGGAAGAAACATAACAGACTGGGCTGTTTTCTTAAATATTTTGCCTTTTATCTCGGACAGAAATATTGCTACAGCAAGTTGAAGTAATGTATTTACCACCATAAATGCCAGGTTGTAAAGAATTGTGTTACGTGTAACTTTAAAAGCCTGTCCAGAAGAAAAAAAGAAGCGAAAATTTTCAAACCCCGACCATGGACTTTTGAAAATACCATCTGCATAATTGTAGTTTTTGAAAGCCAATACAATGCCCGCCATTGGAAGATAACTGAATATCAGAGTATATATAAGGGCGGGTAACAGCATTAACAGGAGAATTTTGTATTTACGCAGCTTGAAAATACAACTTTTTTTATGCAAAATTCCACCTCCGAAAAGCCTTACAATTTAATTATATTATGTAACTAAGGCTTAAAAAGGTATTATTTTTATTAATATGGGTAATTTCTTTAAGTACCGTTACATCATAGTACCTTCATAAATTGTTATTCCTGTATGGCCATGGTATAATTTTTTTAGAATTACCATAATGCAGGGTGTGGATTTGTGAGGATATTCAGTATTAAAAGCATCAAATTCAAAATATTTATATCAAATCTTGCAATTGTTATAGGTATGATTTTGATGTTTGGTACTATTTTTTTAAAGATTAATTTTAATCAGGCACGTAATACTGCTTTTTCGTCGGCAAAATCATCACTAAGCCAGGCTTACACATATCTTACCGAAAAAACAGCTTCCATTCGTAATGATGTAGATTCAATTGCTTTAAACCAGCAAACTCTTGATATTTTAAACATGGACAATAAAAATAAATATAAGGATATAGTGAAATGGAACATTGATTATAATTATATAGCCGAGTCGGTAATCAAAACCCTGAACAGTTCTGACATTGATAAAATTATTATTGCCACCGAAAATGATATCGCTAAGTTAATAAATACACCCTTCATCTTAGATATATCTTCACTGAAGAACACAGCATGGTATTACGAGTGGGTTGATAACTCGGGGTCTTATCTGTGGCATTCGTCTTTTGAAATAGAACATGGGCCTGAATCTTATGAAGAATATGTATGCTTTACAAGGGACCTTATTTATTCTTATTATAATTACAGAACTGTTTACATTGGCTTTATTGAAAGAAAAGTTTTTGATAATCTTCTAAACATAAATGCGCTGGACGAATATACTTCATTTTTTATTATGAATTCAAAGGGAGAAATACTGTCGGGTACTAAAAATTTGCCTGCTGAAAATATGGATTATATCAGGGAAATGATACTTAACCATATAAATATATATTCAGATAATACATACCTCCGTTCAGAGAAAATGAATGGGAATGAGTATATTCTTGGTATTAACCGAATTCCCAATACAAATCTGTATTTAACGTACATATATTCCATCACAGGCATGACAGCCGACATGGTAAAAACAAGCGTTAAAAATATATTGCTTATAATGCTGATTATTCTTCCGGTAGTCCTATTTCTTTCTTTAACTGTGGCCTTTTCTGTAACAAAAAGATTGGACAGGCTGAAAGAGAATATGGCACATGCCAGTGAAGGTGACTTTGATATAGACATAATTCAGTCTTCCCAGGATGATGAGATAGGTGTTCTTACAAAACAGTTTAACTATATGCTTACTAAAATCTCTATTCTGATGGATTCTCAATACGCACTTGGTAAACAAATAAAGGAGCTTGAGTTAAAATCATTGCAGGCTCAGATTAATCCCCATTTTTTATACAACACCCTCGATTTAATAAAGTGGCGTGCAATTGAGCATAACGATACTGAAACAGAAGAACTGGTTTCGGCACTGTCCAATTACTACAAGAGAAGTCTCGGGAAAGGCCGTGACATGGTGCCGATAACAGATGAAATAGACCATATAGAATCCTATATATACATTCAAAATATGCGTTTTGACAATTGTATACAGCTATTTGTGAGTGTTCCTGACAATTTGAAAAACTGCCTGATACCAAAAATAACACTACAGCCAATTGTTGAAAATGCAATAATACATGGCATACTTGAAAAGGACGAACAAAGTGGCACAATTGATATCAGGGCTGAAAATAAGAACAGTGAGCTTTTTATATATATAACAGATGACGGGGTGGGAATGGATGAAGAGAAAGCTTTCATACTGCTTTCAAAGAGCAGCAAAACCGACATAACCGGTTCAGGGTATGGATTAAAAAATATAGATGAGCGTATAAAACTGACATTCGGTGAATCATACGGAATTTCCTTCAGAAGCCGGCAGGGAAAAGGCACTACGGTGATTATTAATATTCCTGTTAAAATAATAGATAACGAAATTCAGTAGCAGGGTGATAAAATGTATAAGCTTTTACTTGTGGATGATGAAACTGCCACACGTAAGGGTATATTGAACAATATTAACTGGCAGGAGATTGGCATTAAGGAAGTGAGGGATGCAAAAAACGGGGTTTTAGCCCTTGAAATTGCAAAAAACTTTGTTCCCGACATACTTTTGACAGATATAAAAATGCCAAAGATGAATGGAATTGATCTTTCCCACCGTGTAAGAGAAATTAACCCTGATTGCAGTATATTGATAATGAGCGGGTATTCCGAGATTGATTATTTAAAATCTGCTATCAGACTTAGTGCATTAAACTTTGTGGACAAACCCATCGACATTAAGAGGCTTACAGAATGGATTAAGAAATCTGTTGAAGTTCAAAACCGAATTAGAAAAAATAAAGAGTATATTGAGAATAACCGGTGGTTTTTAATTAATGATACTGCCCTTGGACTTATTAGAAATAAAGAAGACTCGAAAAAGTATATTCAGCAATTAAAAGAATTATATCCGGATTTAAGTCCCGATTGTAAAAGCCTTTGTATCATGCTGAAACTGTTTGATCAAGATTTTAGCGGAAACCTTAAAAATATAGATTTATCTGATATATCAACCAGAATTGGAAAGCTTCTCGATAATAATTCCTGTCATTATGTTTTGGGAGCAGCAGATTCCTCAACAGTGGTGATTATTTTATTCATGCCAGAGGATTTCAGTAATGAACCTGCTTTCAACGCTTTGTCTGAAGATTTGATTTCAATATGCAAACCCTTTGAGCTTTTTATATCAGCAGGGATAGCAGTAAATGGGCCCGAACTGGCATACGAATCATACATCACAGCACTGAAGCTCCTTGAACAGATATTCTTTTCGAAAAATAAAAGGATAATAAGATATGACAATCGTGCAAAAAGTTTAAGCCATGAATACATGTCAAAGCAAATTGAAGTATTTACCAGTTACATAAAAAACGGCGACCTGGAAAAAGCAGTAAAGCTTATTGAAAATACAACCTTTCACATTTCAATGCATCCAAATACCGAGACATCAATTGTTATTGATTTTTATTTTAAACTTATTCTTGAGGTTTTAAGGCAAAAAAATTATTCTGAAACTAAAGCAATCTCCTGTCCGGATTATGACAACGTACTAACCAGGATAAACAGTTGTAATTTCCTGGATGAAATTAAAGAATACACACAAAGTATTGTTAATCAATATTTTAACGATATTTATGCAAGCAATGCTTTAAGCCCTATAGACCAGGTTCTTTCGATAATTCACAACAGTTACAATAATAAAGAACTTTCACTTAATGAAATCAGCCAGAAAACCTTTCTGTCTGTACCGTACATATGTGTAAGATTTAAGGAAGTTACCGGAAAAACTTTTTCACGTTACCTTACTGAATACAGAATTGAAAAGTCTCTTGAATTATTGAAGGATAAAAATAACAAAATTAATTACATTGCTGAAAAGGTAGGGTTTGCCAATGGAAACTACTTCTCAAAAACCTTCAGAAAGATAAAAGGCATATCACCTGCAGAATACCGACAGAGATTTTGTGTTGACAGGAAAAAACATGATATAATTTAAAATTACAGGGTAAATATAAATCTGTTTTTTTACACAATACTAAAACAGCAGCAATACTGGTTAAATTAAGGGGTTATAACATTTGAAAAAGATAAGTATTTTAATAATATGCCTTATATTTTTAACAATGACAGCATGTACTAAGCCACAGCCTATAAAAGAATCAAGGTTTCTTTTAAATACGGTAATTGAAATAACCATATACGATAAGAACTCGAAAAAAATCATTAATGAACTATTTGATCAGATACAATCCATGGAAAACAGGTACAGCAGGTATATAGCCGGCAGCGAAATATCTAAGGTTAATAACAACCCCGGAACTTTCGTAAAAGTGTCTGAAGATACATTGGAACTGATTGAACAAAGCCTCTACTTCAGTACCATTTCGGGCGGTCTTTTTGATATAAGCATAGGACCTTTGGTTGATTTATGGGGTATCAGCCGGGATAACCCAAAGGTTCCGTCAAAATCCGAAATTGATTTGGTAAAAGAAAAAATTGATTACCGCAGTATTTCAATTAACAGAGAGAATGGAGCAATCTCGGTTGCTGATGGAATGTCCCTTGACACCGGGGCAATTGCGAAGGGTTTTATTACAGATAAACTTGTATCTGTTTTGAATGAAAAAAAGATAGATTCAGCTTTGTTAAATCTTGGCGGAAACCTTTATTTACATGGTTCCAAGCCCGACGGCTCTTTCTGGACTGTGGGAATTAGAGATCCCTTTGGCCTGCAGGGGGATTATATTGGAACTGTTTCTGTAAAAGATATGTCCATTGTTACTTCAGGAATTTACGAACGTTTCTTTGAAGAGGACGGGCAAAGGTATCACCATATACTAAACCCGAAAACAGGATATCCGGAAGACAACGAACTTGCATCGGTGTCTATTCTTTCTCCTTCGTCAGCAAAATGCGACGGTTTGTCTACTACCTGCTTCCTTCTTGGCCTGAAAGAGGGTATGGAATTAATAGAACGGCTTGATGAAGTAGAGGCCATTATGGTAACAAAGGACAGAAAAATATACCTGTCCGGTGGAATAAGAGACGGAAAAATACCTTTTAAACTAACCGACACAGAGTTTACAGTAGCTAACTAAGTAAGTGCTCAATTAATATTTTAGTGCCAATACCGATTAAAATAACAGAACCTGTACGATTAAGGTATTTACTAAAATATGCATAGTTAGTCATCCAGCACCCGAGCAGAACTCCTGCAAAAGACAGGCAAAACGTTATAACGCCTACTAAAACGGACGGAACCAAAACAGGATAACCCAACGCAGTTATACTTATACCTGCTGCAAATGCATCAATACTTGTAGCCAGCGCCAGTGTCAACATAAGTTTAATACTTGTCAGGTCCATCGGTTCTGAATCCTCACCGATTGATTCCTTCCACATTTTCACGCCAATAAACGCCAGCAGCACAAAAGCTATCCAATGATCAACGGGTTCTATATATGTTCTGAATGCAGATCCCGATATCCATCCTAAAGAAAGCATTCCCCACTGAAAAAAACCAAAAAAAAGAGCTGCCCGAACGGCATTCCAATATCGCCTCTTAATAACACAAAGCCCGCAGGATACTGATACTGCAAAGGCATCCATAGCAAGCCCAATCGCAAGAGCAATAATAAAAAAATAGTCCATTAATATCACCAATCTACGCAAAATACCTTTGTCCACTGATTATTCATATTATAATACCAATAAAAATATATCATGTATTTCAGACCAAATTTTTTTCTTCTAAACAATCTTGAAAGCTGCCTGATAAAATACCGGAAAAAAACAGAGTTAATAAAACTCTGCTAGATTGATAACAACGCATTTAATTCCTAGGAAGTTTTGTTTAACTTATTGTAAATTTTAATAATTTCAATGTACCTTTGGTAAACTTCATCAACAATACTTTCCCAATCTCGGTATATTGTTTTCCTTGCCTTTTCCCCAACTTTCCTTAAAAAATCCCGGTCTTTAATTATACTAATAATTCTATTGGCATACGATGCTGAGTCATTATCGCTTAAGAAACCATTTACGTTATCTACTATACCTTCTGCTGCATTACTGTTTGCAATAACAACAGAGGGTGTGCCAACAGCAGCAGCTTCCCGAATCACAATTGGCGCATTATCATAAACAGATGGAAACAGGAAAAGGTTAGCTCTTGCAAAAAGTGAACGCAAAAAATCCCTGTCCAGAATTTTACCCAGAAAAACTATATTACTGCCAAGACCTAATTCATTAACATAAGCTTCCAGCTCTTCCCTGGCATATCCATCCCCAACAAAAAACATTCGATAGGGTATATTTCTGTCAGATATCAATTTAAGCGAATCAACAATAAGCCTGATGTTCTTCTGCCAAATATGCTGGCCTACAAACAGGAATACCAGTTCATCACTGTTTATATTCAGCTTCTTTTCGGTTTCCTGAATAAGGCTTTCTATGTTTTCAGGCATGACAAAATCAGTACCATTAGGTACTATTTCTATATCCCCTTTATAACCATACTCTCGAAGAGTATCGGCAGTACTTTTATTTACAGTCCAGACCTGGTCCACCCTGTCGAAGAAATCCATCACTATACGGGTACAAAATTTTGCAAATGCATCTATTTTCAGGACCTGTTTAAAGTCGTCATAGAATTTTGAATGGAATGTTGCTATTATTGGAATATTGTTCTTCTTAGCAATTTGCAGCGCAACAATACCCGAAGTAAACGGGCAATGGGCATGAACAATGTCAAAGGGGATATTTTTAATTGTGCTGCGAAAATTAATATCTAACAGTTCCAACCCAATACGATAGGGTTCGCGTTTTTTTAGAGGAATCGAGTAATAACGCAAAACAGGGAACTCTTCCCTGTCAACATACCCAGGATATGCCGGTGTAGCTACATAACATTCACCGTATTTTTTATCAAGCCAGTAAGCGTAATTCTTTACAACATTTGTAACTCCATCCATAACAGGAGTGAAGGAATCATTAAACTGGCCTGCAATAAGTTTTTCTTTCATGTTAAAACCCCAAACCTCTTTTAATTATATAGACAGAAACCAAACATATATACATATACTACGAAAATTTATAGAAACAGTCTTACCTTTTTTATTATACCATAAACAAAATATAACATCAAAAATCAGCTTCTAAAATTTACCTGTTAAGTAATTGTTTAAGTAATTCGCCCCCGTCCGTACTAACCTTCCGTATACCAACATGCAGCGAAGAGGCGAGCTCTTCCATACTGAGATCATCCAAAAAAATATCAGTGCCTGCCCTGAACATATTAGACGGCAGCAGAAGAATATCACCCAAGTATTTCCCAGATAACTGGGTTTTAATGTCAATACCCGTTAAAAGCCCTGAAACGGTAATCGTCTTTCCAAAAAAATTATTCTCTATAGGATAAACAAGTATTTTTAAACCCGGAAAATGCTTTTCGGTACGTTCAGCAATTTCAGAAAGAACCTTTTCGGCCAGAATACCCGTTGCTATGCTAACGGTTTTATCAATGGGGCGGCTTTTCTCCTGTGACAGTGCAACATCAAATTGTTCTATAAAGGAGGCCACCATACCGACACCATTCTCAATCTGAGGAAAAGCTTCATAATGAGTGTAATGCGGAAGGGGTGTATCTGACATTAAATACCATTCATCAGAAAGAAATACCCTTCGGCTACCTGTTTTATTAAGGAAAAATCTCTGCCACTGTTCAACCTGTGCTATCACTTTAATGGCCGAGTCTCTGTCAAATGGACGCAGAATAGCAAGGCCATCCCTGAACTTTGTAACTCCAACCGGAACAACCGATATACTGTCTAAAACAGGCATAAGTGAAGAAAGGTCGCTCAATGTACGATCCAATTCTTTACCGTCGTTTATGTCCCTGCATAAAACAATCTGTGCATTCAACGTTATTCCGCTGTCTGCCAAAATCTTCATCTTTGACAGAATATCTCCGGCAAACCGATTGTTAAGCATTTTAACTCTAAGCTCAGGGTTTGTGGTATGCACCGATACATTTACAGGTGACATGCGATATCTTATTATTCTGTCCAGGTCCTCCTGCTTCATATTCGTCATTGTAATATAATTTCCAAACAAAAAAGATAAACGGGCATCATCGTCTTTGTAATACAGGGACTCTCTCATCCCTTTTGGCAGTTGATCTATAAAGCAGAAAATGCACTTATTCCGGCAACTCTTTTCTTCGTCAAGGAGCGGGTTTTCAAAGCCAAGGCCGATATCCTCAAACTCATCCTTTTCAATATCCACCCTTAATATATTCCCATCAGGTTTCATAACTTCCAAAAGTATTACTTCTTCTGAAGTTAGAAAACGATAGTCAAACACATCAACAATGTGTTCTCCGTTTATTGACAAAAGAATATCTCCTGCTTCTATCCCTGCTTCTTCAGCAATGCTTCCCGCATACACTTCGGTTATCTTAAGATTACTCATTGTTCCTCCACAGGTTAATACAGCCAGCTTAAACAAAAAATAATAGCAGCTATGTATTATTACATTAAAAAGCAAAATAAAGCCCATCTGCATAGACGCCTTAATGTAATCTATAAAGCTGCTACCATGTAATTAATGTATTTTGTTATGCTTCAACTTTTATAACTTCTTTTCCATTATAATAACCGCATTCTTTACAAACACGGTGTGGCATTTTTAAGTTATGACACTGAGGGCATGAAACCAACTCTGGTGCGGTAAGTTTATAATGCGTTCTTCTTTTATTTCTTCTTTGTTTCGATACCTTGTTTTTTGGTACTGCCATTTATAACACCTCCGTTCCGGTTTCCGGCGTCATTCAGCCGTATCGGTATGTTTTTTATCAATTAAATCTTTTAAAGCGGCCAGTCTCGGGTCAATGGGCTGATCCATACTACAGCCGCATCCATTACCGGTGACGGGTTCTCCGCATTTTTCGCATATTATCTGGCAATCGTCGCCGCATCTGTGATGCATAGGCATTGCCAATACAATGTGATCAGACAGTATTTTATCCAGGTGAAGCCAATTCCCGCTGTAAGTGTATTGGTCTTCTTCATCGCTGACATTTTGCTCCTCGACCAAATCCTCGCTTATTTTAACCCTGAGCTCCCTGGAAATTTGCCTGTTACAATAGTCGCAACGGGTACTATACGTGCAAACAGCATCACCTTCAAGATGCAGTACACCATCCAGGTTTGATATGATGCCGTTAACAGCTACAGGCCCGACAACCGATATTACACCGTAAATATCCGATAAATCATCAATAATGCCGGACTCATTAATTTTTAACTCAGCACCTGCAACCTTTACAACTGCAGATATATCAACTATCATATTTTCCTCCGGCTATAAAAAGTCAACAAACTAAATTATAAACACTGGGCAGTTGTTTGTCAATGCTCTGTGCCTATCAAATTTTAATATATTCATAAAGCCTGAACCTGTTGGTCAAATCTTTAACTGCACTTATGACCTCATCTTTATATTTGTCAAAGTCAGTTAATGTCTTTGAAATAAGTGCTGCAATTTCCTCCATTTCACGTTCCTTCATACCTCTTGTTGTTACAGCAGGTGTACCAAGCCTTATACCGCTTGTTACGAAAGGACTTTTCGTATCAAAAGGAATTCCGTTTTTGTTTACAGTAATATGAACTTCATCTAAAAGATGCTGTGCATCTTTCCCGGTTATGTTCTTATTCGTCAGGTCAACCAGCATCAAATGATTGTCTGTTCCACCCGATACAATTTCAAAACCAAGATCGGTAAGACTCGTGGCAAGAGCTTTCGCATTCGCGACTATCTGTTTTTGATATTCTTTAAACTCAGGCTGCAAAGCTTCCTGAAATGCAACGGCTTTCGCTGCAATCATATGCATAAGAGGGCCACCCTGAATACCTGGAAAAACAGCGCGATCAATATCCTTGGCATATTTATCCTTACAGAGTATCATTCCACCCCTTGGTCCGCGAAGAGTTTTATGAGTTGTTGTGGTAACAAAATCAGCATATGGAACCGGACTTTGGTGACATCCTGCAGCTACAAGTCCGGCAATATGGGCCATATCCACCATCAGATATGCCCCAACTTCATCACAGATATCCCTGAATGCTTTGAAATCAATTTCTCTGGAATAAGCACTTGCCCCTGCAACAATCATTTTAGGCCTGTTTTTAACAGCAAGCTCCCTTAACTCGTCATAATCAATAAGCCCCGTATCTTTTCTTACACCATAGGGCACTACTTTGTAATATTTGCCCGACATATTAATAGCCATTCCATGACTAAGGTGGCCTCCATGAGAAAGGTTCATTCCCATAAAGGTATCACCGGGATTAAGTACAGCAAAGAAGACAGCCATATTAGCCTGAGCTCCTGAATGGGGCTGAACATTTGCGTGCTCTGCTCCAAAAAGTTCTTTGGCACGCTCTATTGCCAATCTCTCAACAACATCAACATGTTCGCATCCACCATAATACCTTTTTCCCGGATAGCCTTCGGCATACTTGTTTGTAAGTGGTGTCCCCATGGCCTCCAAAACAGCTTTGCTTACAAAGTTTTCAGAGGCAATAAGCTCAATGTTGTTCCTTTGCCTTTCCACTTCATTATAAATAGCTTGTGCTACCTGAGGATCAATTTTCTTAATGTTCTCCAACTTCATATTTCAGTCCTCCAATATATGAAATAAAACTTAATGTATAAATTTTCTACTAATCTGCTATGGGGGGCTCCTTTATCCTCCGTGTACGGCTAAGGTACATTAAAGCAATAAGTCTTTGCTTGATTAGAAGGATAATAACTTCAAGGAAAGAAATTATAAATAAAGAAACCAGTTGAGATTCAACTGTAAACATTCTAATTAAAAAATTTAAAAATACGATAAAAAAGATATTTTTTGCAATGATCATTCTATTCCCGGCAGATAATTGCATCGATAACCTGAAATTACGCCATATGCTCACACCTGTATCAAGAAAAGTAATGTCCTTGAAAATAAATATCACCTGGATAATAAACCAGCCTGCCGGAAGAAGAAAAGTTATAAAACTCAGCGCAAGGTATAATACCGGTAATACTACTGAGGCCATTGCTAAAAGGAAAAGCCCGACGGCAAATATAATAATTACTGCCAAATAGAAAATCAAATTAAAACCTATAAATCTGGGTAATGCTTTTGTAAATTTTCTTATGTAGCAGGATAATGAAGAACCTTCTGACTCAAGATCGCAAAGATACGCCCCGAGATAAAAGAAGGATAACAGCATTAATAATATCTGTTGCAGTGTTACTACACCTAAAATCTTCATAGATACTGACATGAGCTGGGAAAACAAGTTGGAATTCTGAAGTTCAAGAATGCTTCCAAAAAATGCTGAAGGATCACTATTGCTTCCAGACGACAATATATCCATGTAAGTGTTATAAAACTGCTGCAAATATATAGTATAATCCATTATAACGGGTTTAATTGCAATTATGAAACCAAAGGATATTGCCAAAAGCAGTACAAAAATTACCTGTGGTACCCCTTTAGCCTTTAAGTCGTGAAATTTCATCATTCTTTTAAAGTAAATAAAAAAATGCCCTATTCTATTTGCTTTCATATCTTCACATCTTCCCCATTAGTTGTTTTACTTCTTTTTCAGTAAGGAATCTCCATTCACCGGGTTTTAAACTGCCCAGTTCCAGCTTTCCAAAAGCAACTCTCTTAAGCCTGATGACCGGATGCCCAATTTTTTCACACATTTTTCTTATCTGACGGTTACGTCCTTCATGAATGGTAATCTCCAACTTTGTTTTATTTTCGTAAATATTTAACACCTTAACAAATGCAGGTGCTGTAATGTAATTATCTATCCGAATACCGTTCCTAAGCTTTTCAATTGCTTTTTCTGAAGGCTTTCCTTTTACTGTAACAATGTATACCTTTAAAATTTCATGTTTTGGATGCATAAGCAGGTTAGCAAAATCTCCGTCATTAGTCAGCAAAAGTAGCCCAGAGCTGTCATAATCAAGTCGCCCTACCGGATAAACCCGTTCTTTAACCTCCTGAACCAGATCCAGCACAGTTTGTCGTCCTTCCGGATCACTTACAGTTGTAACATAACCTTTAGGTTTATGCAGAAGTATATAAACCTTTTTCTTTTCAGGCTTAACAGGTTTACCATCTACCTCAACACGAGCCTTCGGTGAAACCTTAACACCCATCTGTGTTACAACCTGTCCATTTACGCGAACTCTACCATTGCGTATATACTCTTCTGCTTTTCTTCGAGAAGCTATACCACATTGAGCTAAATACTTCTGAAGCCTTATCTTATCCGTTTTCATTCCCTGCCTCTGCAATTAATTCTGCTTTAAAATCCTTTCACAATTATAACATATTACAGTTGAGCTGCAAGGCTCTAAAATAAAAAAAAGCCTGCTATTAATATAACGAGGCTAAAAAGCTCTTCCACCTCATATAGGTGGCTGACATCCTATTTCTACAAACTGGTAGCGGCTTACTGTTTTAGTATTAATAATATCTTTCGGGTTGGTATTCGAGCTTGTCCTTTATCATATTGATCTTTTTAAATCCCTTCATTGTCACGTCATAGGTTGTATCTATTGTGACCCAGCTACCATCAATTAAAACTTCGTTCCAGGCATGGTATCCTTCAATATTATTGGAATACCCTTTTACAAGTTTTACAGGGATCCCCTGCGATCTCAGCATCGCTGCAAATAATGCAGCAAAATCATAACAAATTCCTTTTTGTGTGTTATAAGTTTTTTCAATATCAGGTATATGGGGCTTGTCCAACAATTGAGCAAACTTATAATCGTATTCAATATTTGAAACAATATACTGATATACAGCTTTTACTTTATCTAAAGTATTGATTTTGCCGTTCATTAACTCTTCTGCCTTTAAAACTGCATTCATTCCCGGTTCATAACTGACATTCTGTATGGATTGCAGATAAACAACATTTTCATTTTCAAGTTTTACCTGAACAATATCACTATGTACAACCATGTATTTTGATTCGGATATATTCTTTAACAAAGATATTTTGTATTCACCATTTCCAAGTTGAAGGGGATAGAACTCTGTTCCGGGTCCTGAATAATCATAGTAGTATATTTCAGAGCCTTTTGAAATAGCTACTTTGTAACGTATATTATCTTCTTCCTTCTGATATGTAACCCCTACCACGCCATTTTCTATACTGTTCTTATTCAAAAAACTGTTTTTAGCAAATGAATTAATACCAAATAGTGAAGGAAGTAGTAGCAGCGCCGTTAGTAAAGCAACAGATTTTTTCACTAAAAATCTCTCCCTTCGGCGGCCAGGCTGCCATTGCTTTCGCATTAGGCCCTATGGCTTTGCGCCCCTGCCTTTCAACAGGTTTGCCTTTATCGGTGGAAAGATTCTTCTTTTCCCCGTTTTAGTACATTCTTTTACATTTAAGTGTTTATATTCCCATTATACACCATGTTGAAACAGTGTCAAGAAAATTATTACAGATGATAAAACCCCCTTTCACATAAATCACCATAAACTCATGAAAGGGGGTTGATATAAAGTTTTGGTTATTGCAGCTACAATAGTTATCACATATTTTCAGCAAGGCGTTTTCTGATTTCTTTTATAAAATCTAATGTATTTACGGTTTTCTTTTCGGGCAATACAGAAAGAGCAGCCAAATCCCCGGTCATAATTCCTTCTTCTATGGTTTGTTTTACTGCACTTTCCAACTTGTCTGCAAAACTAACAAGGTCATCTAAACCGTCTAATTCACCACGTTTTCTTAAAGCACCTGTCCATGCAAATATGGTTGCTACAGAGTTAGTTGAAGTTGACTCCCCTTTGAGGTGTTTGTAATAATGCCTTTGAACAGTACCGTGGGCAGCTTCATATTCATAAAAGCCTTCGGGCGATACTAAAACCGAAGTCATCATTGCAAGACTTCCAAATGCATTCGCTACCATATCAGACATAACATCGCCATCGTAATTTTTACATGCCCACACAAAACCGCCTTCAGAACGAATTACACGGGCAACTGCATCATCAATCAATGTATAGAAATATTCAATTCCGGCTTCTTTGAATTTATCTTCATATTCTTTTTCATATATTTCCTGGAACACATCTTTAAAATGATGATCATAGGTTTTTGATATTGTATCTTTTGTTGCAAACCATAAGTCCATTTTTTGATCAAGGGCATAGTTAAAACATGCTCTTGCAAAACTTCTTATGGATTTGTCGGTATTATGCATTCCCATTAATATACCGGGGGAATCAAAAGAATGGATTAAACTCCTGGTTTCGCTTCCATATTCGTCGGTAAACACAAGCTCGGCTTTTCCGGGCTTTTCAATTCTCATTTCAGTGTTATTGTAAATATCCCCGTAAGCATGACGGGCAATGCAAATGGGTTTTGTCCACGTTCTAACGAAGGGTTCAATACCTTTCACAATAATCGGTGCCCTGAATACAGTACCGTCTAATATTGCCCGAATAGTACCGTTAGGGCTTTTCCACATCTTTTTCAGGTTGTATTCCTTAACCCTTTCTGCATTTGGTGTTATGGTAGCACATTTTACCGCTACGCCGTATTTTTTCGTTGCTTCTGCTGCATCAATTGTCACCTGATCATCTGTTTCATCACGGTATTTTAATCCCAAATCAAAGTATATGGTTTTCAAATCTACAAAAGGATGTACTAACTCATCCTTTATATATTGCCATATGATTCGGGTCATTTCATCTCCGTCCATTTCAACAAGGGGTGTTTTCATAATAATCTTACTCATCTTTCATTTCCTTTCTTATACTATTTTTTATCCATGGAAGCTTTCCGCCTGTCTTTAAGATTTCAGCATCAAGACGGGACAGTGAATGAGTTAATCTTATTTTATTTCCCTTGGTTTTATTATAAAGGATGCACTCATCCAACAAATCTCCTATGTTAATTTCTAATTCATCCATCTCGTCAATGGTGGAATAATCATCAGGATTGACGAAGGTAAGCGGAACAATACCAAAATTAATCAGGTTTGCCAGATGAATTCTTGCAAAGGATTTTACAATTACTGCTTTAACACCGAGATACTTTGGTGCAAGAGCTGCATGTTCACGGCTGGAACCCTGTCCATAGTTATCTCCGCCCACAATAAAACCACCATTGTTCCCTTTTGCCTTTTGATAAAATTTACTATCAATAGCCTCAAAAACATGTTTCGATATTTCAGGAATATTACTTCTTAACGGAAGGATCTTTGCACCTGCAGGCATTATATGATCGGTGGTAATATTATCTTCAACCTTAATCAGAACCTTACCCGAAAGAGTGTCACCAATAGGTTCAAAGGTTGGAAGAGGTGCAATATTAGGCCCTCTGATAATTTGTACTTTTTTGGCCTCTTCTTCAGGTAGCGGTTTTATAATCATATTATCATTGATGAAAAACTTTTCAGGCATTGAAAAGTTGGGGAATTCACCCAATTCCCTTGGATCTGTAAGGTACCCGGTAATTGCTGTTGCAACAGCAACCTCAGGGCTTACCAGGTACACTTCTGCATCGGCGGTTCCGCTTCTTCCCTTGAAATTCCTGTTAAAAGTTCTCACCGACACACCGCCTGAGTTTGGAGCGCATCCCATACCAATACAAGGACCGCAGGCATTTTCCAGTATTCTCACACCGGCTCTGACCAAATCTCTGTATTCGCCGCTTTCTATAAGGTGCTCTACAACCTGACGTGAACCGGGACTTACAGTTACATGAAGATCACTGCAAATAGTCTTGCCTTTCAATGCATTGGCCACAACTTTCAAATCTCTTAAGGACGAATTAGTACATGAACCTATTGCTACCTGATCCACTTTAATTCTGCCTGCCTCACGAACTGTGGTAACGTTACCTGGACTATGCGGTAATGCTACCATTGGCTCGAGGTACGATAAATCTATTTCTATAATTTCGTCATACTCAGCGTTTTCATCGGGCAACAGTTCTATCCACTGGTCTTCCCTTCCCTGGCTTTTCAGAAAGGCTCTGGTAATTTCATCACTGGGGAATATGCTTGTTGTACAACCTGTCTCGGTTCCCATATTTGTTATTGTAGCTCTGTCGGTAACGCTTAAAGTTTTTACCCCTTCACCGAAGTATTCCAGAACTTTTCCAACTCCACCCTTAACATCTATCCTTCGCAGTACTTCGAGGATAACATCCTTAGCTGATACCCAGGGAGATAATTTTCCGGTAAGATGTATACCTACAATTTGGGGGTACTTGATTCTAAAGGGTGCACCGGCCATAGCGCAGGCCACATCTAGCCCCCCTGCCCCCATTGCAAAGCAGCCAATACCGCCTGCAGTTGGAGTATGGCTGTCTGAGCCGATCAGTGTATTTCCGGGTTTTGCAAACCGCTCAAGAAATACTTGATGACAGATTCCATTTCCCGGTCTTGAAAAGTAAATTCCGTAGCGTTGTGCGATAGACTGCAGAAAACGGTGATCATCCGCATTTTTAAAGTCGGACTGGAGCGTGTTATGGTCAACAAAACTTACGCTAAACTCGGTTTGTACCCTGTCTATGCCAATAGCTTCAAATTGCAGGTAAGCCATAGTTCCGGTCGCATCCTGAGTAAGTGTATTATCTATATGTAGTGCAACTTCGGCACCAACCTTTTTTTCACCCTCAATTATATGCCTATCAAGTATTTTTTCGGTAATCGTACCTGCCATGCTCAACACCTGCTTTCTATATCAATTATATATTAAAAATCAAAAGGACTGTTTATAAGACTGACTTTTACCCATTATTATCTTATTATAAATGATTGGTGTTCCATGTCAAGTAAATGAATGCATTGTACAATCGCTGAAAAAACAACCGACTGACACTCAATCGCTTGTTTTGGCTTTATAAAGAATGTATAATAAATTTACTACCCTGTACTTTAATTTGCAAAGGAGGTCAGTCTGCCTGGTGATGAATGATCTTTCAGATATTGCCGAAAAGAAAATCCTGATACTGTTCTTTTTTAAAACCATTGACATGCCTGTTGGAAGCATGCAGTTTGTCAGGATAATGCTGGAAAACAGATTTATGAATTATTTCTATATGCAGCAATATTTAAGCGAACTTATTGAAGAAGAGCTGGTAAACGCAGAAAAAAAAGATGGTATTTCCTATTATACCATCAGTGATAAAGGCCTGGAGGTACTAAATATGTTTGAATCCATTCTGCCTGCAGGTCTGAAAAAACTGATAAGAGACAGCATTGCTGCAATAAGAAAGAAAATTCACATGGAAACCATGATTACGGCTGACTACCTTCCCGAAGGCGACGGTTATACCGTGTTGTGTAGGATAAGGGAAAATGATTTTTCTTTAATGGAAATAAAGATAGCCGCCGGAACAAAGGAAGACGCGCGTAATATATGCAAAAACTGGACCGGCTTTCCACAGGAAATATACCTGGAAATCCTCGACACAATGATAAAAAACAGGGAAAAGAACCCGCAAATCAACGAAAACCCTAAGGATGATCAAAAAGAAAAGACTTAACCATTGCAAAAAACTCTCTTAGGTAACAGTTTATAAGTACCATTCCGGGTGTAGACGTACCATACCCGTAAGCATTAAGACCATTTCTTCTGGCGAGCATTGTTGACCTGAAAACATGAAAATCATTGGTTACAAATGCTATTTTTCTGTCAACATCTATTAACTCTTTGGTATATTTAAAGTTCTCCATTGTACTGGTAGACTTGTCTTCAATAATTATTCTTTCAGAATTAATACCCCTGTCAACAAGGTATTTAGCCATTGCATGGGCTTCGGGCATGGGTTCATTTTTGCCCTGTCCGCCAGATACAACAATATATGCATCAGGATGTTGTTTTGCGTAATCTATACCCCATTGAAGCCTTTTTTCAAGGGTAAGGGTTGGGCTTCCGTCTACATTGATACCCGTTCCCAAAACCAATATGTAATCAGGCTTCACATCAGCATGCTTTATAAAAGTACCGCCTAAAATTATGCAGCCTTCTACTATAATGAAGAAAAACAGAAATAATAAAAAACCCCAATATGTAATGCGGCGCAGGGTTGGATTGATCCTGTGCAAATATTTTTCATAGAGTGGTTTGAAGGACCAAGCAATACATGCAACACCAATTACTGAAGGTAAAATAACCCCTAAGTCCATTCCATTTACAAAAGCGCTCACAATAACCGTATCAAGCATTCCCAATATACCAATTACAAAAAGAATAACCCGCCAAACTTTTTTCCCATTCATTTTCATGTTTTCTACATCCACTATAATTTAATTCTTATTATCTGCACTTTAACCAATAGGCTCATCTATATTATATATAAAAATGTTTATAATTTAAAGTATTACGGTAAAACGGGTTTCTATTTAGAAAAATAAATATCAGAGAACTCGATATTCATCAAATCTATTATTTTCCTGTTTTCACCCTCATCGCACCTGACTTCTTTCGCATGTATAGTTCCGGGTGTGTCCGGGAGCCTTACAAAAAAAGTGGTTCCGTGAAAAGGTTTGCTCTTAACAGATATGGTACCTCCCATACTTTCAACAAACATTTTAACAAGAAAAAGCCCTATTCCACTACCTTCAGCCTGCCTTGAAAGACTGTTATCCACCTGGCCAAAACGTTCAAATATAACATCAATCTTGTCTTTTGGGATCCCAACACCTTCATCTTTCACTGCCAGATTTACAAAACCCTTCTCAACAGTTAACTCTACCTGAACGCTTTTTCCTCTGGGAGTAAATTTAATTGCATTGGATAATATATTCAAAAGTATCCGCTCATATTTTTCATCATCAATACAAATCATTTTTTCTGTAACATTTGATACAAATGAAACATTCAGCTCTTTCTGAGCAGCGTATATTTTAACCGATTCTGTTATTAACCTTGTAAGAGAAACAATATCAATAATCCTTTTATTCAAACGAATCTGGTCGGCCGTTCCCCTGGTAATATCCAGAAGATTGCTGACAAGCCTGAACTGCCTGAGGGAATTCTGCTTAATTGTATTTATATATCTTTTGGCTTTATCGCTTAGTTCATTGCCGCAAAACAGTTCCATGGCCTGTATTGCTGTCATAATAACTGTTAATGGAGTTTTAAATTCATGGGAAATCAGTGTCAGAAAATTATCTTTGATTTCTATTACTCTTTCCAGATATTCTTTCTTTTCCTTCTCAAGTTTTAAAATATAATAGTCATTATTAACCTGGTTTGTCATATCACGAATAGAAATAATAGAAAAATACGTATTGTTTAAATTGTCGTATACAGGTCTTCCGCTGATGCTGAAATGGTGGGTATCTTCCTGTGTAACAACGGTAACCCTGAATGCTTTATATATGTCACCTTTAATAATCTTAAATATTGGCAAATCATTATAGGATATTTCATTATCTTCAGAATCGTAATACCTTATATTAACAGGGGGTGAGTTGTACTTAAAATCGTTGAAAAAAAACCTGACTAAATGGGCTTCCTGATTCAGTGCCACTATACTGTAATCAGAATAAACTACAAACAGTGCGTCCGACATGTTTTCAACCACAGTTTCAAAGTGCTGATATTGTTTAGAAAGCTGAGCATTCTGGCTGCTAACTTTATTTCTGTTTACTACGGCTTCGGTCACATCAAAGGTTGTTTCTACAATATACAGCAATTTATCGCCCTGAAATATTGGAGTTAACGAGATGTTCCAGTAAGAAATGCCCTTCTTCATGCTGCTATGGCGATACTCGGGCAAATTAACTCCTTCTTCTGTTTGTAGTGCAATGTTCCAGACTTTTTCGAAAGCGCTTCCTTTCCAGCCCGTAATTATTTCGTTTATTGGTTTTCCTATACTGAAACTCTTATTGTTATATGGTTCGTCCAACCTGTTGAGCCATGTCTGATTGGCATCCATCAAAACCATGTCGGTGGTTCTGAAAATAGCTATGCCAAACTGACTGTTTGTTATAAACTGCTGAATTGCGTTAAGCCCCAGCATTTCGTTTCTCATAATCATTAAACTGTTATAATACTCGTTCATCATTTTCGCCTCACTAATACTTTAAATACAAATAAGTTAACAGCTACAAGCCTGTAAATAAAGATACCATTCTTTCTATATAAATTTCTGTAGAAAATTTTTTAAATATGTTTACTTAATTGAGATTAGTAGTTACTTGCCAGGTTATTTCTAATTCTGATTACTTTCGCTAAAATCTTAAGTATGCATTAACAATTTTTTAGCATAATTTTACCATATTTTCAAGCGCAAGAAATTATTTTTTCGGTATGCAATTCTGTAAAATAATAACGATTAAAATACAAACATTGAATGAGAAAAAATTCAAAATATTATATGTACATTTTATATTATAAAAGTAAACCAAACAAACACCTGCCAGGTATTGTCATTGACATAATATTTTTATAGCCTTACAATGATTACTAAAAAGAAAGGTTCCTGTCTTTACGTACAGGATTTTTATTATGCATTTTTTATGAACAACACATCAAATCGAAAAAATAAGCTACATAAAAAAGATATTAAAAATATAATTGAAATTACCTGGCCGGCATTTATTGAATTAGTTATGTCGACCTTGTTTGGAATGGTTGACATGGTAATGGTTGGCCGGGTCAGTGCAGCAGCAATTGCAGCTGTGGGTTTAACAAACCAGCCTTTTATGCTTTTAATGGCTGTTTTTGCAGCAGTAAACGTTGGAACTACTACTCTTGTAGCATGGAATATAGGCAGTGAAAATACAAAAGACGCAAAAGCCGTTGCACGACAAACCATTATCATTAACCTTATTCTTGGTATTGTGATGAGCCTTCTCGGGATATTTACAGCCCGGTCGGTTATATTGTTTATGGGGGGAAACGAAGACACACTTGAGCTTGGTATACAATATTTCCAAATCGTGTCTGCAGGACTTGTTTTTCAGTCTATGAATGCCGGAATAACAGCTGCTCTTCGTGGTGCCGGTGAAACAAAGATACCAATGGTTTATAATGTGGGAGCAAACCTTCTTAATGTGTTTGGTAATTACATTCTGATATATGGTAAGCTGGGTTTACCTGCAATGGGCGTTGCAGGAGCTGCACTGTCAACAACTATTTCAAGGCTTATTGCATGCCTTGCAGGACTTTATACGATCTTTTTCTCCAGAAAAACCATTATGAAATTATCAGTTAAAGATAATTTCAGGTGTGATAAAAATATCATAAAACAAATTTTCTCTATCGGACTGCCTTCGGCATTGGAACAATTTGTTCTACAAAGTGGTCTCATGCTTTTTGCCAGGACTGTTTCAGAACTTGGGACCAATGCCTTTGCAGCCCATCAGATTGGAGTAAATATAAATGGATTATCCTTTGCACCGGGTATGGCGTTTGGAGTTGCCGCAACAACTCTTGTTGGGCAAAGTTTGGGAGCAAATGACAGAAATAAGGCAGAACAGTACGCAAGAACCATACATAAAATATCAGTATGCGTCGGGTTATTTATAGGGTTAATATTTATCCTGTTTTCTCATCCCCTTGCCAGAGTTTATAATTCAGATGCTGATGTGGTTTCAAAAGCAGGTACGGTTCTTAAGCTTGTAGCCCTGGGGCAGGCAGGCATTGCCACTCAGCTTCCAATAGCAGGAGCACTTAGAGGTGCCGGAGACACAAGATTTCCTTTATATGCTTCTGCAACAGGAATCTGGGTATTTAGGGTTGCTTTTTCCTATATATTTGTTAATGTTCTCAACTGGGGACTTATGGGGGCATGGCTATCATTAATCCTCGACCAGTACACAAGAGCAACCATTGTATATATTCGTTTTAGAACAGGCAAATGGAAATATATACGCTCATAATGAGTGTTGCTCAGACCGGGACTCTGCCTCCGGCTTCCTTCAGATTCCACCTCACGACGGACACCCTTGCCTTTGACTAGTAGTTCCCACTACAAAGCCCACAGCGGACTTTTACCGCATGGCTACAGCCCATGACGGAAGCACAAATAAGGGCAGACAACTCTGTCTGCCCTTTGTCAACGGATATAACGTTATACAGGAATCAGGCCGGGGTTGTCCCCTGTTATGCATTTTCCACCATCGGGAGTTACAATAAATGTATTCTCAACTCCTACCATTCCAATACCTTCAATCCCCTTCTTAGGCTCAAGAGCAATAACCATTCCTTCCTGCAAAGGTTCTGTAAATCCTTCTGCAATTACCGGATATTCGTCTACGGCGAGGCCAATCCCGTGACCAAGAAATTTAACCCGCCTGTTTCCAAAACCCATAAAATTTATCAAAAAATCAGAATCAAGCCTATTGAGTATGGATTTATATATTTCTGCTGGAATTGCTCCCGGTTTTAGCATTGATGCTGCTTCATTCTGTATATCCACGCACTTTCGGTGAATATCAATAACATCATCGGGCAGAGCTTTCCCAAACATGTAAGTCATTGTTTTATCGGTGTGATACCCGTCTACTGCACAGCCTGCATCAATAAAAACCAGGTCCCCCGTTTTAAGTTTATTCTCCCTGCTTCCAAAGGAAGGTACAGCAGGACTCATTCCATAATTGCCACCAGGGCCGTCAAAAAAAGTTGGATATATGGAACTTTCACCAAAACCAATGTGTCCTAAAACAAGTGGTGTATCGAACATGCCAAAACGAATATTTGCATCGTGCCCTTCCTCAACTAAAGCAGTATAAAGCTTCATGGCAAGTTCTGCTTCACTCATACCTTCCCTGAGAATATTGGGAATTTGTTCTTCTAAAACCTTTTGATGAATTTTCCCCGCCTTCTTCATTAATTCAATCTCATATTGACTTTTTACCGCCCTTATTGAGTTAACAGCACCATCAACCGGCCTTATCGATTCAAAAGGAAAGTGTTTTCGAAACCTGTTAACCAGGGCCACCGGTACAATCTCTGTTTCAAGGTATACAGCCTGTGGCACCTTACCAAAACATGAAGCTGCATCCCTGAAACTGGTCATCGGCTTTATGTTCGGAAATAAAGATTCATCCACAGCCCTTTCAAAACTTCTTCTAACCCAGAATTCAGCTTTGCCATCCCGGGGTATTAGAATCATCCCATCCTGCATTGTACCGGCAAAATAATACTGATTAACCTTACTGAAAATTACCGCCAATTCCCAATCAGGATTAATTGTATCCATTTTTTCTCTAAACAGCTTCATTCTTGTCTGAAGTTCTGATAATGGTACTTTATTTTTCATATGCACTCCTAATACTTTAATTAAATATTTTTATCAACCACTGTTCACTATCTCATAAAGTTTAACCTGCAAAAACCAGCAACACCAACACTATAATAAATCCGACAACAGCTAATGCCAGCTTTATCTTCTTAGCCATATCAGGATCCATTGGTTTATAGTATTTTGATGTCACTTCTGCCTTGCAAAAAGGACATTGGATCATGTGATAAAGGATATCCTTTCCACAATTCGGGCAAGAAATCAGATGCCTTTCAAATCTTTTCAACTGACTTTTCACATTTTTATCCTGATTCTCCATAGTATTAACTCCAGTAAAGCCTGTTGTAATAAATCCGGTTTACTTAAACCAGACCCGGGTACAAAAGAGTAAAAATATAAAAAAGGCGGCAATAAACACAAAACCAATCAATAAACCGGCAATGAGAGCACCCTTCATAATATGATAGGTTTCTTTCCTATCAGGTACAAATTCCCCGGAAGAAGAATTCTCCTGTAAATGACTTTCCTTTACATACCATGGGGTGCCTTCTATATTCATATTTGCAATAACTCTGCCGTCGTCATCGTCATAAGATTTTTTTCTCATCGCTTATCACATTTCTATATATTAGTTTAGCTTAGTTAAATTAATACCCATTATTAAATAAAAACAATCTTGCAGGTATATAAACTAACCAGAATTTCTTACTTGGCAATATCCTTATCATATAAATGGCAGACAACCTTATGGCCTTTCTCTACTTCAATCTCTTTTGGCACTACTGTTTTACATACTTCCATGCAGGAGCTGCACCTTGTATGGAATTTACATCCACTGGGTGGATTTGCCGGAGAAGGAATGCTTCCTTCGAGTATGATCCTGTTCATTTTAACATCGGGATCGGGTATGGGTATTGCACTGAACAATGCTTTTGTATACGGGTGAAGAGGATTTTTAAAAATGGCTTCCTTATCGGCATATTCAACAAGGTTCCCAAGATACATTACACCAACTGTATCGGATATATGTTCAACAACTGACAGGTCATGGGATATAAACAAATATGTCAGCTTGTATTTCTCCTGCAAATCCTTAAGCAGGTTAATAATTTGTGCCTGGATTGATACATCAAGAGCAGATACAGGCTCATCACATACAATAAATTCAGGATTCAGTGCTATTGCCCTAGCAATACATATTCGCTGCCTTTGCCCGCCTGAAAATTCATGAGGATATCTGTCCTTGTGATAGGACTGCAAACCACAATCTTGCATGATCCTGGTTATATAATCGTCATATTCTTCTTTTGGTACAATGTTATTATCCCTGACAGCTTCGCCTATTATTTCACCTATAGGTAATCGTGGTGAAAGGCTTGAATAGGGATCCTGAAATATGATCTGAATTTTGGGGCGCATAGCACGTAATTCGTTTCTGTTCAGATCAAAGATTGATATACCATCAAAAAGAACTTCCCCATCGGTCTTGTCAATAAGTCTGAGTATAGTTTTACCTACAGTTGTTTTTCCGCAGCCCGATTCTCCAACAAGACCCATTGTGGTCCCGCGCTTTATTTTAAAGCTCACCCCGTCTATTGCCTTAACATATCCGGTCGCCTTTGAAAATACCCCTTTTTTTATTGGGTAATATTTTTTCAAATTTCTTACTTCAAGTAAGTAATCGTCTTTATTTACATTAACTTGAACATCATCTATTGTATTAGCCATTTTTTGCCTCCTTCGCTTGTGAATACAGGTAACAGCTAACCATGTGGGTATCATTTACATAAAATTCAGGTGGATATTCTCCGTCACAAGCTTTGAAACGTTTATCACATCTATCCTTAAAATAGCAATAGTTTGGCATGTTTACCGGGTTAGGAACATTTCCCGGTATACTGTAAAGCCTGTCAACCCGTTTATTTACAACCGGTTTACTGTTCATCAAACCTATTGTATAAGGATGGGATGGGTTATGGAATATATCTTTTACAGTACCCTTTTCAACTATCTTTCCAGCGTACATAACCACAACATAGTCTGCCATTTCAGCTATTACACCCAAGTCGTGGGTTATAAGCATGATACTGCTGTTTATTTCTTCTTTTAAATGTCTTAACAGGTCAAGTATCTGAGCCTGTATGGTAACGTCCAGTGCTGTTGTAGGCTCATCTGCTATAATAAGTCTTGGTTCACATGCAAGAGCCATTGCTATCATAATTCTTTGACGCATACCACCAGACAGCTCGTGGGGAAACATCCTGTAAACTCCATGTGAGTTTGCAATACCCACCATCTCGAGCATGCGAATTGTTCTTTCTTTCACTTCTTCCTTTGAAAGCTGTGGATTATGTAATTGAATAACCTCATCCACCTGCGTACCTATACGAAAAACCGGATTCAGGCTTGTCATCTGCTCCTGGAATATCATCGACATTTTATTGCCTCTTATTTTCTGCATTCTTTCTGCCGGTGTCTTTGCAATATTATATACAAAGTCTCCTGCATCAAACCTGATTTCACCACTGACAATCTGAGCTAAAGGTCTTTGAAGAAGCTGCATTAACGAAAGACTTGTAACAGACTTCCCGCATCCCGATTCACCTACAACACCTACGGTTTTTCCCTTCGGTACATCAAAGGACACTCCGTTCACAGCTTTAACAGTTCCTATATCGGTGAAAAAATAAGTGTGCAGATTATCAAACTCAACAACATTATCAGGATCCCGCATAACGGCCTTAAATTCCTCCTCGGGTACATTTTTGCGGTTGTACTCCTTTTCAAAGGCCATTGTTATTTTTCTATTTTCCTTCGATATTCTTCTTGATTCTTTTGCAGAGATATAATTAGCTCTTTTAACCTTGGTTTTTAAAGCACGACCTGCAAATAATCCTGATTTTCTATCTTTAACATTTTTGCTTTCCATTCTCAGCACCTACCTTTTCATCTTTGGGTCGAAAGCATCGCGAAGACCGTCACCAACGAAATTAAAACCCAACACTGTTAGTAATATCAGAAGCCCTGCAGGTATCCATACAAACCAATAATTTGTCATTTCATATGCTGTTGACACGGCACTTATTATATTACCCCACGAAGCAAACGGAAACTTAACACCCAGACCAAAATAACTTAACGTGGATTCGTAGAGTATTATATTTCCCAGGCCAAGGGTTGCTAGAACAATCAACTGGGGAACTACATTGGGTATAAGATGCTTGAAAATTCTTTTTGATGTACGAAGCCCGGTAGCCTCAGCAGCAATCATGA
This sequence comes from Clostridiaceae bacterium, assembly GCA_012521105.1. GTDB lineage: Bacteria > Bacillota > Clostridia > DSM-8532 > DSM-8532 > Thermoclostridium. The sequence continues at coordinate 28,226 of JAAYNA010000173.1, forward strand.
ACTCATGCTCCCTTAATGAAAGTATTTGACCACGTACCATTCTTGCAATACCAGGCCAGCTCATCACACCCAGGATCAACATCAGGTAATATATCCTTACCTGTGGATCAACATCCATGGAATCCATCACAGCACCCACAATCATAACCAACGGCAAAAAGGGTATACAGTTAAATATATCTACAATACGCATAATTAACATATCTACCCATTTGCCAAAATATCCTGCCAAACCGCCAAGTATGACACCAATAACGGTTTCAAGGAATACTACAATAAATCCAATTAACAGAGACACTCTTCCCCCATACATTAAACGTGTTAATACATCCATTCCATGGCCATCGGTGCCAAGCCAGTGTTTTCTGGATGGCGATTCATACATGGATATTAAATGGGTTGGTGCTTCGGTTTTTATGGTATAAACGTTATTTACCCTCGTTATCGTATATTTGGCGCTGCCCTTTTCATCTTCAAATATAAATGAAGTCTGATTATTTGAGATAGCCTTTTGAATAGTGGCTTTAAAATCAATATTTAAGAATATATCCTGAGAAGCAGGCTGGATTGCCAACTCTGACACAATAGCATAAGGAACCCTTTCACCTGATTTAAGCTGATATATAACAGAAATATCGTTATATTCATCAATTTCAAAATTTTCTCCGTGCACAGAAAAGGCCCCTGAGTCTGTAGTACGAATTGCTTTTTCAGCTGCATATTTAAAATCATAATCAATATTCAGGCCCTGTTCGGCAGCATCGATTATAAACATTGATTCTAAAGCAACATCCTCGGATTTTCCAAGTATATAGTCCCTGTTTTGACGTTTAATGGTATATATATGCCCTTCAAATTCAAATTGCTCGTCTCCCGACTCTATTGTCGCAATAATGGCCTCTTCAAGCGGTTCTGATATTTCAAAATCGTCTAACGGAGTTACACCAAATATGCCTCTGAAATAAATTATATCAGCAATAGGGGTTATTTGTGTGATTCTGTAAAAATCTTCACCTTCCTGAATTATACCATAATCAATATCGTTATGAGTAAAGAAGGAAGCACCCTGGTTTTTTGCCAGTATAAATTTGGCATGAGCGGCGTCTCCATACTCTTTTCCATCAACAACAGTATATCTGAATTCATTATTATGCGTCACACTGGCATATTCCTTCGCCATTGTGCCTACATACGTAAAAACCTGTGTTTCACCATACGGACTGATAAGACCGCCTACAAATGAAAACAGGAACATGAATAAAATGATAAAAAATCCGA
>JAAYNA010000174.1 GCA_012521105.1 Clostridiaceae bacterium
TAAGCAGGAGTCATTCCAGTGCTTCTCCTGTGTATAAAACAGTTAAGAGTTATTAAAACTAAGGATGTTTAAATGGAGCATCGAAGGGAGGAAACAAATGCACACCGTATGGAAGGGAGCGATTAGTTTTGGTCTTGTAAATATACCTGTTAGAATGTTTACTGCTACCGAAGATAAGGACATAAAATTCAGGTATCTTCACAAAACCTGTAATACACCTATAAATTATAAAAAATTCTGCCCTAATTGTAATACAGATGTAACCGAGGATGATATTGTCCGCGGTTATGAATATGAACCCGGGCATTTTGTAATTGTAACCGAAGCTGATTTTGAGTCTGTGAAAGGTGCATCAAAAAGTAAAAGCATTGAAATTCTGGACTTTGTAAATCTTTCAGAGATAGATCCCGTTTATTTCGATAAATCATATTATCTGTCCCCGCAGGAGACCGGTTCAAAAGCATACAATCTTCTGAGACAGGCCATGAATGATACCGGTAAAATTGCAATAGCAAGGGTTACCATAAGGTCAAAAGAGACACTTGCAGCCTTGCGGGTATATAAAAATGCCCTTGTTATGGAAACCCTGTTTTATGCTGCAGAAGTGCGTTCAACTGAGCAAATACCCGGCCTTCCTGCAATAGCCGAAACAAATGCAAAGGAACTGGATATAGCTGTTAAACTTATTGATAATTTGACAGCGAAATTTGAGCCTGAAAAATATACGAATGAATATAATACCGCACTAACCGCATTAATACAAAAGAAAGTGGAAGGAAAAGAAATTAAAGTTGCACCTGAAGCACCAAAACAAAACGTAATAGACTTAATGGAAGCATTAAAGGCAAGTTTACAGGAAACAAACAAGAAAAAGCCGGCAAAAAGAGGCACAAAAAAGAAAACTGCAGAAAAAGCGGTGTAAAAAATGGACTGGTTCAAGCCTATGGAGCCCATTCTGACAAATTCCATAATGCAGGGTGATGGGTGGATTCATCAGGTAAAATGGGATGGGATAAGAGGTTTATGCTATAAGGACAACATTAATATCCGTTTGTATACAAAGAGCGGTCGTGAACGTTCATTGTGGTACCCGGAAGTAACCAGGGAAATTATGCAGATAAACTGTAAACAGGTGGTACTGGATGGTGAACTGATAGTACCTGATGAGGAAGGTAAGCCTTCTTTTCACAACATAATGTCAAGGGACAGGATTAAAAGACATGAGCGTCTTAAACAGTATTTGACCAAATATCCGGTACGATATATGGTCTTTGACATACTCTACAAGGATGGAAAGGATTTAAGAAAATTACCTCTGCTAGAAAGAAAGGGAATTTTACAGGAAACACTGAAAAACAGGGGTGCAGTGCGTATAGTAAATGATTATACCGATGGAAAGGCTTTGTTTTTGTCCATGAAGGAAAAGGACATGGAAGGCATAGTTACAAAAAAGGCAGACAGCCCGTATATTGGTGGAAAAAAACATAAAATGTGGTTTAAAACGAAAATTACAAAACAGCTTATTGCAGTAGTATGCGGATTAAAAATAAAGGATAATGAAGTTAGATCCCTTGTTATAGCCGAATATCAAAATGGAAGTCTTGTACCCATTGGAAGTGTTTCATCGGGTTTGTCGTATAAAGACAGAGCAACTCTTTTCACAGCTCTTCCCCAGCTTGTGGAGGATACATCCCTGTTAAGCACTAATATTGCAAACGATGTAATTTGGGTAAATCCGGTATTAAAAGTTATTGTTTCATATATCGACAGGGAGCAAAACGGAAGTTTAAGACATCCGGTTTTAGTGGGTTTTACCAGTGAAAACCCTAAATAGCCAGGTACGCACATGATGCAAAATATATGGAGATGGTAATTTGAAAAAGAACAAGCTGCAGATATCTAATCCAGATAAACTTCTTTTCCCTGACGCAGGGATAAATAAAATAGAATATGCTAAAAAATTATACGAATTATCAGGTTATATTCTAAAATATACAAAGGACAGAAACCTTACCACAATACATTATCCTGATGGGGTAGAGGGAAAATCCTATTACCAGAAGAATATGCCTTCCCATGCTCCGGAGTTCGTCTCCCATATACTAATCGGGGATATAGACTATATCATAATGGATTCGGTGGAGACCCTTTTATGGATGGGTAACATGGCAGCTTTGGAATTTCATATTCCATTTAATTCAATTAATAGACCCAATCATCCCGATGCATTGGTTTTTGATTTGGATCCGTCAGAAGGTCAATCCTTTGACCAGGTAACAGATGCTGCAATGATTATTTACAATAACCTTAAGGAATTGGGGATCGAAAGCTTTTGTAAAACCTCGGGCGCAACAGGTTTGCAGGTGGTAATACCGTTGGGTGGCGAGATTGATTATGACACGGCCAGGAAAATAAACGAATTTTTCGGACAGTATTTTACCCAGAAATATCCTGAAATCTTTACAATAGAACGTAAGGTGAATGAACGGGGAAAGAAATTATACTTTGATTACCTGCAAATGTGGAAAGGTAAAACCATAATCTGCCCATACTCACCAAGGGCTACGAAAACTGCAAATATATCTGCACCGGTTTTGTGGGAAGAAGTTGAAAAAGGAGTATTGCCCGAGCACTTTACATTAAATAATATAATGACCCGGCTTTCAGAAAAAGGCGATTTATACGAGCCTGTTTATCAATCAGGACTTGACCGGGGACTGAAAAATCTAATAGCACAAATAAAACTACAGCAATAACACATATACTATTTTTTCAGGTTTGCCATAATGGTTAGCTGTTCCTGCAAACTCTCAGTGCGGAGGAAAAAATTTAGAATTTATAAAAGAAAATTTTTAAGGCTGTGTCTTATTTAGTGTTCGAATACCGGTAGGCACAATTAATTTAAGGAGGTTCAGGATAAGGAAAGGATGATGAAAAACAGATAAAGGGCAGGAATAATTGACAATATCTGATAACGGTGATAGACTTGTTTTAGGTTTTTTTAGCAATATCTTCATATGAAATTTATACCAATATTATTGCCGGACTTTATGAAAGGTATTGTAAGCCTCTATCAGGTACTAATTCATAAATGCAAAGATATATGCTCATTTTTTTCAAATTTATTATTTCAGTTAACATTTAATTAGTTATAAGGGTCATTAATATGCTCAAGGTATTTCTGGTGGAAGATGAATTTATTGTCAGGGAAGGCATTAAGAACAATATTGACTGGGCTGGTGAAGGTTTTGAGTTTTGTGGGGAAGCAGCTGACGGAGAACGGGCTTATCCGCTCATTCAATCAACAGAGCCTGATATTATAATTACAGATATAAAAATGCCATTTATGAATGGTTTGGAATTAAGCCGTCTGGTACTTAAGGAATTCCCTCAATGTAAAATAATAATATTAAGCGGGCATGAGGAATTCAGTTTCGCTCAGGAGGCAATAAAAATTGGTGTTACCGAATACCTTCTTAAACCAATTAAGGCTTCGGAACTTGTTAAAACAGTGAAACGTATAGGTCAGCAAATTATTCAGGAACGCATTGAAAAGGAAAGCTACGAGCGATACAAAAGAGAAATGGAGGAAAATGAAACACAAGCCAGGGTAAAACTGTTCAATGATATGGTTTCAGGTTCTTTATCAATTGTGAATATTATAGAACGTGGGAAAGAATTAGGGCTTATTCTAAGCGCAAAACTATACCAGATAGTTCTTTTTAAATATAGCATATTGGACTGTGATGATGCCTATTCAAATGAAATGGTGACCGTTGAAAAGCAACTGAATAATGTGTACGCACAATTTGGCAATATTATTGTTTTCGATCGTTCCATTGAAGGCATGGCATTCTTATTAAAAGGTGATAATTCCCAACAAATTGATTCAATGCGCAGAGAATTTATTGATGCGATAAAAGCTGTCTTATCCGGGCATCCTCAGGTGCGATATTTTGGCGGGACAGGAAAACAGGTAACTAGGATTACTTCTTTGTACGAGGCTTATGAAAGCGCAGCCAGGGCTTTCTCGCATCGTTTTCTTTCCGAGAAAAGTGCAATTATAGATTATAACGAACTTCCTGGCAAAGCAGCCGGCGAGGGTAATATCAAAACACTTTCCTCCCTTGAAATTGGAAGTCTTGATCTTAAAAAAGCAGATGCATTTCTAAGAAGTGGTGAAGCAGACGAGATAGGATATTTTGTTGAAGAATTTCTCCAGAATATAGGCGCAGCCAGTGAAAAATCCCTTTTATTTAAACAGTATATACTAATGGACATATATTTTACTGTAATCTCATTTCTTAATGATATAGGTGCTGACAAAGTATATAGAAGAAATGAATGAAATTTTCTATGACAGACAAAAACTGAAAGAATATATGATCAAAACTTTTACCACGGCAATTAACCATAGAGATGCACTTCGAACAAAACGGTACCATCGAA
>JAAYNA010000175.1 GCA_012521105.1 Clostridiaceae bacterium
TGGAAATTTTCCATTTTTCAGGGGGGATACGAAAGTAACTGGTGTAAGCCAGTGAAATAAATGGTTTAGGTCAAAATTCATTCAGAATTTTTGACACTACGAAAAATTTAAGGAGGGTTGAATTTATGAAAAAAAGAATTTCTATTGTATTATTAACTTTTGCAGTAGCGATTTCCATGATATCAGCGTGTGGGGTTAATGACCAGCCAACTGTTGACGATACACAGCTCACGCAGGTGCAGCCAAAGGGAGCTGGTGATGAAACTACAGGTATAGACACAAGTAAAAGTGTTAATCTGAAAATGTATCTGCTGGGGGATGGCGCAGCAGATGTAGATCTTGTTTATGAAGAGATTAGCAAAATTCTGAAAGAAAAAATTAACGCAACAATTACCGTAGATTTCCTTTCGTGGGCAGAACATGATACCAGGTATCCATTGCTGTTCTCTTCAGGTGAGGATTTTGACCTGATTTTTACAGCCGCAGGATGGGGGCATTATGAGCAAACAGCCACAAAAAAGGGTTTTTATGAGCTTACTGAAGATTTCTTAAATACATATGCGCCCGATATTATGAAGGTGGTTCCTGAAATAGCCTGGGATCAGGCGAAAATCAACGGAAAAGTTTATATGGTGCCTAATTACAGCATTGAATACGGTTATGATGTAATAGGTGTCCGCGGAGATTTAATGGAAAAGTATGGGTTTGACAAAATTGAAAGCAAGGAAGAACTGGAAGCGTACTATGATGCAATTGTTAAAAATGAAACAGATATAACACCTTTGGCTACGCAGGGAATTGGGCTGCAATATCCCTACCTGTTTCAGTCAAGAGGCTGGCAGGTTGTCAGAGGAACACCGCTGCCTTTAATCCTTTATGAAACAGCAAACCCAAACAATACAACCCTGGTTTCAACAATAGAAACTCCTGAATTCAGAGAATACGCCTATAAGATGAAGGAAATGGCCGATAAGGGTTACTGGTCAAGGGATTCTTTAACCTCTAATGATACCAGAAGCGATCCATGGGTGTTGGGAAAAGCTGCTTCAATGGTATGGAATGTAAACAATGTATCCCACTATGCACAGCAAATTAATAAAGAGCACCCCGAGTGGAAGGCAACTTTTACTGATATCGCTCCAAATGTAAAAAGGCCTGTAAACCCCTATACAAATAACGGTGTTGCACTCAATGCAATCAGCAAAAATCCTGAAAGGGCAATGATGGCATTAAATCTGTTTATGACAGATAAGCAAGTTTATGATCTTGCCGCGTACGGTATTGAAGGGGTTCACTATAAAGCTGTTGGTGAAGACATGTACACACCTCTTGAAGATGCAGGAAGATTTCCGGCTGAAACTGTTTGTAACTGGGGATGGAATAACGAAAACCTGAAGCGGAAGCTATATGTTGAAAATCCCGACCCGGTTGTAATTAAGGCGCAGGAAGCAATTGAAAGGTGGAAAAATGAGTTGACATCAAATCACCCCCTCGATGCATTTTCCTTCACTGAAGAAAATGTAAAAAATGAAGTTGCAGTTATCTCCACATTAACAACCCAGTATTTTGACCCGATATGTGTTGGAATAGTTGATGATGTTGACAAGGCTATTGAGGAACTTATTGCAAAAATGAAGGAAGCAGGAATAGATAAGGTTCTACAGGAGGCACAAAGACAGGTTGATGAATATTTGGCATCAAAATAATAATAAAATATGTAATTAATAAAATGCAGATTTCAGTATATACTTAAAAGTTATATTATAATGATTAAGACTCCCTTAACATGGGAGTCTTATTTATCTTAAAGGGATTTATATCCATACATTTATGCTATTTAAAAACAATACTCAGAAGAGGAATCTTTTCGTTGCTTAACTAAGTGGTTTTTCAACATCAGGTTTTTATTGCACAAGAAAGCAAATTTATAGGTAATATTATTTCTGCGTTACTATCTGATCCGGATGTTAACATATACAGGTATTCATTGGGGATGATATGACAACTAACTTTACTATAAGTGAGAATTACATCTTGTTTTTCTGATCAATACTTAAAGCGTTGCTCGCATACAGAGCGTTTTTTTTATGTATTTGGTTAGGGCGATTTCGGTATACCGTTTCAAAAAGCAGGCATTTTGACTTCTGTTGTGGAAATAGCCGCTCATCGCTTGTAAAATGTAAGAAGGGCTTATCACAGAGCTTTGTTATATTTGTTTGAATAATTATTATATTGCTGTTAAAATGTTTTTGTAATTAAAATCAACAAACAGGGTAAATAAGGATTTATGAAGAAAAAAGACTTTCTGATAATTGTATTTTTTTTAATTACTGCTGTAATCCTGTGGCTTTTGGTGAACATAACACTGGCGGATATCACCAAAGGGGAAGTAGTTATTTACAAAGAAGGAAAGGTATTTGCGACAATTCCCTTAACCGCTGAAGAGACTGTTATTGTTGAAGACGAAATTGGCAACCGGAATGTTATAAAGGTAGAGGGTGGAAAGGTTACAATGACTGAGGCAAGCTGCCGGGATCAGATATGCGTCCATACCCGCCCTGCCCGGAAAGACGGGCAATCAATAATATGTCTTCCAAACAGAGTGGCAGTTGAGGTTAGAAGCACCCAGAAAAATGAGATTGACGGAGTATCGGAATAATGAATCATAACGAGATAAAAAAAATGGTTTTATTTGCAGTTATGACAGCTGTTGCTATAATTCTTCATTTTGTAGAGGGTTTATTCCCAATGCCGGTTGCCATACCGGGCATTAAGCTTGGCTTACCTAACATAGTTTCAATAGTGGCTTTGTATCTGTTCGGGCCTTACGCTGCTTTTGTGATATTAATACTCAGGGTGTTTATAACATCCTTTTTATACAGTGGTTTCTCAAGCTTAATTTTCAGTCTTACCGGCGGGCTCTTAAGTGTTATGGTAATGTCTTTGTTCTGGAAGTTCCGTGAGAAAGGGTTTAGTATTATTAGTGCATCTGTAGCCGGTGGGGTTTTTCATAATGTTGGGCAAATTTTTGCTGCTGTGGCAGTGTTACGCACATCAGCAGTATTTTCTTATCTGCCGGTACTTATTGTAGCAGGTGTGGCGACAGGAACTATAACTGGAATTGTATCGGGAATTATTGTGCCCCGTTTAAGCAGGATATACCATATAAATAAATGATACTGTTTATCACATATTTTTTACTTAAGAATATACTGGTAGTGTCAACACACAATTAGCCTGGGGGTGCCCTTGATGAAAATAATCGTATTTAAAATGCCTCGTTTCTTGGGAAATCTGCTTAAAAGAGTTTTTAACATTCATTGACACGGACATCTTAGTAGCTCCCCATTAAATTCCTATGACTTATCGTAACAAAAATAAAGCAAAACCCCCGGATTAAAAGCCGGGGGCGTGTTTTTCATAATTAAGTGAAAATTTTCATAAACAATACGGTATAGGTAAAGGTTCATTAATTGATTAAACAGACTTTTTATTAGAACGTATGCAGCTTGTACATACTGCCATTCTCTTTGTTTCTCCGTTAATAGTAAGCCTGATTTTTTTTATATTAGGTTTCCAAGATTTATTAGAAACTCTGTGTGAATGGCTAATTTGATTTCCAAACAACCGCCTTTTTCCACAAATTTCACATTTTGCCATTTCAACACACCTCCTTAAACTCTTTATAGCCAAATCTTAAGCAACCGTGGTTATCCCTGAAACAAAAATTACATCAGCTCAGTAAACAAAGCTTTAACTATTTTAACACATGCACAATAATGAATGCAAGTTTTTTGGCTAAGGATTGTATCAAATTACTGTAAGGAATTTTAAAACTGTGTGTTGGAATTGTCAGGTCCTTTCTTCAGTTGATAAAAACCTGTGTGATATAATTAATATAAAATTAAAATCACATAAATTACCGTTAATGGTGTTGCAGATTACTTTTCCTTTGTGAATAAATGGTATAAAATATATATGGTTAAGGATAATAACATCCTTTACAGGTTTAAATACTAAGGATGAATTGTAAGCTGAAGGGCAGTATAACGGTAGAAGTGTAAGAAAAATTGTAGAAAGGACAGAACATCCTTGAATGATGCAAAGCTGAATTCACTGTTAAATAATAGCATTCAATCGGTCCAGCAGGTTGGAAAGGCCAGGGCGCAAAAACTAAATAAATTGGGCATTAAAACCATAGGAGATCTGATAACTTATTATCCGAGAGATTATGAAGACAGGACCAGAGAAAAGAAAGTTTCGGAACTTGCAGATCGGGATGAATGTGCTGTTATACTTAAGGTTCTATCTGATGTTACATTAAACAGGCCCAGACGTAATTTAAGAATTTATAAAGCTGTAGCAGGAGATGATAGCGGTCTAGTGACGTTAACCTGGTTTAATCAGGATTATATCAGGGATAAGATAGTTAAGAACAAAACTTATGTTTTTTTTGGCAAGGTTAAGAGATTAGGAAGTTATATAGAAATGACAAACCCGGTTTATGAAGAGGCTCATTCCGAAAGAAAAAAAACAACAGGCATACAGCCTGTCTATCCTTTAACGGCTGGAATCACCCAAACATACCTGCGTATGATACAGCGAAACGCTCTTGATATTGTTACCGGAAAATTAACCGAAATACTTCCTGATGAGCTGCGAAAACAGTTCTCCCTTGCCGAAATTAATTTTTCACTGGAGAAGATTCACTTTCCAACAAGCTTTGAAGAAAAGGAAAGGGCACGTAAAAGGCTTGTTTTTGAAGAATTATTGATGCTGCAGCTGGGGCTTTTACAACTGAAAAATAATCAGGTAACGGTTTCGGGTATAAAAATGGAAGAAAAACCTTTAGTGAACCGGTTTATAAGCCAGCTGCCCTTTAAGCTGACAAAGGCACAGCAAAGGGTGTATAGCGAGATCGAAAAAGATATGACAGGCGAGAAACAGATGAACAGGCTTATCCAGGGTGATGTGGGATCGGGGAAGACAATAGTGGCCGTACTGGCAATTCTGTTAACAGTATTAAACGGTTATCAGGCAGTTTTTATGGTTCCAACTGAAATTCTTGCAGAACAGCATTACCAAAGCATTCTGCCTTTATTGGAAAATTATGATATAAATATAGTACTGTTGACCGGAAGTGTTTCCAAAAAAGAAAAAGAAAAAATAAAGGAAGGAATAAAAAACAACGAATATCAAATAATTATCGGAACCCATGCTCTGCTGCAGGAAGATGTGGATTTTGCCAGGCTTGGTCTTGTAGTTACCGATGAACAACACCGCTTTGGTGTTAAGCAAAGAGCTATATTGGCCTCCAGGTCCAATCCCCATATACTGGTTATGACTGCAACACCTATTCCAAGGACGCTGTCTCTTATACTGTATGGAGATTTGGATATTTCAATTATTGATGAACTGCCGCCTGAACGTAAGCCTGTGAAGACATATGCTGTTGACGAATCTATGAGGAACAGGGTATATAAATTTATTAAAAAAACAGTTCAGGAAGGCCGGCAAGCTTACATAATATGCCCTTTGGTAGAAGAGTCGGATGAAATTGAAGCCGAGGCGGCGGCATCTCTTGCCAACAAGCTCAAAGAAGGCGATTTAAGAGGATTATCCATTGGCCTTGTTCACGGCAAAATGAAGTGGAAGGAAAAAGAAAAAGTGATGAACGACTTCTCAAAAGGTAATATCCAGGTTCTTGTATCCACAACAGTAGTTGAAGTTGGGGTAAATGTACCAAATGCGTGTCTGATGGTTGTAGAAAATGCCGAAAGGTTTGGACTTGCACAGCTTCACCAGCTTAGAGGAAGGGTTGGCAGAGGCAGGCATCAATCTTATTGTATTTTGTTTTGCCAGAGTAAAAGTGATATAGCTAGAAAACGCATGGAAATTATGACAAAATACAATGACGGTTTTAAAATCTCAGAAAAGGACATGGAATTAAGAGGGCCCGGTGACATATTCGGAGTTCGGCAGCATGGTCTGCCTGATTTTAAGATAGCCAATTTATATGAAGACATGGAAATTTTAAAGGAAGTTCAAAAAGCTTGTGAAGATATCATAAAGAATCAGAAACTTAGTGACAGGGAAGACTATAAGAGGCTTAAAGAGCATTTACTGTTAATGTTTGAGGATAAGCTCAGCGAAGTTGCTTTAAATTAAGTACAACTAACATTTTAAACCGCATCTTTTCATAAGAGGGGGAATTTGTATCATAAGGGTAATAGCCGGCCAGGCCGGTGGAATGAAACTTAAGACTCCAAAGGGGCTTAATACCCGGCCGACGGTGGATAGCGTTAAAGAATCGGTTTTTAACATATTAAATCCATATATACCGGGAAGCAAAGTACTTGATTTATTTGCGGGAACGGGTGCATTAGCCATAGAGGCCTTAAGCAGAGGGGCTGAATTGGCTTACCTTGTAGAAGAGAACAGGAATTGCTGTGGTATAATACGGGAAAATCTGGCCCATACAAAATTACTTGTTAAGGGAATGGTTTATTGCCGCAAGGTAAGTTCTTTCCTGAAAGAAATTGGAAAAAAGGGTGTAAAATTTGACATTGTTTTTATGGATCCACCCTATTCTAATAATTTTATACAGGAAACACTACAACTTTTAGTGGAAAATGATATAATAAATGATAAAGGTATTGTAGTTGCTGAACACCACAAAAATGATATTGTTATGGATAGTTTGGGCAACTTGAAAAAAATCAGAACTAAAAGATATGGGGATACCCAGGTATCCTTTCTTGTTAACAGCTAATGTTAAACAGTGACGCAAATACTATTGGTAATATATACATAAAATTGCAATATGCTAGCAGTTATTAATATTGAGAGGGGTTAGATCATTGAGAATATTTGTATATCCTGGCAGTTTTGATCCTGTTACAAATGGGCATTTAGATATTATAGATCGTGCTGCAAAATTATGTGATAAGCTGATTGTGGCCGTTCTGAAAAATCGTAGCAAGACCCCTGCTTTTACAATGGAAGAGAGGGTTTCTTTTCTTGAACAGGTATTGGATGGAAGGGGTAATGTGGAGGTAATTCCTTTTTCAGGTTTACTTGTGGACTTTATGAAGGAACATAACGCTACAACAGTAATAAAAGGGCTTAGAGCAGTATCAGATTTTGAGTACGAATTTCAAATGGCTTTATTAAATAAGAATCTTGCACCTGAAGTTGAAACTCTTTTTATGATGACCAATATAAAATATTCATATTTAAGTTCCAGCGCGGTAAGGGAACTGGCATCTTATGGAGGCAATATAAGGGATTTGGTCCCTGAAAAGATTGTTGACCAGATTTATGATAAGTTAAAAGCATATTAAAGTTTACAGCTATGTGCCATCGTTCCTGTTTAAGGTCAGAAAGGCCTTGGACAGGGGAAATGAATTTATTTATGCCAGGGGGAAAAAGAATGGAGATTCTATCTTTATTGGAGGCATTGGAGGATGCAATTGAGGGCGGTGTTTCTGTCCCTTTCAGTGGTAAATGTATGGTAGACAGGGGTGAAATCCTGGAGATTATTCAGGATATCCGTCTTAAGCTTCCCGACGATATAAAGCAGGCCAAGTGGGTCAGCAAGGAGCGTGCCCGGATTCTCGCCGAGGCGCAGCAGGAAGCTGACAATATCATAAAAAATGCAGAAAGCCGTATAGCTGCGATGGTCGATGAACATGAAATAAGCCGTAAAGCGTATGAGCAGGCAGAAGTTATTATAACCAATGCGAAAAAAAATGCCCGGGAAATCCGTCTTGGAACAAGAGAATATGCAGACAATATTCTCAGTAAGGTGGAAGAAATTCTTGAGGATACGCTTGAAGTGATTAAAGCAAACCGAAATGAATTAAAATAGCAAAGCATTAATACCTGCGGAATTTTTTATCGCAGCAATGCACAATTATTAAATACATAATTAATAATATCAGCAGAAAAACATTACCAAGCATAACCCCCTTTGAAATTTCAGTATTATATATATCCTCTGTGTAATTCATTACAGGGATGGCATGATTATTTAAAAATAATGCTGTGTAAACTGATGCAATAAACCCATGGATTAATTTTCCATATAAATATTTTTTCAGTTTTATTTTTTTCGGACAAAAAAAGGTGACCTGTGTAAAAACCGAAAGTCCGCCAAAACCGCAAAGAAATGATGTTAGTATTATTTTCAAATTTACCGGTATTATCATTGAACTGCTAAGAAGAAATAAGCCATAGGTTATTTCAAAACTTCCTGCTGTTAATATTTTTATATAATCTGCTATATTTACTTTGGTTGCAAAATTAATTAATTTGCTGATGCCTGAAAAAACGCCGGCTGTTTCCAGAGTCTGAACTAAAATGGCGAAAAATATTATTGTGCCGCATATTTGCAAAAGGACACCGGTAGAGTCAACGATTGCATCTGTCAGCATATGGCTTGAGAATTCTGTTTTAACAGGTATTTCTGCTGCAGCCTTTTTACTCTCCTCTGAATTATCTTTAAAAATAAAACGTTGCAGTATTCCTACAGTAAAACTTGCCAGCATATGGCATACCAGAAGAATGATACCAAGTCCGGGACTGTTGAAATAGCCTGTTCCGACTGCTCCAACAATAAACAACGGTCCGGAGTTGTTACAAAAACAAAGAAGCCTTTCTGCCTGGGTGGTTGTTAATAGACCTTTTTTATACAGATCGGCTGTATATTTTGCGCCTGCAGGATAACCGCTGAACCAGCCGGCAATAATAGGGAAGGCCGCAGCTCCGGGAAGGTTAAAAAGCGGTTTAATAACAGGTTCGAACAAACGGCTGATGATGTGAATCGCTCCGGTGTTTAAAATTAATCTGGATATTATAAAAAAGGGTAGAAGAGACGGAATAATAACTTTCAGGCAAAGATCAACAGCTTTTTGTCCTGAAGATAGTACACCTTCGGTATCTATAATTAACAGGACAAATAAACCAATGAGTAAAGTAATTATAAGAAAACCGCGAATATTTGCATGTTTCTTCATGCTTGTTTCTCCAACATTCTAAATTTTGGAATGAGAATACATATACATGTCTTATATAACTATATGGTCGGGTATGGAATATAATGACTTTTCAAAAAAGTTTAGGATTTGGTGCAAGATATAAAGCAATTAATAGCGGCGTTTCTGAAGATTTATTATATGGAACGTTTGCAGCTTTACCCGGATGTGGTATAATAATTTCGTTACTCTGGCATACCTTAAATAGAATAAGGCTTAATAATTGGTATGTTTTATTAATATATTATCGTATAGTATAGGTATAGAAGCTGCAAATAAATAAGGAGAGGTGAAAATAATGACTGACGAAAAAGGTAAGGTAGTAAACCAGGCTGATACCGAAGTTCATCCGATTACAACAGAAAATGAAGGATTGGGAGAAATACGGATCTCAAGTGAAGTTGTTTCTGTCATAGCCAGCAACGCAGCTATGGAAGTTAAAGGCGTTGCCAGCCTTAGTGGAGGAATCGCAGGCAATATATCACAGGTACTGGGAAGAAAGAATCCTTTTAAGGGAATAAAGGTTGAAATGGCTGAAGACCGCGATGTAAACATAGATCTCCATGTTGTTGTGGAATATGGAGCTCGTATTCCCGACGTTGCGTGGAAGCTTCAGGAGCGTATTAAGCAAAGTGTAGAGAGTATGACCGGCCTTCATGTTAACGAAATTAATATCCACGTACAGGGTGTTAGTTTTGATAAGGAATCAAAAAAGGCAGAAGTTGAAACCACAGAAAGCGAAAAGGATGTATAATAAATTTTATGTTTGGATATATCACACCCGATAAACCCGATCTGAAAATATGGGAGTTTGAGGTTTTCCGGGGTTATTATTGTGGTGTTTGCAAAACAATCGCGAAACAGGCAGGGCATAGGGGAAGAATTGTTCTTACCTATGACTGTGCTTTTTTGGCATTGCTTATTGATTCGCTGGATATAGCTCGGGTTTCGGGTAAGCAAAAAAGATGCTTTGTTCATCCCCTGAAAAAAAGGTATATCGTAGACAGTAATTTTGCAGTGGAATATGCATCAGACATTAATATACTTCTTGCGTATTATAATCTGAAAGACAAGTGGCAGGACGAAAGAAATCTATTAGGGCCTGCCGGTATGACTGTTTTGAAAAGGGGACACAAGCGGGTTAAAAAGAAGTACCCCGATCTTGTCGAAGTTATAGAGGAAGAGCTTAATACCCTTCGAGAACTGGAGAAGCAAAATTGTGACAGTATTGATGAGGTTAGTGAACCTTTTGCAAGGTTAATGCAGAAAGTGTTTCTACATGCAAATGATTGTGAAAACACAGGCAAAGTACTTGGATGGGTTGGATACAACCTCGGAAAATGGATATATTTATTGGATGCTTATGACGATATTGAAGATAATATCAACAGTGGATCATATAATCCACTGATAGTACAGTTTAAATATGATAAAAACGAAGACGTTAAGTCTTTTAAAGAAAGAATCAGGGAAAAAACAGAGTTTGTTCTTGTTTATTCTTTAAGTGAACTGGAAAAGGCGTTTTCCCTGTTGGATATTAAAAAGAATAAAAGCATTCTGGAAAATATTATATACCGCGGGTTATTGATTAGAACCCGTAATGTATTGCAGATGGGAGCAGGTTGTCATGAAAAATCCGTATGAAGTTTTAGGGCTGAAAGAGGGCGCTAGCATAGAAGAAATAAAAAAAGCATATAGAGAACTTGTTAAAAAGTATCATCCGGACAGGTATATGGATAATCCTCTTTCTGAACTGGCTGAGGAAAAGCTCCGTGAGATTAATGAGGCTTATGATTATTTAATGAAAAATGCAAATAATACCCATCAGCGTCAGCAGCAGTATCAGAGGCAGCAGCAAAACCAGAACACTGGTTCAGGTTATTATAGTGGTTATTCAAACAACAGTCAGTTTGTTTATCAGATAAAAATGATGATACAGAACGGTAATTTTGCACAAGCCCAGAGAATGCTTGATTCCATGCCGGTGCGTGATGCAACATGGAATTACCTTCAGGGGCTACTTTTCCTGAGGCGTGGGTGGTACGACAGAGCCAATGCACACCTGCAAAGGGCAGTGGAAATGGAGCCTAACAATATGGAGTATCGTGAAGCGTTGAGCCGTGTTAATACTCAATTCAATGCTTACCGATATAATCACAATTATTACAGAGGCGGATATCAACAAAGCCCTGATATGTGTTCTATCTGCACAACTCTTTGGTGTGCAGACAGTTTATGCGAGTGTTGCGGGGGCGATTTAATAGCCTGCTGTTAAGACAGTTTAACCACAACAGGTATTGTAGTTTCAATCAGTTTTTAAGAATGACATAATACTAGGAGAATTTATATGGGAAA
This sequence comes from Clostridiaceae bacterium, assembly GCA_012521105.1. Classification (GTDB taxonomy): domain Bacteria; phylum Bacillota; class Clostridia; order DSM-8532; family DSM-8532; genus Thermoclostridium. The sequence goes on from JAAYNA010000175.1 coordinate 11,391, forward strand.
TTCTAATGGATTTAGCTCTAAAAAAATAGCACTTTCAGGAATACTAACGGCATTAAGCTCTGCTGTATTGCTACTGGAAAATATATCACCTACAGGGAAATTGGGTTTTTATGTATTATCTGCATTTTTGCTATCGGTTGTTATAATGGAATGCGGTTTAACGTATGGTTGGGTTAGCTATATTGCCATATCACTGATTTCTTTGCTGATAGTACCTGAAAAAACTGCGGTTTTCCCGTATATTATGTTTTTCGGAATTTATGCTCTTGTTAAAAGCCATATTGAAAGGTTAGATAAATTAGTTTTTGAATGGATATTGAAATTTGCTTTCTTTAATGTTTCACTGTACTTTCTTTGGAATATTGCTGTTAATGTTCTACAGTTAGTACCAGGCAGGTTGTTTGAACTATTGCCTGTTGCTGTTATAATAATTGTGCTTCAAATTCTTTTTTTTCTTTTTGATTGGCTTTTTTCACTTTGGACACAATATTATATACAAAAAATACAATCTAAAATACGTAGAAATTTCTAATTTTACAATGTCATTTATTTCATTTCATTAACATTTCGGTTTAAAGTATTTATCTTTCCTTACAGTTGATTTAATTCTATTGTAGTATTGGCTTATTTATGTAAACATATATATAGCTCAATTTTCCTCCTGTTCAAAACCAAACAGGCAGGAAATGAGAGCAAAGAACTCATATATCTACGGGGGGCTGTATTTTTGGTGCTGAAAAAGCTTTTTACTTCGTTTGTTTTTCTTATTTTGTTTTTTGGAGTGCTTAAAGTTTCAGCCCAGGATAAAAGTGAATATTACTCCTGCAATACAAGCCTTTGGATTGACAATCAACAGATTGAAAACGACAGTACATTCCTTACCCAAAACTACAGTTTGCTGGTGCCTTTGCATACAGTAAAAATTTTGGGTGCTACCTACGAATGGGATCCTGAAATCTGGAGAATCAGAATACGAACAGAAAGTCGGAATTTAACCATGTATATTGCCAACAACAACTGTGCAAACCAAACCAAAATCGAAAAGATGCCTGCTAAGCCTACAATTCATAACGGTACCATATTGATTCCCATTAGATATGTTGCTGAGGCTTTAGGGGCAAAAGTTGCGTGGAATGGCAAAACTGATTCGGTATTTGTTTCCACTACAGGAGATATACCAGAGGATTTTTATGGAAGTACTAAGGAAGCTGAGACAGTTGAAGTACTAAGGAACAGGATAATTGTACTGGATCCGGGTCACGGCGGGAGTGATCCCGGAGCAGTGGCATGGAATGTAAAGGAAAAGGATCTGAATCTTCAGGTGGCGAAGATTTTGAAAGAAATGCTGCAAAATGGTGGGGCAACGGTTTATATGACCCGTACAGAGGACAGGTATATAGGGCTTTATACAAGAGCCGATATAGCCAATAATCTTAACGCCGACCTGTTTGTCAGCATTCATCACAACGCGTCTTCAAATTCCGGGGCCAGGGGAGTAATGACACTTTATTATCCGTCATCAAAAAACACGAAGATGAATGGGCAGAAATTTGCCAAGATCGTACAAAAGAATCTGGTTAATGATTTAAATGCGCGAGACTGGGGCATTATACCCAGACCAAATCTGGTTGTTACAAGAGAAACTAGAATGCCTGCAGTTCTTGCAGAACTCGGGTTTATGACCAATAAATCCGAGTTAGAGCGGCTTGTTACATATGAATTTCAATACCAGGCAGCAAAATCGCTATTTAAAAGCATAACAGAAGCACTCCGCTAATAGACGGGAACCCCCCGTCTTTTTTTATAATTAACCTCTACACTTTCAATTGTTTGAAGCTAATTTTGGGTATGTTATAATAATGATCGTGTCTACAAAAAACCCGTTTCAGTCTGGAAAGGTTTTGAAAATGAACGAGAAGGTTATTAAGGTATTGGAATACGATAAAATTATCAATAAATTGAAAGACAGGGCATCAAGTCAGCCCGGAAAGGAGCTGGCTGCAGTTTTGAAGCCTTCCGATAATTTTGAGGAAGTAAAACAGCTTTTAAAGGAAACTACCGATGCTGTAATCTGCATACTGAGAAAGGGTTCTCCTCCGCTGGGCGGAATTCATGATATCAGGTCTTTCCTCAAGCGTGCGGAGGCTGGAGGTATGCTTACTCCGGGTGAGTTATTAAAGATAGCAGATGTGCTTCGTGTATCAAGAAAACTGAAAGGGTATATTACCCAGGATAAAATTGAACTGGAGGAAACAAACACGATTTATCTTTTATGCAGCAGTCTGGGAACGAATAAAACCCTCGAAGACAGATTGAGCCAGGCGATTGAGTCTGAAGATGAGCTGTCGGATTATGCAAGCCCTGCTCTTGCAACAATTCGAAGGAACATTCGTCGTATGCAGGATACCATAAAGGATAAGCTGAACAGCATTATTCGTTCGGCAAAGAATAGAAAGTTTATGCAGGATGCTGTTGTTACATTAAGAGGGGATCGCTACGTTGTGCCTGTTAAGGCAGAGTACCGAAGTTTCTTCCCGGGTTTGGTTCATGATATGTCTCAAAGCGGAGCAACAATTTTTATTGAACCCATGGCAGTAGTGGAAGCAAATAATGAAATACGTCAGTTAAGGAACAAGGAAGAACGTGAAATAGAGCGCATTCTTACCGAATTAACCGGTGAAGTTGCTGATATTTCGGAAATGTTGACAGAAAACGTAAGCCTTTTGGCACACATTGATTTTGCCTTTGCAAAAGCCAGGCTAAGTCTTGATATCAAAGGTGTTGAACCCGTTCTCAATAAAGAACGGCGGATTGCTATTAAAAAAGGAAGGCATCCTTTAATTGAGCCGGATGTTGTTGTACCCGTTGACATAAGTCTTGGCGAAGATTTTTCAACAATGGTAATAACAGGACCCAATACGGGTGGTAAAACAGTCACACTGAAAACCACAGGTCTTTTTGTATTAATGACTCAGGCCGGGCTTCATATTCCCGCAGCTGAAAACAGCGAAATGTGTGTGTTCAGGAAAGTGTTTGCAGATATCGGGGATGAACAGAGTATAGAACAGAGTCTTAGTACATTTTCCTCCCATATGACAAACATAGTTAGTATTCTTAAGGAAGTTGACGAGGATTCTCTGGTTCTTTTTGACGAACTTGGTGCAGGCACAGATCCAACCGAAGGTGCAGCCCTGGCAACAGCGATCCTGGACAGACTTACAAAACGAAGGATAAGAACAATGGCCACAACCCATTATAGTGAGCTGAAATTATATGCCATGACAACACCTGGCGTTCAGAATGCCTGCTGTGAATTTGATGTTGAAACATTGCGTCCAACTTACCGTCTTCTGGTGGGAATACCGGGGAAAAGTAATGCTTTTTCAATATCTAAAAGACTTGGTCTTGATGAGAGCATAATTGAGGAGGCAAAAAACTTTCTTACGGGGGAAGATATACAATTTGAAGAACTGTTATCGGATATACAGAAAAACCGGCTTGAGGCAGAAAAAGAACGGGAACAGGCTGCTATAACAAAAAGGGAGATTGAAAGATTAAAAGAAGCAGCCAAAGAACAAAAACAGAAAATAGAAGATGAAAAGGAGACCATTATTAAAAAGGCCAGGGAAGAGGCAAGAAGAATACTTGCAAATGCCAGAAGAGAAGCAGACGGGATGATGGAAAAGCTGAAAGAACTGGAAAAAGCATATCACCAGAAGAATCTTGATAATGAAATGATGGAGCTTAAGCAAAGAATGAGGCAGCAAATAAATGAGCTGGACGAACGAATAGCAGGGTCTGTGCTGCCACGTAAAGGATTTGCAAAACCACCTGAAAATCTTAAAGCAGGTGACACTGTAAAGATTATTAATCTTAACCAGAGGGGTACGGTTCTGGAAGAGCCCGATAAGGACGGGAATGTTCTTATTCAGGCAGGAATAATGAAAATAAAAATGCATATAACTCAATTAAGGCTTATTGATGAACAACAGGAGATAATGGACAATATTCAAAATACAAGGGTTTCTGGTGTCAAATCAGGAAATGTGGGGCTTGAACTGGATATACGAGGCTACAATATTGAGGAGGCAAGGGTCAGGATTGATAAATACATTGATGATGCTGTAATTGCAGGACTTCACGAGGTATCGGTTATTCACGGAAAGGGCACAGGAGCCCTCAGAAAAGGTGTACACGAATTTTTAAAGAACCACCCTCATGTAAAATCCTTCAGGCTTGGCAAATATGGAGAGGGTGAAACCGGCGTTACCGTAGTTAAGTTAAAAGAATAAATTTTTCACTTATTTTTAATATATCAAACTTTGTATATTACTGATTATGGAGCCATTCCCATGAAATACCTGATACTTAATCAGGTATTTCATTATATTGCATTATAAAGTTCGTGTAGTCCTATTTACATAAAGATTTATTAATGTATAATATAATATTAAGGTTAATTCTTAGTTGAATAAAAATATAACTTAAGCAATTTTTTCCGTTAATTTAACATATTTTTATGTAACATGGTTGTATGGGGTATTATGGTTGAGGCCGATTTAAAAATACGAAAAGTAGTATGGAGTAGTATGGATTAAGGTTATAGCTTATCTTTATTCTCCCCGTATTTGAATCAGAATATAATCCATCAGAAGAGTATTTGGCAGTCATGTTACATGTGCGAAAGCATTATTGGCAATTTATGTTTATACATGTATTAGCAAGGAGAGAATGATAAATGAAAAAATTAATGCTTGGAAACGAAGCAATTGCAAGGGGGGCTTATGAAGCCGGTGTAAAAGTTGCTACAGCATACCCTGGTACACCAAGCACAGAAATTACTGAGTTTATTGCAACCTACGATGAAATATTTTCAGAGTGGTCTCCCAATGAAAAAGTTGCATTAGAGGTTGCAATTGGCGCATCTTTTGCCGGAGGACGTGCCATATGTTCAATGAAACATGTGGGTTTGAATGTCGCAGCAGATCCTTTATTTACCGTATCTTACACTGGTGTTAATGGCGGACTGGTAATTTGTGTTGCTGATGATCCGGGAATGCACAGTTCACAGAATGAACAGGACAGCAGGCACTATGCGAAAGCTGCCAAAATCCCGATGCTGGAGCCATCAGACAGCCAGGAATGCAAGGATTTTATAAAAAAAGCACTGGAACTTAGCGAAGAGTTTGACACCCCTTTTATTATAAGACTTACAACACGAATATCTCATTCACAAAGCCTTGTTGAGCTTGGAGAAAGGGTCGAAATACCCCTTAAGCCATATAGCAAAGATATCGGCAAATATGTTATGATGCCTGCTATGGCCAGAAAACGCCACGTAGTTGTAGAAGAACGAATGGAAAGATTAGCTTCATATGCCGAGGAAACAGAGCTTAACCGTATCGAGTGGGGAAGTAACACAGAAATAGGTGTAATTACAAGCGGTATATGCTATCAATATTCCAAAGAAGCCTTTGGAGACGTATCCTACCTTAAACTTGGGATGGTTCACCCTCTTCCTGAACAACTAATCTCTGAGTTCGCGTCTAAAGTAAAGACCCTATATGTTATTGAAGAATTGGATCCATTTATTGAAGAATTTTTGAATAAGAAGGGAATTACCTGCATCGGAAAAGAAAAACTTCCTATAGTGGGAGAATACAGTGCAAGTTTAATAAGGAAAGCAATACTGGGAACTGATGAAGATACTACTGCTTTACAGGAAAACGTACCTGTAAGGCCACCGGTACTTTGCCCGGGATGTCCGCATCGTGGAGTGTTCTATACATTGAGAAAGAACAAATTAACAGTTTCGGGAGACATAGGGTGTTATACACTTGGCTCAATGTCCCCGCTGGAAGCCATGGATACATGCGTATGTATGGGTGCAAGCATTGGCGTGGCTCATGGTATGGAAAAAGCATTGGGTAAGGAAGACCATCGTAAAGGGGTGGCAGTAATTGGCGATTCAACCTTTATTCATTCAGGAATAACCGGGCTTATTGATATTGTTTATAACAAAGGTACATCAACGGTTATTATCCTTGACAACTCAATAACAGGTATGACAGGCCACCAGCCTAATCCGGCAACAGGCTACACAATAAAGGGAGAAAAAACACGCCAGATTGATTTGCTAAAGCTTTGTAATGCAATTGGAATTGACAGGGTAAGAGTTTGCGATCCTTTCAATCTTGATGAGTTCGATAAGGTTGTTAAGGAAGAAATCGCGGCTGACGAACCATCGGTCATTATAGCCCAGCGCCCATGCGCCCTGTTAAAAACGGTGAAATATGAAGGCAGCGTAAAGGTTAATGAAGAAAAGTGTAAATACTGCAAGGTTTGCATGCGCCTTGGATGCCCTGCAATTGTAGATACAGGGGAAGATATTCACATTAATGAAGCCTTGTGCGTTGGTTGCGAATTATGCCTGGAGGTATGTAAGTTTAATGCGCTTGAAAAGGTAGGTGGCAGCAATGAGTAATGTATCAATTATGATAGCAGGTGTAGGCGGGCAAGGAACACTTCTTACAAGTCGTGTGCTTGGTACTGCTGCCGTAAAGGCAGGATATGATGTTAAAGTATCAGAGGTTCATGGTATGGCACAGCGGGGTGGAAGTGTTATAACCTATGTTAAAATAGGTGAAAATGTAAATTCGCCTGTAATTGAAAAGGGTGAAGCAGATATTCTGCTCTGCTTTGAGAAACTTGAGGCTCTCAGATGGCTGGAATATGCTAAAAAGGATGGAGCAATTGTAGTCAATGATCAGAGGATCGATCCCATGCCTGTTATTATTGGCAGGGAAAAGTATCCTGACGATATAATCTCTAAAATTAAAGCAAACAGGTCCAATGTTTTCACAATCGATGCGCTCGAAACTGCAAAAGAACTAGGAAACATCAGGGCACTTAACATTGTAATGGTTGGTTTTTTAGCTAATAAGACCGATATTCGAAGGGAAATATGGTATGAAGCTATTCGTGAAACTGTTAAAGCCAAATTCCTGGATTTGAATCTTAAGGCTTTTGATGAAGGTTATAAAATGGCCGAATCTTATAGTAATTAGGGGGAAAAAGGAATGGGTATTTGGAATGCTGAATATGAATGCATGGATAAAGAAAAGCTTTTTGAGCTGCAAAGTGAACGGCTACGCAATACAGTTCAAAGAGTGTATTCAAATGTTTCGCACTATAGACAGAAGATGAAGGAGAAAGGCATTGAGCCCGGGGATATTAAAACAGTACATGACCTTCAAAAACTTCCCTTTACCTATAAGCAGGATCTTAGAGATACCTATCCCTACGGAATGTTTGCTGTGCCGATGGAAGAGGTAATAAGAATTCATGCATCCACCGGAACAACCGGAAAAAGAACAGTGGTAGGGTACACCGCAAGAGACATAGACAATTGGGCAGAGCTTATGGCAAGATGCCTTACATCTGCTGGAGCCGACAAAACATCCTTTGTACATGTGGCTTATGGCTATGGGTTGTTTACCGGAGGACTTGGCGTTCATTACGGGGCCGAAAAAATAGGTGCTACTGTGATTCCTGTTTCAGGGGGCAACACTAAGTTGCAGATAGAAATAATGAAGGATTTTGGTTCCACAATTCTAACATGCACACCTTCATATGCCTTATACCTTGCCGAAACAATGAGAGAGATGGGAATTGATCCGAAAAAGGATTTGCAGCTTAAAGCAGGTATATTTGGAGCAGAACCATGGACCGAAGCAATGCGTAAAGAAATTGAAAATCAAATGGGCCTTTTGGCTCTCGACATCTATGGCCTTTCTGAAGTAATAGGTCCCGGTGTATCAGTAGAATGTGAGAACCAGAATGGTATGCATATTCAGGAGGACCACTTTATTGTGGAAGTAATAGATCCGGTAACTGAAGAGGTTCTTCCTGCCGGCTCAGAAGGGGAACTTGTTTTTACATGCATTACAAAGGAAGCACTGCCGTTAATTCGATATCGTACAAGGGATATAGCACGTATAACTGATGAAAAATGTCCCTGTGGCAGAACTCAGGTTCGTATGAGCAAAGTAACGGGTCGAAGCGATGATATGTTAATTATTCGCGGAGTAAATGTATATCCCTCACAGATTGAAAGCGTTCTTCTTGATGTTGGCCTGTCATCTCCATATTACCAGCTGGTAATTGACAGGGTTGGAACGCTCGACAGCCTTGAGATTCAGGTTGAAATGACACCCGAGATGTTTTCTGACCAGGTTAAACAAATAGAAGCAGCAGAAAAGAAAATACGCCACAACATTGAAAGTACCTTAGGCCTTACCTGCAAGGTCAGGCTGGTAGAGCCAAAGACCATTGAAAGAACAGCAGGAAAGGCAAAGAGAGTTATTGATAAAAGGCTTATGAAGTAGGTATTTAATCACAGCGTGCTGAAATTGCCTGGCAATTTATTATTTGCTTTTAAATTTCCTCTTGACCAAATTAACTTTGGGCATTATAATATAACTTGCACTGCAAAAATACGTTCCTCAATAGCTCAGTCGGTAGAGCATGCGGCTGTTAACCGCAGGGTCGTTGGTTCGAGTCCAACTTGAGGAGCCATAAGGGCCTTTAGCTCAGTTGGTTAGAGCATCCGGCTCATAACCGGCAGGTCCGGGGTTCGAGTCCCTGAAGGCCCACCATATTAAGGATGGATATTATTTATCCATCCTTATTTGTTATATACAGATACAGCTATATTTTTGCCATTAACTTAAGCCACTGTTTCTGTCACTTTACTACTCTAAGTCATTTGTAATCATACAATGTTCCGATATTGAATTTACAGGTATAAAACCAACCATGTGTTTTGACTGCTCAGGACTATTCAGCTTGGAATAGTATAGAATCTTAAGTGTTATTGCAGCGTAAGAAAATATGTGTACAATAGTATTATAACGAGCCTATCACAACCGTTTTAATTGCTGTTATTTCAAGGAGAGAGATAATGATTAATATAACCGGCAGGTTACTTAAAATAACATCAATGCTTGGCAAATGCACAAAACCTGCAGATATCGGAACAGATCACGCTTATATTCCCATATACCTGATACAATCAGGTAGGTGTAACTCTGTTGTTGCAACCGATATCAAAGAAGGCCCCTTATTGAAAGCAAGAAAAAACATAGAAAAGTATCAACTTTCGGACAGGATAGAACTACGCCTTGGAGACGGGATGAAACCAATACGGGATGACGAATGCGATGCATTTATAATAGCAGGCATGGGCGGGGTGGTTATTACCGAAATCCTGAATGCGTCTATTGAAAAGGCTAAAAAGGCTAAGGCCCTTATATTACAGCCTGCCTATTATGAAGAGGTTTTAAGAGAATTTCTTTTGCAGAATGGATTCTGTATTGAAACAGAAGCTCTGGTAAGAGATGAGGGAAGAATGTACACAATAATAAGGACGTATTATGATGGTGCGGTACGCAGTGACGATGTTTTATATTATCATATTGGAAGAGCTTTGTTCGATAATAAAGATCCCCTGTTAAATGATTTTTTACAAAGGCGCATCGGTATACAAGCAAAAATTGTGGATGGTATGGGAAAGTCGGTTAAACGGGATGAACAAGCATATATGAAAGAATATAGCCTTCTTATAAAAATGAAAAAGGCTTATGATGATTTTTTTGGAACCTGATCATCTTCACGCTCTCAACTATCTGGTATGCAGCATGGCTTCGAAGTGTGTTGCTCAGCATTGGCAAAATCATCCGAATCACCCCGTTTTTTTGAACTCTTGAAAGGAAATAAAAGAATCTAAGTTGTATTTCGATAATAGTATCCGCCATTGCACAATACCTACCTCGCAACAATACCGGAAACAGATGCTTAATTTATCGTTTTTTGTATTCGTGTGGCTTTAAAACAATTTATAATATGTTAAAATAAAGCTGTTTAGTCTAAAAATATACTGAAGAATAAAGTTATAACCAGAACAATTTCATTGTAAGGATGTGGTATTTTGAAGTGTAAGGATATTATCAGTTTCTTGGAACAGGAAGCACCGCTATGGTTACAGGAGAATTACGACAATTCAGGACTTCAATGGGGTGACCCCGAAAGTACGGTTCAAAAGATACTGGTCTGCCTTGATTTTAATCGTGATGCATTAAAAGAAGCAATAGAGAAACAGGTTCAACTGGTTATATCCCATCATCCGATATTGTTCAGGCCAATGAAATCCATTAACACAGGCTTCGGAAAAGGCGCTATGCTTGCTGACTGTATAAAAAACAACATTTGTGTGTATTCCTCTCATACAAATTTTGATATAGCCGATAACGGATTGAATGAATATCTTGCAAAAACCCTTGAACTGCAAAGCATTAAGGGACTGAAAACCCATTACCGGGACGAATTATATAAACTGGTTGTATTTGTGCCCGAAGAAAGCCTCGAAAAGGTACAAAAAGCGGTTTTTGATGCCGGTGCAGGAATAATAGGAAATTACGCCGATTGTTCTTTTTATGCAGAGGGCAACGGAACTTTTAGGCCGATGGAGGGGACAAATCCGTATATCGGGCAGACCGGGGTATTTGAAACCGTACAGGAGTTCCGCCTTGAAACGCTTGTACCCGGATACAGGTTAAAAGAGGTTGTTAAAAGCATGCTGGAAGCTCATCCATATGAAGAAGTGGCCTACGATATTTACCGTGTTGAACAGCCTGGCCGGGAATACAGTTTAGGCAGGGCGGGAATGTTAAAAGAAAAACTTAATGCCGATGAATTTGTTTCATGGGTAAAGAAAAAATTATATGTTTCCAATATCCGCACCGTAGGCAAAACAGAGAACCTGGAGATTCAAAAGGTGGCAGTATTTTGCGGCAGTTTCGACGGCGATGTGAAAGCCATAAAGGACAGTAACGCAGATGCACTGGTTACGGGTGATCTTAAGTACCATACTGCACAGGAACTTGAAGAGGCAGGAATTTTCACCGTGGATGCAGGGCATTACCACACCGAAAAGCTTTTTATAAAGGCAATTTCTGATATGTTGAAAAACAGGTTCAAAGATGTTATAATCATTGAGCACTACGGACAGGATGTCTTTAGTTTCAGATGAATGTATTACTTTTTACGGCTTTTATAAACAAATACATATTGAGTAAGTCAGATGATCGCGGGTACAGTGCCGAAAGGCCGTACACGAGGAAAGTCCGGGCTCCGCAGGGCAGGGTGCCGGGTAACTCCCGGTCAAGGCGACTTGAAGGATAGTGCAACAGAAATAAACCGCCTTATGGGCTTTTCCATAAGGTAAGGGTGGAAAGGTGAGGTAAGAGCTCACCGGTTTCCTGGCGACAGGAAACGCTCTGTAAACCCCACCTGGAGCAACACCGCAAAAGAGGACATATTGGTTGCCCGCCAGTCCTCAGAGGTGGCTTGAGCCATGTAGAAATACATGGCCTAGATAGATGATCATCTAATACAGAACCCGGCTTACAGGCTTACTCATTATTTAAAAGCTCTGAGAAATCAGAGCTTTTATTATATGTTTTTTACAATGATAAATATCCGTTAAAAAGAATTTAAATTTTTTAAAGTCTTTTTGATTAGTCAGAGTTGCATTAGCAATAACTGTACCTAAGAACAAACCTATAATCAACGATTGAATACCGTTCAGAATCGAATCTTTACCCTTTTTAGCAACCGTGGCGCGCAAACCCAATGTATTCAGTTCGTTTATGCTTTTCGGTTCATTCTATCAGTATCCTTTTCAGTCTTTCTGAAAATGAGCAATAGATTATTGACACGAAGTGTAATATTGTATATATTAAATATATACAATATTACAGGTGGTGTGTAATGAATATTATCATCAGCAACTCCAGCGGGAGGCCCATATATGAACAGATAATGACCCAGATTAAGAACCTGATTATATCCGGGGAATTGAAGGAAGGGGATGCCCTTCCTTCAATGAGGCTTTTAGCTAAAGAATTGAGAATAAGTGTTATTACAACCAAGAGAGCCTATGACGAACTTGAGCGGGAGGGGTTTATTATTTCCATCACCGGTAAGGGCAGCTTTGTCGCGGCAAAAAACGTGAATTTGATACGGGAGCAACAGTTGCGGGAGATTGAAGACCTTATGCAAAAGATTGTAGAAAAATCAATTACTTGTGGTCTTACGCTGGATGAACTAATTGAAATGTTAAAACTTTGCTATGAAGGAGAGTAAAGCATGTCGGAAGCATTAAAGTTAGTAAACGTGTCAAAACATTATAAAGATTTTTCTTTAAAACAGGTAAATCTCAGTTTGCCCACCGGCTGTATTATGGGATTTATAGGGGAAAACGGTGCCGGCAAAACAACAACCATTAAACTTATACTGGATCTCATAAAAAGGGACGAAGGAAGTATTTCTGTTCTTGGGAAAGACAATCTGACAGGTTTAAAGAGTATGAAGGAAAATATTGGCGTGGTAATGGAAGACTGCTTTTTTCCTGAAAACCTCACAGCTGAAAATGTAAGTCGAATTCTTAGGGGAATATACAGTACATGGAATGAGGATAGATTTAATTTTTACCTTGGGCAATTTTCGATATCTGCTAAAAAACCCATAAAAGACTACTCAAAAGGAATGAAGATGAAGTTATCAATTGCAGCAGCGCTGTCCCATGACAGTAAACTATTAATCCTGGACGAGCCTACCAATGGTTTGGATCCTGTTATTCGCGATGAAATTTTAGATGTTTTTCTGGAATTTATCCAGGACGAGAGTCATTCAATTTTTATATCATCCCATATTATTAGTGATTTGGAAAAGGTATGTGATTATATTTCATTCATTCACAAAGGCAGCATTGTTTTTAGCGAAAGTAAGGACGAATTGCTGGATTCTTACGGCATATTGAAATGCTCAGAGAAGGATCTTCACAGTATAGATTCTAAAGTGGTAATAGGATACCGGAAGAATCATTTTGGAGTAGAGGCTTTAGTCCTGAAAAATATGATTAGAGGCAATTTTCTGGTCGAGCGTACAAGTATTGAAGAGATTATGCTGTTTTATACTAACCGTTCAAAGGAAAAACAGTTGGAATTTAAACAGTAATCTCTCTTTTAATGGAGGTATAAGAATATGAAGGGTCTTATTCTAAAGGATTTTTACAACTTAACTAAGCAATATAAAATTATACTGGTTCTTGTTATTTTTTATCTGTTAGTTTCGGTGTCAAGTGAAGATACTAATTTTTTCGGTGGTGTGGTATCCATTCTGATGGTAATGCAGGTAATAACAACTCTATCCTATGATGAAAAATCGAATTGGGATAGATATGCGCTGACTATGCCGATTTCAAGATCGGATTTAGTATTAAGCAAGTATATATTGGGTGGCATTTTGTTAGCAGTTGCCTTTGCTGTCAATTTTATTTTCCGAATAGTTGCAGGCTCAGGTCAGCCTATGGAAGCATTGATAGTTTCTGTGGCAACAACCGGAGTTGGATTATTTTTTATGTTTCTAATACTTCCGGTTTTATTTAAATTCGGTGCCGAAAAAGGAAGATATATGATGATGTTAATTTTCTTTATACCAACCGGGTTCCTCCTGCTCATGTCAAGGATGGGGCTGACGCTACCCGAAGCATTTATGCGCTTGCTGCCCACGTTTAGCGTGTTATTTCTTATACTGGCGGGGATTATTTCAGTCAATGCATCTCTCGCTATTTATAAAAGGAAAGAGATGTAGCAGCATGGAGGATTTTAAATGACATAAATGATATAGCATTTAAGAACCTGTGCACTAAACTTGTTAACTGCAATCATTTGGGTTAAAATGGAATTGCATGGGAATAGTTTTTAGGTGGTGGGAACATGAAGGAAGTAAAGATTACAAAAAAGCAGGCGCGCAGGTTTATGCTGTTAAAACATGGGCTTATAGGCGACTATAAATTTGCTGATAAACAGGGCATACTTGATTTTGTCCGGCAGGCAGGCTGTATACAATATGACCCGATTGATGTATGCGGCAGGAATTCAGAGCTTGTTTTGCAATCGAGGGTTGAAGGGTTCACAAAACAGAGGCTCTACTCCCTTTTATACGAGGACAGGAAACTCATTGACTATTTTGACAAAAATCTTGCAATAATCAGAATTGAAGACTGGCCTTATTTCTGGCGGTACCGTGAAGCATACAGGACTGGCGGCAGAAGCCATAATGAGGTCAAAACCGTATGTGAAGAAATCAAAAACATTATCCGTGAAAAAGGCCCTGTTTCTTCAGCCGACATCGGGTTTAATGAAAAAGTTCACTGGTACTGGAGTAAAACGAAACTTTCAAGGGCAGCTTTGGAAACCATGTATTTTTGCGGTGATTTGGTGGTACATCACAAAAAAGGAACGGTTAAATATTACGATCTGGCTGAAAAATATATAGATGCAGAGCTATTGAACTTAAAACCATATACCAACGATTTTGAGCATCAGAAATGGCGCGTACTGCGCCGTATTGGCTCGGTTGGGCTGTTGTGGAACAAACCCTCTGATGCATGGCTAAATATTGACGGGCTAAAGGCTCCTGTCCGAAATGAGATTTTTAAGCAATTGCTTGCTGAAGGAACAGTTCTTGAAGTAACTGTTGATGGTATAAAGGACAAGTTGTATTGTCTTAAGACAGATTGGAATTTACTTGACATAATACAGGATGAGCCAAAACTTAAAACCCGGTGTGAGTTGATTGCTCCTCTTGATAATATGATCTGGGACAGGAGGCTCATAAAAGAAATATTTGATTTTGATTATAAATGGGAAGTATATACACCTAAAGAAAAAAGAAAATATGGCTACTATGTTCTTCCTCTGTTATATGGCGACCGCTTTATCGGCAGAGTTGAGGTTGTACGTAACAGTAAGGAAAAAGTGCTGGAGGTAAAAAATATCTGGTACGAGGATGATTATAAGCCTTCAAAGAAAGTTAGAGAGGATATTGATAAATGTTTTTTAAGATTTGCAGACTTTAATGAGTGTAAAAACGTTATTTATTCTAAAGATAATTAATAGCAGGGTTAAATTTAGGGGTTAGAAATCTTGTTTTCTTAGATCCAGAAGGAGACTAATATGGATAGTGAAAAGTTAAAGGAAATAAGAAATAATATCGCAGTACTGCCGGTCTTACGTGAGAGGGCTGAGAAATTGCGTACCCGTATCCGTGAAGCCGAACGTGAGATTGAAACCTTACTGGAGAAGTATAGAAAAGAGTGCCTTGATGTTGAGCAGCTTAAAAACAACTCTTTCTCTGCTTTTTTGCTGAAAATAGTTGGGAAATATCAGGGAAAGCTTGAAAAAGAGGAGCAGGAAATATTAGCTGCAAAATTGGAATATGACAGGACTTGCCAACAGGCAGAGGAGTTTAAAAAAGAGCTTCATGAGCTGGAACTGCGGATCATTGAACTTAAAGGTCAGGAAAGAATTTACGAAACCGAGATAAAAAAGCGTGAGCAAATGCTGTTAAGTAAAATGAATACCGAGGCTTCCGAGCAGTATACGGAGCTTAATCAGGAACATGAATTTATTCAGAAGCAGCTTGTTGAAATGGATGAAGCCATTCGTACTGCAAACAGGGCTAAAAGCACTGCCGGAAATGTACTGGAGCATCTTAACAAAGCAGAAAGCTGGGCAAACTATGATGTATGGGTCAAGGGTGGAATTTTCAGTCACATGGCAAAATATGATCATATTGATCGGGCAGAGGCTGATTTTAACCGCTTGTCTTCACAGCTTAAAGAGCTGAGAAAAGAGCTCTCAGATATTAACATAAATTATGTACCCGGGTTATCAGATATAGATTCTACAACCAGAACGATGGATTTTTGGTTTGACAACATTTTTACTGATTTAAAAGTCAGAAACAGAATAAGAGATAATATTGAACAGGTAAGAAAGGTTCATGGAATTCTGAGCAGGGTTATTACAAATATTGAAAGCAAGAAGAGAGAGCTTAACCAAAGGGTTACAGAAATTGAATACCAGAAAAATGAACTCATTTTATCGCTATAGCCTGTAAGTTTTATTGTACCGCTAAACCATATCATCTGAAAATAGCAATGTGCCTGCAGAGGCTTTTCTTGCCCTTTTGTATTTCTCCCCGTCTTTTTTTGATAGTTTCATATTCTTAATGCCATCTGAAGCGCAGACTTCAAGCTGCACATATCCGCTATAAACAAGCGGATGCCTTAGTACGCGTATGCCCTGTAAATTACATTTTTCACGGACAACACAAAGGTAAGAGAATTTTTCATCTTCAAAAGGCGCTTCTCCGCCTTTAAGCTGACGATGCAGTCTGCTTCTGCTGATGCGACAGGTGAAGTGGCACCAGTCGTTTCCTTCTTTCGGACAGGCATTTTCATGGGTGCATGGAGATGCGACATGAGCGCCAATTTCAAGAAGTAAGCGCCGTGCCTCCATTAAGCTTAAATAACCTGCAGGCGTTCCCGGTTCCACAATAAGCAGCATCATATCTGCTGCTGACCACAGCTTTTTGATAACATCTTTCCGTTTGTTCCCGGCTATCTCGTTAAGTACATATGCAGCGATAACCAGATCTGCATCAGGGATATCTGTTGTAACTAAATCATTTTTTATCCATTTTGCACTGCGAAGAGTATCCGAACCATGTTTCATTAATTCTTTCCCTATATCCAGCATTGCATTTTCTTTTTCAATGCAGGTTATATTATCCAAATTCAATATTGAATCTGCTGCCCATGAAGCTGCACCGGTGCCCGCGCCTACGTCAACCAGGGTTTTTGGCCTGTATGTGACCTGTGCCAGACTGTTTTCAAGAGCAGTATGAATTGCGCCATAAGTTGCAGGCATTCGCGATGCAGCATAAGCTAAGGCCTCTGTTTCTTCGGTGATTAGTGGTTCCTCTTTTCCCCTTTGAGACCTGTAGCGCATGCTGATATTTTGCGCATCGGTTAAAAGTTCACTGTGGGAGACACTTTCCAACAGGTTTTCGATTGCTGAACGAAGCGACTGCGGTAATTCCATAACTCTACTCCGGTTTCAAAATACACTCGTTAATACTTTGTGATGAAATTTCCAACTTAATTCTAGTAAATATTTTATGGTTTTTTCAAGTTTTTTGTCAATAATTTAAAGGGTAGTTTGGACTATTGAAACCCATCTTTGAGTGAAATGACATTGGCCTTTGAAGAAAGATTTTATATCCATTGGCTTACAGATTTACTCATAAATTATATAAACACCCGCTATTTGTGGGCATGTGATAAGGAAGTAATCTCAAATAAGCATTTGACAGTCGGCAAACGGTATTGCAAATAAGCTGGTAGCAGCGATTATAGACGTATTGGAGGCAAAACAAATAAAAGAGATTACTTATTCACAATCTGGGGATTACCTGATTCCTAATTTAGAGCTACCGCAACAGGAAAATGCTACATTAGGTAAGTATAGCATGTTGCGCCATACTTACCTGAAAACACATAAGCGTAGCTTGTATGCAAAGCTGTTATTATCAGGAAAACTGCAAGTCCATCTCGCCGAAGTAGACTTGCAGGCACGTGAAATAGTACAGCAAATCATGTGTCAGGCTAGCCGAGAAAGAATTCTACCGAATAAGGCAAGTTGACAGTTAGAATGGGTGGGAACGATGAATGGTCTACACGAATACCTTATCTGGGACACGGTGTTCACTAAACATACATTGCTCAATGAGGTGACGCCTCTCGGATTTCAGATGCACAGTATTTATGATGATGTTTGTGGTAGTCCATATACA
>JAAYNA010000031.1 GCA_012521105.1 Clostridiaceae bacterium
CAAAAGGTAAGTAGGGACGATATTCACGATATCTATTTTCAGGAAATATTGGAATCTGATTAACAGGAGAAGCATTTTTACAAAATCTACGCTTTATTTCACAACTCTGTTATCTTTTTTAGTGCTCTTCAGCTATTTAATATACTTTATCTGCATTAAAAAATATTTCATGGATGAAATAACCTCAAATAATGAACAGGAACTTAAGCAGGTGGTTTCTACCTATGAAGTATTCCTGGACAGTACCATTAAGGCAGCCATGGTCAGCATGGAACAAAGCGATACATCTCCGGTTTTAACTAATGATTATGTTTTTTTCGATCATCAAAGGATTTATAATAATTTGAACAATATTATGCAATTATCCAACTTTATATATTCCATCTATTATTTTGAAAAATCTCCTGAAATAATATATACTTCAGCCGGATTTAGTTTTGAACTGGATGATTTCTATGATTCAGAGTGGCTCGAAACACTAAGCCTTGAAAAAGATTTCTACCTGCTTCCTGCAAGAAAGATTCCACCATTATCAGGGAATGAGAAAGTTGTTATTCCGGTAGTGATTAACCTTCCTTTAAACACGATTAATCATTTGTATACTTATGTATTAAATCTTGACGCTAATTCGCTTTTTAACTATATGGTAAAGAATACTGCCACAAAGAGGGAACGTAACATCAAAATCATTGATCCCAACGGTATGATAATTATATCCTATAACGAGCCTGATGCAATATTTAAAAATATACAGGAATTTGACTATATAGACAAAAAGCTGTTGCTGAAAACGCCCGAAGGAAGTTTTCAAACTACTTATAATGGGAAGAGGATACTTGTATCTTATTGTGAGTCTACAAAGTATGGATGGAAATATATCAGTGAAATTAACCTTGACTTGGTCACTAACAATATGTACAGGCCAATTACAATTATGCTTTATATATCCGTAATGTTATTGGTTTTAAGCTTTGCAGCTTCTATATCCGTTTCAAAAAGGCTTTATAAACCTGTCAGGGAGCTTGTGAACCTTATTGGTTGCAAGTCTGACAGAGCAGAAGAAGATGAGTATGAGTTAATAGGCAAATACCTTAATGAATATTTAAATGAAAACAGGCATCTTAAGACCGAAGCGAGCAAGAATATGAAGATTATGGAAAAGCTGTTCTTAACAAATCTTATTGCAAAGGATATATATAATCCTGATGAAATAGCTGAAAAATTCAGCTATTTTGGAATCCCTTCATCGGATAATTATACGGTGTTGGCCATAGAGGTTGATGATATGGAGTATGTAAACACTCTTGTGCCTAACGATAAAATGCTTTTTGATTATGCTATTGAAGACATATCCATGAGATTGCTGAGCAAATACGGGATAGGCTTTTTTGTAAGCATTGAATCGGGAAAATATGCTATAGCATTCAGCCAGAAACCGGAGATGAAATCAGATACACAAAAAATTACAGTAAAGCTGGCAACTGAGCTGAAGGAAAATATTTCGGAAACTCTAAGGCTGACTGTAAGCATAGGCATTGGAAAAACTGTTGATAATGCCGGAGAGATAAACAAATCATACTGCGAAGCATCCAAAGCCCTGACGTTAAGAGAAATCTTCGGGGACGGAGAAGTTATTCTTTATGAAGAATTGGCCAATAACAGTATTTTAACAATAAATTATCCTGAAGATTTGGACGAGACTTTAGTTCAGCATGTAACTGCAGGCGAAGCTGATAAAGCCGAGCTTATACTAAAAGAAATATTTGCGGTTTTACGCAAACAGAAGTATATTCAAAGATCACATATTTATATGTTTTCACTTCAGCTTTTAAATACCCTGATAAAGCTGATGGTAGAGCTGGAGATACCGGAAAATGAGATATTTGTTAATGCCGGTGGTTTTGGTGCGCTGTGTTCGAAGCTAATGCAGGTCAGGAAGGAAACCGAATGTGTTACTGTATTTTGTGAAGTTGTAAGTAAAATATGTGAAAAAGTCAATGAAAAAAGAAGCAACACATCTAATGAAAAGGTAAAAGAAATAATTGACTATATTAATAATAACTTTAATAAACCAATTTCAGTAGATATTATTGCTGACGAAGTACAGCTGAACAGTTGTTATTTAGGACGTTTGTTCAAGCAATATACAAACTTGAGCATAGTGGATTACATTAACCAGATCCGGATTAATAATGCTTTGGAGCTATTGACCAAAACAGACATGAAAATTTTCGAAATTGCCGACGCGGTTGGTTTTAATAACACACATTATTTCATTAAGATATTCAAAAAGCAAATGAATATGACTCCAGGCCAATACAGGGAGCAATATGTAAAATAAATATAAAAATATTGATATAAAGATTATTTTATATAAAATCATAACACTTACATTTGACTGATGCACCAATTTATACTTCTGAACTTTGCTATTTACGTTCGACATGGCTCAATTCTATAATCGGTGTATCCGGTTAATAAGAAGGTGCAAAATAATGAGAGCTATATCGAACTTGAAACTTTATTTTTCAAACCAGTATAAAAGTTTCAAACGGAGCAGATTTTTATTGCTAATAATGCTCCCTGGAATCATCTACTACATAATATTTCATTATGTACCAATGTATGGTTTGATAATTGCTTTTAAGGATTTCAACATCTATGACGGAATAATTAACAGTCCGTGGACTTCAAATTACGGATTCAAGCATTTTTTAGAATTATTCAACCTTCCTATTTTCTACAGAATTCTGAAAAACACAGTATTATTAAGCTTATACACAATTCTATTTTCTTTCCCGACGCCAATAATATTGGCTTTATGCCTAAATGAAGCAAAAAATAAGCTTTGGAAAAATACAGTTCAAACTGTAAGCTATCTTCCGCATTTTATATCCACAGTTGTTATATGCGGTATGATAACCAATTTTCTTTCGCTGAACGGACTTGTCAATAACATTGTTAGTTTCTTTGGTTTGGAGAGAATACAGTTTCTTTTGTACCCCAAATACTTCAGGACAATATTTGTTATATCAGAGATATGGCAACAAACAGGATGGAATTCCATATTATATATGGCAGCTCTGTCCCAGGTTAACCCAGAGTTATATGAAGCATGTAGAATTGATGGCGCAAATCGTTTCCAGCAGATACTATACATTAATATTCCCAGCATAATCCCCACTGCGATAATACTGTTAATTTTCAAAATAGGAGGAATAATGAATGTAGGTTTTGAAAAGGTTCTCCTGCTATATAATCCGAACATATATGAAACTGCAGATGTAATAGGCACTTATGTTTACAGGCGGGGCATACTTGGAGCCGAGTTCAGCTTTTCAACTGCAGTAGGACTTTTCCAGTCTGTAATTGGATTCATACTTGTTGTCATTACAAATAAAATTGCCGGAAAAGTAAGCGAAGTGAGCTTATGGTAAAGGGGTATAATATGAAAAAGGCTAATCTTTATTCCGTAATGTTTGATGTATTTATTAACATAATATTGGCAATGGTGGTAGTGGTCACACTTTATCCTTTTTTACATGTGGTATCGGTATCATTAAGTGATCCATATGCCGTAATGCAGAACAAAGTAAATTTTTATCCGGTTGGCTTTAATCTTAACGCATATAAATCTGTGTTGTCTAACCCATATATCTGGATAAGCTATAAAAACACAATTGTATATACGGTTGTTGGCACTGCTGTTAATTTGGTTTTGACAACGGCCATGGCGTACTCACTATCAAAGAAATACCTGTTTGGAAGAAAGTTTTTTTCAATATTTACCACTTTCACATTGTTTTTTAACGGCGGTATAATACCAAATTATATAATTATCAGTAAACTTGGTTTAATTGACAGTATGTGGGCACTGATTCTTCCTATAGCCATAGGTACATGGAATCTCATGGTAATGAGAAATTATTTTGAAGGGCTTCCTTCTGAAATTGAAGAATCCGCAGCCATTGACGGGTGCAATCCTGTCCAGGTTCTTGTTAAGATAGTTTTACCGGTTTCAAAACCCATATTTGCAACAATGACTTTATTCTATGCTGTTTGGCATTGGAACACATATTTTTCTCCGTTATTGTACCTGAATGACAAGGAAAAGTACCCCCTTCAGATCTTCATGCAGCAAATTTTGATAACCGGCGAGACATCTTTTGCAAACACTGTTGTAGGTATAGAAGATACGAACCTGTTAATTTCGAATACGGTCAAGTATGCGACAATTATGGTTGCAATACTTCCAATCATTATGGTTTATCCTTTCCTTCAGAAGTATTTTATCAAGGGTGTCTTAATTGGTTCAGTTAAAGGCTGATATTTTAAAAAATTAAATAAATTTAAGGAGGTTTTTTTATGAAGAAAAAGAAATCAATAAAAATCATGAGATTGGCAGCAATTGTTTTGGTTGTATCCATCCTTCCGCTTCTGGTGTCATGCGGCTACAATACCGATGACAGGAAACCGGCTTCTGAGCCCAAATCAAATCAAGATGCCGTACAGCATGACACAGAACAGGATGACAAAAAGATTAGTGACAAGGTAATAGAATTTGACGTATTAATTGGTGAACACGTTTCATTCCCTGTAACAAGATATGAGGATAGTTTGTTCCTGCAAAAAATAACAGAGAAAACAGGTATAAAATTAAACCTGATAGCAGTTCCCGATGCGGGTGATGCTTACAAGCAAAAACTGAATATTATGTTAAACTCAAATGAAATTCCTGATATTATCTGGACAAGCAAGGACGATGCATTAATTAATTCCTTGGCTGTAAAGGGAATATTCCTTTCGTACAGTGATTATCTTGATTATACACCTTCAATAAAGAAATTGTTTGAAACCATTCCCGATATAGAAAGAAGCTATTCTGCGTCTGACGGAAAAGTTTACATTATGCCTCGTCTGACTACAAACGTAATGTCCGAAATTTTTATGATAAGAGAAGACATCCTTGCCAAGGAAGGCTTAAAGGAACCTGGAACCTTCGATGAATTCTATATTTTGCTAAAAACTTTGAAAGAGAAATATCCAGACAAAATAACCTTTATTAATCGTAACGGCGGAGAGCACCTTGTTAACAGGCTTGCATACAGTTGGGGAAGCGGCTATGAAACAGGAACTTATGGCTTTTACTTAAACAGAGATGAAGACAAATACCAGTACGGGCCTTTGGATGAGAACTTCAAGCTGATGGTTGAATGGCTTAAAAAATTGTATGATGAAGGAATTCTCGACAAGGAGTACGCATTAAGAACAACAGCACAATGGGAAGAAGAAATGAGCAAAGGGAATGCCCTGTTTACAGTCGATTATATCGACAGGGTTAAATCAATTAACAGCGGATACATAAATAATGGCATGGAAGCAAGAGTAGCGGCAATGAATATTCCGAAAGGCCCTACAGGTAAAAGCGGAATACTTGCCAAATCTGCGGTTATGTCCAACAGTGGAATTGTAATAAGTTCGAAAATCAGTGATCCAGTCGCAGCTGTAAAATTTATAGATTGGATTTACAGTGATGACGGAAGACTTATGACGAGTTACGGAATCGAAGGTGAAACTTTTGTTATTGATGAAGACGGCAAACCAATGCTGACCTCTCAAATGAAAAGACAGGCAAATCCAAATGGCAAGGAATTGGTAAAAGATTACGGCTGGATCTATTATATGGACAAGTATGAGTTCCCGGTTGGCTATTTGAAGGATGTTCTTCCCGGAGATCCGGTGCCTGAGGACGACAGATGGATGTTCTCGAGAGAAAAAATGGAGAAAGCCAATCAAGTTATACCGGCTGATCCGGTACTGAAATTCACAGAACAGCAAACCAGCGAACTTAGAAGCAAATGTACGCTTATCCAGGACTACTTTAAGCAAAACATTGATAAATTCATTATGGGTACAAGGCTGATCAGCGAATATGATCAGTTCGTGGAAGAAATTAAAAAACTTGGTGTGGACGATGTTGCCAAGGTTTATAATGATGCTTATTCAGTGTATAAAGGAAACTAAATATTTATAGCTTGGTGGGGGGGGAATATATATTCCCCTCTTAGCTAAAAGGGAGTTACAACAATATGGCAAACACAATTAAAGTGGACATAGACCATGTAGAAGGCCGCACATTTGAAGGAATAGGTGGAATAACAAGCAATGGTATGTCCAAGCTTTTGATGGATTATCCAGAAGAACAGAGGGAAGATATTTTTAACCTTTTATTCAAACCCAACTTTGGAGCAAGCTTACAACACTTAAAAGTGGAAATCGGCTCTGATGTAAACACTTCCTCTGGGACAGAACCAAGCCATATGAGAAGTGAAGAAGATTTTGACATAACAAGGGGCTATGGTTTGGTAATAGCCAAAAAAGCAAAAGAAATATGCCCTGACATATATCTTGAGGCTCTTAGATGGGGTACACCCCGGTGGATAACAGACGACAGCAAAAAATACAAGTTCTATATTAATTTTCTTCGTGGGGCAAGGGAAGTTTACGGGCTTGAATTTGATTATTTAGGGCCTGATGTAAACGAGGGTCCTTTCAGCAGGAATTGGACTGTGAACACGTTAAGGCCCGGTCTTGACAGGGACGGATTCGGCAATGTCAAACTTGTTGCGGCTGACAGCAATACCAGTTGGGAAATTGCTGATTTGGTAGATTCCGATCCCGAACTTAGCAAAGCTATTCATGCTATGAATATACATTATATTCAGGAAAGCTGCCCGCAAGCTATAAAAAGCATGAAACCTCTTTGGCTGGGTGAAGACTTGGCTCCATTCAGGCACAGTTTTTCAGGAGTGCTTGACGTGGGTTTGCGCATTATCAAAATGTACGTTCTGGGTAAAATGGTCAAATACGAAATTCATCCGTTAATTGAATCAGAATATGCCACAGTGCCGTTTAATTACAAGGGGATTTTGACTGCTGTATGTCCATGGAGCGGACATTATGAAATCGAGCCGGGTTTATGGATGATTGCACATTTCACACAATTTGTAAAACCAGGCTGGAAATACATAGATTCAGGCTGTGGATGCGGTGAAGAGAGAGGATATGTTACACTTAAGCATCCGGCAAAATCTGATTACAGCATTATAATCGTTAATAAATCGGGATATGAAAAAGAATATGTTTTTAACTTCCCTGTTGATTTAAAAGAATTATATGTATGGAAAACCAACAGTAAAGAGCAATTTATTCAGCAAGGTTCAATAAAGCCGGTTAACAACACAATAAAGCTTATTGTCGAACCTTATTCAATTTATTCCGTAACAACTACTAAAGGACAAAAGAAGGGAAAAACTGCAAATACAATCCCCAATGAAACAGGTTTTATGCTGCCATATGAAGATAGCTTCGATAGTTATTCGTTAGGGAAAATACCCCGGTATACGCTTGATCAGGGTGGAGCTTTTGAAGTGGATACTGATGGTGGTATAAGCTGTATTTCGCAAAAAATTACAGCCGATATAAAACCATTTGACTGGGTATATCGCAGTACACCCGATCCTTATACATTAATTGGCAGCCTTGAATGGACTGATTATAAAATTTATGTAGAAGTAAAGCTTAGCCCTGATGCTGAATATGCAATGGTATGCGGCAGGCTGAACAATACCTGTAAAAATTCCGACCCGCCGCAAGGTTATGCTTTATATATATATATAATTCCGGGGACTGGGAATTAAAAATCGGAACACGCTCGATAAGCAAAGGAAAGCTGGAAACCTTAAAACCAAATGCATGGAATGCTGTAGAGTTATGCTTTTTGAGACAAAGCATTTCTGCATTTGTTAACCGGAATTTGGTTCTGGAAACCACAAACAGCGAAATTTCAAGTGGACAGGCAGCATTAGGCTGTAGTTATCATAATGTAAGATTTGCAAACTTAAAAATATTACCGTATGAATCTGGCTACAGCTCGTGCAGGCGATATGATGACAAGGATCAACGATTAGTTTACATTGGTAAATGGGAAAAAGAAGACGGGGATTACAACAATTTCGGAAGAACCCTTCAGAAATCCAATGAGAAAGGTTCCTGCATCACGTTCAAGTTCAATGGCGCAGGAGTCAGCATCATCGGAAAAAAAGGCAGTGACTGCGGAATAGCCAAGATATATTTAGATGGAGAACTCGAAGCAACAATAGATTTGTATAATGAAATTTCGGAGTTCAGGAAATCTATATTTTCAAAATACTTTCAGGAAGTTGGGGAACATGAAGTCAGGCTTGTAGTTGATGAAAGCAGGAATCACCAGTCTTCAGATAGCAATGTATATATTGATGCTGTTGAGATTATGGGAGGAAAAGGTCTTAATAATTGGTGAAATGATTGGATGCTTGGTTTATTGTAACTCCGCAATCACCGAAAGACTAATAATAAAGGAAAAAAGTCCGTATAGTATTTGGAAGATATTATACGGACATTTTTTCATGCATATTTTTTAGCTAAGGATTCTCCCGTAGCTTGATATATTAGGTGTGTTAACTTTATAAAAGAGACATGATTGTTTCGTGGCATTCCCTTGAATGATAAGTTTTGCCTTCTGTGTCGGCATGGCGCAGGCATTTTTGCTGTACTGCCGTTTAGTTCGTCGCCTGTCTGTAGCTGGATATATTTGTTACTCCATAATTCCGTACTATTTTATCGGCTTTTGAAATTGAATTGCTCAGTGCATCGATGGCATTTTGTATGTCACTGCTGTCTTCAAGAACAATTTCTATCTCATTGTCCCTGATTATTAGTTCACTTTTTTTGCAAAGGTAGTATGAAGAATTATGCCATACAAACTTAAGTCCGTCCTGCCATTGCTCCCCGGGGATCCCATTTATTTCAGCCCTTATCCTGTAGTAATATTTATCAGGTTTGTCACTCAGGGTTACGGATACGTGATCAAGCTTCATTATACCACTTCCTGTATCAAGATAAGAACAATCGGCTTTCAAGCAATATAACAGTGATATTCCGGGTCAGGTTCGACTTTACCATAGAAAGCTTGGTATTCACAGGCATAATTAAAAAGGTTTTAAGCGGTTTAAACCATGTATTATTGTTAACAGAAACAGCCGATAAAATTCAAAATATTGAACAACAGAAATTCAGTTTTTTATATCGGGTCTTAAAATTATTGTTGCAAGGGGCGGTATCCTTAAAACCAAAGAATACGGCCTGCAATGAAACGGGATATTTTCCGAATGAATTTTTCCGGTGTTCTGTACATTGCTGCCTCCGTATTCTTCCCTGTCGCTGTTGAAAACTTCTTCGTAATAAGTGTAAAAAGGCGCGCCTATGCGGTAATTTTCATGTGCTGCAGGTGTGAAATTGCATACGAAGATTAACATGTCACGATAGTCACGCCCTTTTCGGATAAAAGATACAACACTGTGTTCGGTATCATTACAGTCGATCCATTCAAAGCCTTCATAATGGAAATCCACTTCATACAATGCCGACTCTTTCAGGTAAAAATTATTCAGTTCCTTAACGTAAAGGTGCATTTTTTTATGCATCGGATAGTCCAGAAGATGCCAGTCCAGGCTTTCTTTATACTTCCACTCGATAAACTGGCCAAACTCACCTCCCATGTACATCCGGAAGAGGACACAAAACAGTAAGCTTTGGTCCTGATACAAACTGTGTTCCGGTCATAGTATATGGCAATCCCAAATATAAGCTGAATAAAATCCCTGAAAACGCTAAAATAAGTCC
>JAAYNA010000176.1 GCA_012521105.1 Clostridiaceae bacterium
CAGCCGAATCGTGATCGGTGTAGTAAGCACCAAGGCCTTCTCTTTCCAATACGTCTACCGGAACACCTTTTGTCAGCTGTTGAACCATTGTCCCAACCATTTCAAGATGCGCCAGTTCTTCTGTACCAATATCATTCAAAATTGCCTGGGTTTCCTTTGTGGGCATGTGGAACCTCTGGCTTAAGTAACGGAGGGATGCTGCCAGCTCGCCATCTGGCCCGCCGTATTGACTGATAATATATTTTGCCATTCGTGGGTTCGGTCTTTTAATTCTTACAGGATACTGGAGTTTTTTATCATAAAACCACATACCTATACCTCCTTTTCCCATGGCCACGGAGAGTCTATCCACTGCCAGCAGTTCGGATTAGGTGAGTGTCTTAGACTAAGCGGGCCATATTTTTCTTCATACACTTTACGTAGTTTTTCTGATTCCTCAAAACACATTCTATAATCTTTCAGTGCATTAGTATCGGACGGATGTGTATCCAGAAACAAACCTAAATCAACCAAACAAAAATCGTAAGCCATTATCTGTTCCAACAGTTTCTGACGTTCGTCCATGTATCATCACTCCTTTCAAACCATTCCCCGGTCATTGGTTATAAGAATCCGGAAAAATTGTTCCCTTAATGTACTTTTCGTTGATAAGTGTATTGGCTTTTTCCGCTTGTTTTGTCGGGAGTTGCCTGCTCATCTCTGGTAAATTGGCCGGCATGTTACTTTTCATCCATAGTTCTTCTCTCTTTTTACTGTAGGGTTGGTAAAGTTCTTTAAATACTGTTCCCTTTTTGAATCCTTCCATGGCAGGAAGAATACCCATATAAACCTGATAGGGTACGTAAGCGTGAGCAAGCTGCGGTTTATCAGGCATCACAGGAATGCTGATGCTCGGATCCGTACAACAGTTTCCGGCAAATATCACCGTTTCTTTTTCCTTCATGAAAACACCTTCCCTATAATAATTTGCATAGTACATCCTATGAAATTTACATAAAAAGGTGACCAATCAATCAGGAAAAATAGTAACAGCAAAATGAGTTATGATTTCTTGACAAAACTTTGTTCATCAATTACTATCATGTATATATATTGAAATGGCTGTGAAGGAGAGGAGTAAACAATAATAGACCGATAGAGAGTATACGCCATGGGCTGGAAGCGTATTCGGTATCTGTTTTGTTGAAGTCGCTCCGGAGCTGCATGGTTGAACTTATAGTAGACCTGCCGGGTGGAATCCGATATCATTCTCAGAGTGTCCTCAAAAGGAAATTTTGGTGGTACCGCGGAAGATCCCTTTCGTCCAAATGCGCATGTTGGTGAAAGGGTTTTTTTATTGATACTGGCAAAGCTATGGATGATTGTTATAAACTTGAGGAGGTGTAGCTTTGGAAAGTATTTTTAAAATCTTGTCCCTATTAATTGTAGTAGCCGGCGCGTTTTTGGTTTACGGGGCTAAATTTATTGCAAAATCATTAGTAAAAAATAATGAAAATGTTCAAATAAAAGAACTGGATAGTACGAACGGCAATAATGTTGATGATATAGGTAACGAAAACATTGAATTTATGGACAATATTATTACACAAAAATCAGTGTCTTTGAAAAAAACAGGCTTGCTCATAATAATGGCGGGCTGTATTTTGGTATTGATAGCTTTCAGATAAAGAATGTAAGTTTTATATATAAACTAAAATCTGTTGGGAGGAATGGAAATGGACATAAGTAATATTCCAAAAAATTATATACCCGAGAATGTTGAGGACCGTATATACAAATTCTGGTTGGAAAAGGACTATTTTCACACGAAAATAGACAGGGATAAAGAGCCTTTTACAATAGTAATGCCACCACCAAATATAACGGGACAACTGCATATGGGCCATGCTCTGGACAATACACTTCAGGATATTTTAATTCGATTCAGGAGAATGCAAGGCTACTGCGCTCTGTGGGTCCCAGGAACAGACCATGCGAGTATTGCAACAGAAGTAAAAATCGTTGAGAAGTTAGCTGAAGAAGGAACAACAAAAGAAGAACTTGGACGAGAGAAGTTTCTTGAAAGAGCATGGGAATGGAAGAATCAGTATGGTGGAAAAATTGTTGAACAATTAAAAAGACTGGGCAGCTCCTGTGACTGGAAACGTGAAAGTTTTACAATGGATGAAAGACTGTCAAATGCTGTTCTTGAAGTATTTGTGAGGCTTTACGAAAAAGGGCTGATATACAGGGGAGAGAGAATTATAAACTGGTGCCCCTGCTGTTTAACAACAATATCCGACGCAGAAGTTGAATATGAGGAAAGTGAAGGTAAATTATGGCATATACGTTATCCTGTAAAAGGTGAAAACGCGAATTTAACAGTTGCTACAACCCGACCTGAAACAATGCTTGGAGATACTGCTGTTGCTGTGCATCCCGAGGATGAAAGATACAATCGTTTTATTGGAAAAACTGTCATACTTCCGCTGGTAAATCGTGAAATACCGGTTATCGCTGACGAGTATGTAGAAAAAGAATTTGGAACAGGTGTGGTTAAGATTACCCCTGCCCATGACCCGAATGACTTTGAAGTTGGTAAAAGGCATAACCTACCGGTAATTGACGTTATGAACGACAATGCAACAATGAACGAGAATGCAGGTAGTTATAACGGTCTGGACAGGTATGAAGCCAGGAAAAGAATTGTTGCCGAATTAGAAAAACTGGGACTGCTGGAAAAAACAAAATCGCATACACACAATGTTGGAACCTGCTATCGCTGCAGTACGGTAATTGAGCCTAAAGTATCGAAACAGTGGTTTGTTAAAATGAAACCCCTTGCAGAGCCGGCAATTGAAGCTGTTAAAAGTGGAAAGACAAAATTTGTACCCGATCGTTTTTCAAAAATCTATTTTAACTGGATGGAAAATATTCAGGACTGGTGTATTTCACGGCAGCTTTGGTGGGGCCACCGTATTCCCGCATGGTACTGCAACGAGTGCGAGCATATGCATGTGTCAAGAACAGAGCCTGAAAAATGCGAAAAATGTGGAAGCAGGAACCTGGTACAAGACGAGGACGTATTGGATACCTGGTTCAGTTCTGCTCTGTGGCCTTTTTCTACTTTAGGATGGCCTGAAAAGACCGAAGATCTTGAATACTTCTATCCCACCACTGTTTTGGTCACAGGCTACGATATTATATTTTTCTGGGTAGCGCGTATGATTTTTTCTGGACTGGAGCATATGGGTGAGGTGCCATTTAAGTATGTTTTAATTCACGGGCTCGTAAGAGATTCCCAGGGAAGAAAAATGAGCAAGTCGCTGGGTAATGGTGTGGATCCCCTTGAGGTTATTGATAACTATGGTACGGATGCATTAAGATATGCACTGACTATTGGAACTTCGCCAGGGAATGATATGCGTTTTTCCGAGGAGAAACTTGAATCAAGCAGGAATTTTGCCAATAAAATATGGAATGCCTTCCGTTTTGTAATGATGAACTTTGATAAAGATAATAAATTTGAATTTATAAACGTGGATAATTTTGCCTTACCTGATCGGTGGATTCTAAGCCGAATAAACACAGTGACCAGGGAGGTAACCGAGAACCTTGAAAAATTTGAGCTTGGTATAGGTCTTCAAAAGATATACGAATTCATCTGGGAGGAGTTTTGTGACTGGTATATTGAACTGGTGAAACCAAGGCTTTTTGACCGCGAGGCAAAAGGAAGGCTTGAAGCTTTGTATGTTCTTAATGAAGTTTTGAAAACATCAATGAAACTTTTACATCCGTTTATGCCGTTTATTACCGAAGAAATATACCAGCATCTGTATACCGATGATGATAGTATAATGATATCCAACTGGCCGGTATATCGGGATGAGTTAAATGATCCTGATTCAGAAAGAAAAATGAATACCATTATGGAAGCTATCCGCAGCATCCGTAATATAAAGGCTGAAATGAAAGTTCCTGTAAGCAAAAAGCCAAAAGCTATATTTGTAATTGATGATCAGGAAATGGGAACTATTTTCAGGGAAGAAGAGTCTACATTGATTAGGCTGGCTGGAGTATCCGAGTTCGAAATTTACAGGGACAAATCCAAAATCCCTCAGGATGCTGTGTCCAGTGCAATAAAAGGTGTGGAAATATATATTCCGTTAGACGAGTTAGTTGACTTTGAAAAAGAGATGGAACGCCTTCTTAAGGAAAAAGAAAATCTTGAAAAAGAGCTTGACAGGGTTAATGGAAAACTTAATAATGAAAAATTCGTATCAAAGGCTCCAAAAGCGGTTGTTGAGGCCGAAAAGGAGAAACAGGCTAAATACAGTGAACTTTATAATAAAGTGATCGAAAGAATTCGGTTAATAAAGAGTAAAATATAACAAGGTATTTACTTTATAAAAGCTGTTTACGGCAGCAGGTTATATCTTTCCCAATCTGCTGCCGATAAGCTTTTCTGTTTGAAGTTCAATTATATTCCATGATATAATTGAAAGGATAATGATAATTCAGTTCATATTTGATTGTTGAGGCAGGGAAAAAACAGGATGGAACTTCAAAAAAAAACCAAAATTGCATTATTAATGCTATTTGTATCAATTGTTTTATTAACAGTAGTACTATTTATTTTTGTTAAACCTGTTGATAATAACGAGCCGGTTCAGACTGTCACTAAAGGGGATCCGGATACCGTGATTACGGTTACACCGACACCTGAACCTGTCCCTGATGATAGTGGAGGGGAACAGGTTAAACCCGAAGAACAGAAAGGTCTTACTAATGGACAAAGATATTACAAAACTCTTGTTGAATCAGGAAGCAAGAACATCCTACTTATTGGGCAGGATGCAGTTTACCATGCTTATGATACAATTATAGTTTTAAGCATTGACGAGAAGAATAAACAAATGAAGTTAATCAATTTCCCCAGAGATGCGTATATAGATTATAATGACAAGATATTAAATGAATTAAAAAAAGCTAACCCTGAGCATGCAGCCGATCCAAGCATACAGAAAATGAATGCTGCTCATGCAATTGCCATTGACTTGAAGTACAAATCTGATGGCGGTGGTAAATTTGGAACAACGGGAAACACTGTGTATGCCATGAATTTCTGGTACGATTTGATGGATGAGGTTTTTGGAATTCCAATAGAAGACTATATTGTTATACAGACCGACGGTTTCCGTAAGATTGTTGACTTTTTCGGCGGAGTATGGATAGACGTACCTGTATATATGCATTATGAAGATCCTTTACAGAACCTGTACATACATCTCGAGCCAGGGTACCAGCTTCTGTGCGGTGAGCAGGCAGAAGGTTTTGTCCGTTTCAGACAGGGTTACACAGCTGAAGGTGAGTTTAAGACGTACTCGGTTTATTTCAGACAAAAGAATCAGAATGCGTTTTTAAAAGCATTTTTTGAGCAGCATGTTAACCTTTCAAACCTGTCTAAAGCAGGTGATTTTATTGATATAATATCAAAGAATGTAAAAACAAGTGTTAGAGGAAATGAAATTTTTCAATACGCTAATATTATGCAGAAAGCTGTACGGGGTAAATATGAGCAAATAACAGAGGTTATTGAGTGCCCTACAAATAAGAATATAAACGGTATACTATACGAGATATTAAAAACAGAAAACTAGCATAACATTTTATTAACTTAATAAATGTTCGTGTTTCTAACCGTCATATAATATCATTATAAATCTTGTACGGCACATTCTGTCGTTTATTTTTCATTGGGAAATAAACAGTCGGAGTAAAGCCGAAAAATTTATGTTAAACCTATTGACAATAATAATTAACCTGTGCTAGTATTTTAAAGTCGTTGTTTTGATGGACTATGAAAAAGAAAAAACTGTTTTATATTTGATAGTATGGGAAATATTATTTATAAAATAACAAGTTTTGTTCTTGACAAACATCAAACAGCGTGATAATATATAAAAGCTGTCGCCTGACACGACTTACAAACCAACAGTATAAAAGGTTTAAAGTAATCTTCAGGTCAGCTTAAGCAAATAACATGTTAAGTAAATACAACAAAAATTGGTAGA
>JAAYNA010000177.1 GCA_012521105.1 Clostridiaceae bacterium
CTGCCTTTGCTTTTTCAAAAGCTTCGTCACTCCAGGGAAACCAATCTACAGGATTATTAGCATGTTGTAAAAGATATGGCGATTTCTCATGGATTAGTCTATTGGCTTTTCTATCAGTTTTCATCGGCATCACCTTCCTTTCATAATTTGATTTTTATAGTAAAGTTTACACCAAACTATTATTAGAAAGAAAGTGATTATATATTCAATTTGATAGGGTAAGATTCCTATTGTTGCTTGAATAGCTTATAATTCCGTTATCTGTATTACTTTATAAGAATGCGCATGAACCAATTATCATGTTTAGTTGTTAATTCGGTTGATAATGAAAATAGAGAATAAAACAGGTGTATTGATTAGTAATTGAATAGTAACTATTGATATTGAATTTGTACGAACTTGTACGGATGTAACTCTATTTTGACATCACATATCATTATTGATACACTTTGTTTAAAATTTTAAAGAAAATGAAATTAATATTGGAGACTATTATGTTAATAAAACAAAAAGATTTATTACTTGAAATTTCCCCGCCTGAAGAAAATGGTATGAATCCACTTTTACTTAGAATAATGAATGAAAAAATGAAGGAACAAGCAATTAGAAATGTTGTAATCCTGAAAAATAAAAAATTAGTTTGGGAATACCATGAAGACGGTTTCGATAAAGTTAACTATATTTTTTCTTGTACGAAAAGTATTATAGCAACATTGATTGGAATTGCTATAGACAAAGGTTATATAGAAAGTGTTGAACAGCCGATATCTTACTACTTTAAGACATTAAAATTATCTGGTGTGTAGCCCTTATGCTTTTCCATAAACATCCAAACAAAAGAAATGATGATAACAAATTAATGGTTAACATCAAAATGGTGTGTTTAGGTCTCATGGCACCAATGGCGAGTTCTTTGAATATATGTCAGCCATAGCCAATGGACAAGAAGATAGGTCTATCTTCTGACTTAGCTTTTTCAAAAGCTTCATCTCTCCATGGAAATCAGTCAATGGGGGTAAAGGCATGCTGCAAAAGGTATAGGAATTTTTTGTATAAAAAACATAGTTATAAAATTCGATAAATGATATAATACAATTAGCGGTGTTTCGATTGGGGTGATTAAATTGGTGAAGGCTCCAGTAAATCCAGATGTTTTAAGGTGGGCAAGAGAATCAGCAAACCTAACAATAGATGAAGTTACTATAAAAATTAAGAAGAGTCCTGAAGTGATTGAAGCGTGGGAGAAGGGCTTGGACTGTCCGTCATATGCACAGCTTGAGAAGCTGGCTTATAGTGTATATAAGAGGCCAATAGCTGTATTTTTCTTTCCACATCCTCCAAAAGAGGATGATACTCAGAAATCCTTCAGAACTATTCCGGAATCAGAGTTTAATAGATTACCCTTTACTATTATAAGGCAGATAAGAATAGCAAGAGTTAAGCAGGAGAATCTGTATGAACTTTGTAATGGATCAAATCCTTCAGAAAACCAAATACTAAATGGGCTAAAGGGTTCATCAGGTTTTAACCTTAAAGAGATGGTCTCAGCTATAAGAAAATATTTAGGAATTTCTTTAGAAAAACAGAAGAGTTGGAGAAATGTTGAAACAGCGTTGGAAACCTGGAGGTATGCATTTGAAAACTCTGGCATATTTGTTTTTAAAGAGGCTTTCAGGAATGATGACTTCTCTGGATTTTGCCTTTATGATAAAGAATTTCCGTTAATCATCATCAACAACTCAATGGCTAAAACAAGACAAATATTTACTTTGTTCCACGAGTTAGGACATCTTTTGTTTGAGACAAGTGGCGTTGACAAGCTAAATGATGATTATATTGATATATTACCTGAGTATGACAAGAAAATTGAAATACTGTGTAATAGACTGGCAGCTGAGATTCTTGTTCCTTCCGATGATTTTGAATTATATGTAAAGGGAGTACAAGTAGATGAATCTTTTGTCACCAATTTGGCTAATATCTACAAGGTAAGCAGGGAAGTTATATTGAGGAAGTTCCTTGATAGAGGTACAGTAAATGAATCAACTTACAAGGAATTAACTGCAAAATGGAATGAAGAAGCAAAGAAGCAGAAACGTGAGAGAAAAGGTGGGGGGTATTATTATAACACTCAAATAGCCTACATGGGAGGCAAATACCTGGAGATAGCTTTTAATGCCTACTACAAGAAATCAATAAGCGAGATACAGTTAGCTAATTATTTAAATGTAAAAACAGACAATCTGCCTTTATTGGAGTTATTACTTCATCGGAGATGGTCAAGATGAATATCTATGTGTTTGATTCAAGTGCGTTGATGCACTTGTTCGACTATTATTATGAATCGCGCTTTCCTACACTTTGGAAGAGGTTTAATCAATTCGTTGAAAATGGACAAGTTGTATCAGTCCGTGAAGTTAAAAATGAGATTTTTGGTCATCACAACAAGGAACGAAGGATTAACAAATGGGCTAAACAAAATCCAGGGTTGTTTACAGCTCCGACATTTGAGGAGATGCAATTAGTTCAAGAGATATTCAAGGTGGAGCATTTTCAAGTTATCATATCACGAAAAAATCTATTAATCGGTAAACCTGTTGCGGACCCATTTGTTATTGCAAGACTCCATTTCCCATGCATTTAAGATTGTAATCAAAATATGAACCACACCATGACCAAATTATATTAAACTCTTGAACAATCAAATCCCCCTTAAGAACCTATTGAGGAAGTGAGGTAGTCCAAGCAATGATTTTATCTAATCGAATAACTTTATATTATTTCCGATGATTTTATGAGTCCTTGTTCCCTTTCGATTAGTATATATATAAATTTCACCTTGCTCATTTATTATCAGCATATCCACCTTATTAAGGTCATCATAAAAATATGGAAATGAATTTTCCTAATCCTTATGCTAATCAAATTAGACAAACTATAAATACTATAATTATGTGAATTAATTTTTGTGAGGTATGCATTAATGTTTTATAATAGCTAGTTTATTGGTTTATGAAATTGACATACGTACTCAATCAGGCGTATATGAAGTTCATGTTAATGCAGCTACCGGGCAGATACTAAAGGTTGAAAGGGAAAATGGGTGGAATTAAGGTTATACTGTCAGTCATCTTTAGACGAACAAGGCGAAAGCCTTGTTTAATTTTTTGATTAAAGTACAGCGGTTTACATCAGTGACAGTCGGAATAGTCTATTGGAAGAACGATTTCTGACTTGACTTAATTATTGATATATTTGAAATAATATGAAATAATGTGGGTGGAAAACAAACCATTAAAATATGGAGAGGGTAAGACTTGGAGATATCTTTTAAAGAAGATGAGAATAATGTGTTATTTGTAGTCAGTAATTCTTTACCTGAATACAAAAATGTTTTTGAAAGTTCTTTTTACTCTTTAGAGAATGGGTCTTATGTTAAAAGATTTCCCAAAAACATCCAAAACATGGATAAAATTAAAGCCAATTTTAAGAAGTATGCAGAAGATATGTTTGGGCAAATGGGGTATTTTAAAGAAGTTCCCTGGGAGGATGCTCTGCTTGATTTTATCAATAAGGTTGAAGGTACAGATATTGACTGGTGGCTAACTGGTAGTTGTGCTACATGTCTTAGAGGAATAGATGTTCAGCCACATGATATTGATATTATGCTAAGTTCAAAGGATATTGATATAATCAATGATATTTTTGGTGACTATATTGTTGAACCGATTAGAAGTTCAAAAGGATGGGTTGTCAATTATTTTGGTGTTTTGTTTATAGGAGCGAGAATAGATTTAGCATTTGACCCTGAGGACTTTGTAGATAACCCTGAACCTGTGGATTTTGGACCATATGCAATAAAAAATTTAGAGGAAATTAACTGGAAGGGTAAAATTGTAAAAATACCTCCATTGAACTTACAACTTCAAGTTAATAAAAGAAGAGGGAGAAATGACAGAGTCAGAGCTATTGAAGATTATATGAATAGTAATTTACTGTCCAATAAAGAAAAAGTAAAATAGAAAATAATTGGAGTATAATGCAAAAACAATATTGGTGAAACATACTGGTTAGGCCTTTAATTACTTTAAATGGGATGATGGGAATGAGTGATAAAATAACCCCCCGGAGAGTTGCATCACAAATTACATAGACTCCTAGGGGAGTATGAAGTAATTCAAAATCCGGTTAGTATTTATATTAGCTTCTCTCATGGGGATACCTGGTAATGCAGAGATTAAAATACCCTGCCAGTTTTCCCCTTCAAAAGCTTCAATTAACTCCGGAGCATATGGACTTATTGCTGGAATCCAATTATGGTAGGCATAGACTTCAGGATGCCATCGGCTTTTCCTTGAGTGAGTTTTTACGAAATAGAACTTCTGCCCTGACTTGATTTTCCATACCCCTGTCCTATTGCTTCCACATCTGTAGTTAGTGTTTAATGGGGGAATAACTATTTTAATACATTATTGTGATGCCCACCCATCAGATATGCATACCGAACATTTGACAGATGAGGAAAAGAAACTCGTTTATCATGCAGAAATGATGATTGGAAATCAAAGGTTTATGTTCT
This sequence comes from Clostridiaceae bacterium, assembly GCA_012521105.1. Taxonomy (GTDB): domain Bacteria; phylum Bacillota; class Clostridia; order DSM-8532; family DSM-8532; genus Thermoclostridium. The sequence continues at coordinate 4,580 of JAAYNA010000177.1, forward strand.
CTGACTCCAGGGATAAGGTAGCAAAGGGGCAGAACATGTCTATTGTTATTAATTTTGATAGTGCTGAGGAAGTTGAAAGGGAAAAATTTCTGTTCCTTTATTCAGATACTGGAGCAGTAGTCGAATTTCATTTATAACGATTGATGTTTCCTTTTTATTAAATAAAATAATTCCAGTAATAATAATGGAACTCTTCGGTCGGGAAATAGTATGCTCATCGGCCATTTATAAGGACGAAGAATTAATAACCTTACCCATCAACGGCAATAACTACTTTAAACTGAGAGATCTCGCCCAAGCCTTTAACATCAGCGTTACCTGGGACGGAAATACAAATTCCGTGATCATAGATACATCCAAAGTGTATCTTTACATTCCCCTGAAAAATGAAAATTGGGTGTAACTAACAATTATAATCCCTCCAAACTTAATATTAAGTTTGCAATAATTAAACAAGATTACTGCTTTAATAACATTTTAACCATTATCATCCATAAACACAAGAGAATTTTATAGATTTTAAATGAGCAATATGCCTATTAAGTAACACATTAGCAAACTAAAAATACAATGGTTATGTGGAGTAACTTTTTGTGCTATGTACTTATGTTTTATAATGGCTATTATACTCTTTGGGATGGCTACTGGGGGAGATACCGAATTAATAGCGAGACAGCCATTCAAATTGCTTTACAATAGGTTCCCGGTCAGGTAATTAAAGTTGAACTTGATGATAAAAATGGTTTATTGGTTTATGAAATTGACATATGTACTCAATCGGGCGTATATGAAGTACATGTTAATGCGGCTACCGGGCAGATACTTAGGGTTGAAAGGGAAGATAACTGGTTTTAAGTTGTACTGTCAGTTTTCCTTTGTTCGGGCAATACGAAATCCTTGTTTAATTTTCTGGCTGTTGAAACCAGTGTAGGTTTAATAGTCAATTGAAAGTAAGTTGGCTTTATTTTCTGCGCTGTCTAAATAAACCGATTATAAATTAATTTCGTTTCTTTTAGCACATATCACAGTAATTTCATTTAAGACGATAGCATCAGGGAATAGAGTGGATGCAGAACCACTACAGCATTCTCAATTTACCTTATTGTTGATGCAATACACTTGTGTTATAATTTTTCAAAAGTTACCTTGACAGTTGAAATATGTAATTGGTATGTGATATGACAAAAGATGCCAATACATACCATTTGACTCTGCGGTTTGACTATAGTTACTGCAATAAAGGAGAGGCTTTAAATGAGTAAATTTGAAAATGCGATGAAGCTTATGGTAGAGCGTTGCGGAAATGGTAAAGACGTAGACATTGCCCTTGCGACAATATCACTGTCCCCGAACGCTTCGGGCAATCCACGCCCTGCTGTCCGTATGGTTTGCGCGTATTATGAAGACGGTGTATTTTATGTATCCACCGACGCAACGACAAACAAAATGCTGCAAATTGAGAAGAACAACGAGGTTGCGGTCGCCGGGCTGGACTGGTTTACTTTTAATGGTATAGCTGAAAATTTAGGCTGGGTAAAGGATGAGAAGAACGCTGAAATCAGAGCTAAGTTTAAGAAAATCTTCGATTGGTTCGATGAAGTTGGCGACGAAGATAATCCAAACTCAATTGCACTTCGCATCACCCTTACAGAAGGTACTATAATTGACCACGAAAGAAAATTCGGTGAACAACTGTATGAAATTGATTTTGTAAATAAAACGGCGAAGTAAAAAGACTGGTTGTATTACAAAAAGGAATATAATTCAGAGCTGCAGGTCAAGAAGCAATAGAACAGGGGTATGGAGAATATAATCCATGGGAGAGTATGGTTTGAAGATAGCTGGTTGTGTTACATGTCTCATGGGAATAGACATTCAGCCACATGATATTGATATCATGCCAGATTCAAAGAATATAATAAATGATATTTTCAGTGATTATATTGTTGAACCGGTTAGAAGTTCAAAAGGGCGGGTTAACGAAAAGAAGCCTTGAAGGCTTCTTTTCGTTAAGTTTGGAGTGTTCGTGTTATGGCATTTATAATGCTAAAAAGTTAAAAGGAACCAGTACTGAATGGTTAATTCAGTTTGATTATATATTGATTAAGGTCGGCAATCATTGTTTCAGTTGCCGAAATACCGCCGGTCATTGTGTACCATGCATTACCCGACAGCACATAAATATCACCATTTTGTGCTGCAGTGGTCTGCTTGATAATCGGATCGTTCATAAAGTTTTCAGCGCCTGCGCCCGAGCCAACCGTTGCACTTCTGTCCAGCAAAAAGATTACATCCGGGTTTTTTTCAAGTACATATTCAGCACGAACGTCAAAGCCATGCTGGTTTGTCCAGGATACTGCACCTTCATCTGCCGGAATAAAGCCAAATTCCTCATAAATCATGTCGAAACGGCTGTTAGGATTGAATACCGAAAGGGTTGTCTGGTCAACCATCATTGCAAACAATGCCTTTTTTCCGGAGGCTTTTGCCTTTTTATTAATTTCTGTAATATCTGTCCTAAGTTTTGTAAGCTTTGCTTCCAGTTCATCCTTTAATTCAGGGAAGATCTGGGCAAGTGCATTGATGTTATTCTCAATGTCCTTGGTTAGTTGAGAGTTAGTGGCATTTGTTGTCAGTTTCACAAAAGTGGTATTCGGGTATCTTGCGAATGTATCTTCTCTGTACTTTGCAGCATCTTCACTACTCAGTCTTTCGCCTGAGGGTCCCATACCGAACGCCCTTCCGCCGATAATAACCAGATCAGGCTGAATTAAGTCCAAAACGTCCCAGTCTATATAAAACAGGCTTCCGCCACTGATTACAAGCTCATCTCCTGCATTCTTATAAAAAGCCAGTTCATCGGGCAGATTTTCCTTTGCAGGCACAATTAATTTCTCAATTCGGGTATTTTCAAACCCTACATTATATAGAATGTCGAGAATCGAATAATCATAAATTGCAATTCTGGTAGGGTTTGTTTTCACAGTTACTTCATTACCGTCCGAATCTGTGATTGTTACAGTTTCAGGAACCACAGGTGCCAGGGTTGCTTCTGTTGTGGGAATTGGGGTTTCTTCGGCTTTCTGTGCAGACTGGGTGGCTTGTGTATTAGCTTCGGTATTACTGCTTTTTGTTGCGCATCCGCTTAAGATGCCGGTAAATATTACTGCTGATAATATAACAGAAATAAATGCTTTTTTCATAATCAGAATCCTCCTATATAACTTCATATATTTTTCTACGATTAAATGTACGGTCAAAATACAGGCAAACATTTCTGCCCTGGTGTGTTACTATATTGAAATCATGGTCAAATACTTCGTCCAGCACCTCCTTTGTAATCATTTCCTCCATACTGCCTTCACCGGCAATACGTCCGTTTTTCATTGCAACAATATAATCTGCATAGGCAGAAGCAAAATTGATATCATGCAAGACAACTACAATAGTTTTATCAAGTTCGGTGACTAGACTTTTTATTATCTTCATCATTTCAACAGAGGATTTTATATCCAGATTATTCAGTGGTTCGTCAAGAAAGATATAGGGCGTATCCTGGGCCAGTATCATTGCGATGAATGCCCGTTGTCTCTGACCACCTGACAACTCATCCAGGTAACGTTCCTCCATCCCTACTAAATTCATATACTCAAGGCTTTCCTTCACTTTTTGTTTGTCAATGTCAGTTAGCCTGCCTCCACAATGAGGGAATCTTCCGAACTCAACCAAATCCTTTACAGTAATTCGGATATTTATATTGTGCGTTTGCTTCAAAATAGCCAGTTTTTTAGCCAGCTCATCAGTTTTAATATTTCTCACATCAATACCGTTTATCATTACCATTCCCGAAAGAGGTTTTATCAGGTTGGCCGTGACACCTAAAAGGGTTGATTTTCCAGCCCCGTTAGGTCCGATTAAAGCAGTGATTGCTTTTTCTTTCACCGTCAGATTAATATTTTCAAGGGTTTTTTTCTTCCCATGCTTTGTATAAGATTGATTAAGATTTTTTACTTCTATCATTACACTCTGTTCTCCTTTAAAATTAGATAAAACATGTATGAACAACCTATTAAATCAATTATCACGGTTACTGGAACAGCCCCCTGTAAAAGCTCTACCACAGCCTGGCCTGCAATTAATGCAAGTGCTGCTAATCCGGCAGATCCTATAAACAAATAAACGTGTTTATAGGTTTTCAAAAGTTCCCTTGCAATGTTCACCGCAAGCAGCCCTAAAAAGGCAAGTGAACCAATTAGCGCTGTTGCAACCGACATTCCAACCGAGATTAAGAACAGGCTGAATTTCATTTCCTTTTCATAGGGGATACCCAATGACTTCGCATTATCGGGCCCCAAAGACATAACATCATAGATTTTATGCCTTGCAAGCATGATTGAAATTACAGCTACCATCAATGGAAGCGCAATAAAAATAATTTTTGTGTTCATATTGTTAACAGTCACGCTTGTTGCCGCCCTGACCTGATTGAAGTCATTAACATCCATTATTACCTGCAGATAGGTTGAACCGCTTCTGACAATGCCCGACAGAATTAAACCAAACATCAGCAGGAAGACCAGATTGTTCTTGTTGCTTCGTAGAATAGACCCGTACATCATCATGGAAACAGTCACCATTGTTCCTGCGACAATCAGGTAATTTAAATACGGGTTGGTAAACGCTTTGGACATCGAGCTGAACAAAAATACAAGAACGGTCTGTGTCCCTACAAAAACTGAATCAAAACCGATCATGGACGGTGTTAAAATCCTGCTGCCTGTAATAGTTTGAAAAGCTAAGCTTACAACGGCAATCAGGACTGCAGCAGCACCCATACCAATTAGTGCAGGAATTGTTCTGCCCATGATACTACTGAAAGCCGACTTATCCATTACAATATTCAGACGCAAGGCTTTAGCATAGGTTCTTGAATATATGTAAAGGAGAACCGATACAACCAGTAACACGGCAAGTATTGCGAAAATTATTACGGTTCTTTTTTCTCGAAGTATTGCTTGTTTATGCATTCCTAAGCCCCCTTATCAGGTAAATCATGAAGATAACTCCCCCAACCACGCTTATTGTTAAGCTGACGCTCATCTCAAAGGGGAAGATGACAAGACGGCTGGCAATATCACATAAAAGCACAAAGACCGAACCGAACAGCATTAAGTCTACGATGGATTTTTTCAGATTATCACCGTAGAAAGTGGTTGCCATGTTGGGAATGATAAGGCCGATAAATGGCAGCGGTCCTACCGCAACATAAGATGAAGCACTAATCAGGGCAATTATAATCAAACCCAGAAACACAACACGGTTATATTTAATTCCCAGATTCTTTGAAAAATCTTCGCCCATTCCGACAATTGAAAATTTTGTGGAATAAATAACAGCTAAAATCAATGGAACAATAATTATATATATTGTCGAAAAATCACCGATTCGAGCAAAGCTTCCCAATCCGATTCCAGCCATCATTTGCATTACATCAAAACGGTAAGCAACTGCGGTGGTTAATGCAGAAATTAACCCGCCGTACATCATACCAATTAAAGGGATATATGCAACTTCACGTATTTTCAGCCTGTTAACCACCGATGTGAACAGTACCGTGGATAAAAACGCAAATACGAAGGCAAACAGCGTTTGTACAATTCCCGGTTGCTCATTCAGAAAGATAAATGCAAGTAAAATTCCAAAGGCTGCGGCATCGGTTGTACCGCTCGTTGATGGAGACATGAACTTGTTTCTGCTTATAGCCTGCATAATCAGGCCCGCAACACTTAAGCCTGCTGCTGCCAGAACAATTGCGGCGGTACGCGGAACCCGGCTGTACCATATCACCTTCCAGGCGTTTTTATCTGCATTAAGTAAAGCGTTAAATGTTACGCCTCTTAAAGAGCCAATCATTAATGATGCTAATATAAGGGCTGTAAATAAAGTAACTATAACTATTCTTTTCCAGTACCTTTTTAATGTCGCAATCATATTACCCTCGGTTGAAAAAAGTTTGTCTATCTACAATTAAAAATATTTTGTAATTAATGCGGTTAGTTTAGGCTAACCGCGGCGTTTAAAAAAATTAGTTGTAACTAAGGTAGTGTCAAAAAAGTTATGAAAACAACGAGTTGATATTACAGAAATGTAAGTAATTTGAAAATCGGACATTGACAGCAGAATAGAGTGGAGAAAAAGGGCAAATAATTTAGTGCTTAGAAG
>JAAYNA010000178.1 GCA_012521105.1 Clostridiaceae bacterium
ACAGACAAGGGGACAGGCACTTTGTCTGGCCCCTTGTCTGCTATGCATTTTCAACCTTATATTTGCTTACCCCTGTCACTCTTGAAATCTGCCTGATTGAAACGCCATTTAACGACTTTAACCTACGGATTATATTCCTTCTTGTTTCATCATCTAATAAATGGAATAGACCTTTCTTAACACCGAATTTTTCTTCTATCAGAAGTAATAAATCGTCATCAGATAAACGACGTTTTTCATCATAGTCAAGGCAAATATCGTCGTTTTCCTGACTCATAAACTCTTTATATTTATTTAAGGATTCAGTTAAATCTTCGGAGAAGAGATTTAGTATGTAACAAGTATCTATAAAACTATTTTTTCTGAAGTACTCATGGTAGCTGTTCCATTTATAATCTTCTATTCGACGTACAATTCCAGCCTTTATTGGATTTTGATGAATATATCTTAGTACAGTAAAAAGATAACGTTCATTCTCTACTGGTTCACTTTTAAATCTTTCCTGGAATAGATGCCCATTTCTATCGTATTTCAAATTATACCAATAAACAAAACTTGAGCAAATTCTTTGCATGATTGATGAGACCGATTCATCCTTCTCGCGCAATAACAAATGAACATGATTTCCCATTAAACAATATGCATATAAATCAAACTTACTTTTTATTTTCTTCTTTTTAATAACATTAATAAATGTAAGACAATCCTCATCATCGTGGAATATCACTTGACGGTTTATACCTCTTAACATAACATGGTATATTCCAGTTCCACTTCTTTTTCTGGCTTGTCTTGGCATAAACAACACCTCAGGTACTGTATATCATATTTAGTATAAATATACAAGTATATATTTAATTGACTATATTAGAATAGCCAGACAGAGTGCCTGTCCCCCTGTCTCCTGTCTGTTCATGTCCCCCTGTCTGTTCAATTGTATCTTGAACAGTATTAGTAACAATGTAATAATAATTGGTAAGGTTGGATTGGGGTTTGGTTTGGATGGAAAGAAAACCAGACAGAGTGCCTGTCCCCTTGTCTGCCCTTGTCTGCTCCCCTTGTCTGCTTGTCTGGTAGAAATTTTTATCCTACCAGGATGAAGACGGGTTTTATTTTCTGCAGTATTTTCAAAACTGTACCCACACTTTGAAGTTTACATGGGGGTATCATCCCCCGGCAAGGTTTAAAATTTTATTATACTTTCCCGAACAGGACAGCTTCATTGTAAGTAATGGAGTATATGAGCGGTATGCCTTCGACAGCTATTATAAAGTTGACGCCCGGAGCCTGGAGATAAAATCGGGATCAGTAACAGGTAGTATCACTGTAGAGAAAAACTATGATTATAAGTGGGAACTTATTTCTCTTTTTGCACGAATAATTATTACTATATCAATTGAGATTCTGATTGCACTGTTATTCGGCTTCAGAGCCAGGAAACAGATTTATATTATAGCGGGGGTGAACATTATCACCTAATCAATACTGAATATTCTGCTCAATATTATTAACTACAATCAGAGGGCAGTTTAGTATTTGTTATTAATTTTGTCTGGATGGAATTCCTTGTATTTATTATAGAATCTATCGCATTTTCTATATTCTTGAGTAAATATAGCGAAAAAGAGAAAACCAAAAGGTGGGCTGCTCCTTTATACGCATTAATAGCAAATACTGTATCCTTTGTTTTGGGATTTTTTGTTGCTTATCTGATACCAGGAATATTTTAGCTGTGGGGCATCAGATTTTAATAATCTAAGTTTATTTAAATATCAAGTTGGTATATAATTAATTATGTAAATTTACTCTCATCAGAAACTGGTAAAACACGACTGTAATATAGCTACAGTTGCTGTTAAACCACTGTTGAAAAACTATCTCAGAATACAGGAGGATAAAGAAATGGAAAAATATCGTTGTTCAGTATGCGGATATATTCATGAAGGAGAGCTGTCTGAGGATTTTAAATGTCCCAGATGTAAGAAACCTGCTTCATTTTTTGTTAAAGCAGAGGAGAAAAAGGAAACCAGGAACCCATACGCCGGAACAAAAACCGAAAAGAATTTGTTGGAAGCCTTTGCAGGAGAAAGCCAGGCAAGAAACAAGTATACATATTTTGCCCATATAGCCCAGAGGGAAGGTTACGAGCAGCTGGCAGAGATTTTTCTTGCCACTGCCAGGAATGAACAGGAGCATGCACGTATTTGGTTTGAGGAACTGGGTAAATTAGGAAATACAGCCCAAAATCTTCTGCAGGCAGCCGAGGGTGAGAACTATGAATGGACAGACATGTATGCCCGTTTTGCAAAAGATGCTGAGGAAGAAGGTTTTACAGAGCTGGCAGAGAAATTCCGTAAAGTGGCGGCTATTGAAAAAGCTCATGAAGAACGATACCGTAAGCTGTTAAAAAATGTTGAGATGCAACGTGTATTTGAAAAAAGTGAAGAAACCATGTGGGAATGCCGCGTATGTGGGCATCTTGTAACTGACAAGAAGGCCCCTGAAGTTTGCCCGGTATGCTCATATTCTAAAAGCTATTTTGAAGTCAGGAAAGAAAACTATTAAAGAAAAATACTGTGTATTAACCTGGTAGGTTATACGAGTAAGAATCCATGTGAGTTCTGACAGTACATTAATAAGATGGATAATACCCGGTACTGTTATTAGTACCGGGTATTTGAACGAGAAAATACCTGTTTAAAGTTAATCAAATATGCTAATATAAATATAACTAATCAAATCTTATGGAGGCAGATCCAGTGAGACCATTGTATTACGAAGATGGAGTTCTAAAATTGATTGATCAGACGAAACTTCCTGCTAACACCGTCTGGCATGAATTGAAATCCTATGAACAGGTGGCAAAAGCCATAAAGGACATGATTGTCAGGGGAGCTCCTGCCATAGGTGTTTCTGCTGCTTATGGCATAGTAATAGGTGTGAATGGCATTGTGACTGATGACAAGGATGTATTTTTCAAAGAACTTAATAATATTGCAGATGTAATGAAAAATACCAGGCCTACTGCTGTTAATCTTTTCTGGGCTGTTGACAGGATAGTGGAAAAAGCTTACCAGAACAAAGATAAGAGCATTGATGAGATAAAAAAAGAGGTGCTTAGGGAAGCCCAAATAATGGATCAGGAAGATGTTGAAAATAACCGTAAGATTGGTGAATTCGGAAACAGCCTTATAAAACCGAAAGATACTATTCTAACCCACTGCAATGCGGGAAGCCTTGCAACCTGCGGCTATGGTACGGCTTTGAGTGTAATACGTGCCGCTCATGAAGCAGGAAAGGAAATTAACGTGTTTGCGAATGAAACCCGCCCATACCTCCAGGGAGCAAGATTGACAGCCTATGAACTGATGCAGGACGGTATTCCGGTTACACTTATATGCGATAACATGGCCGGATATTTTATGCATAAGGGTGAAATAAACTGCTGTATTGTTGGGGCAGACAGAATTGCTTCAAATGGAGACACCGCTAACAAAATTGGAACTTATACAATAGCCGTTCTGGCAATGGAAAACAACATTCCCTTTTATGTAGCTGCACCTGTTTCCACTATTGACTTTGGGATAGCAACAGGTGATGAGATAATTATTGAGGAAAGAAACCATAAGGAGGTTACTCATATCAGGGAGATTCAGCTTGCACCCGAGGGGGTTAATGTGAAAAATCCTGCATTTGATGTTACACCAAACCATTATATCACTGCTATTATAACCGAAATGGGAATCCTATACCCGCCATTCAGCGAAAGTATTAAAAGCCTTAAAGAGAGTTTATAAGGATTATAAAATATGCTTATGAAAGTCTGAACAAGCCGGCTGTTAGTTCAAATGCAAATGAAGAGAGGGATTTTTAATGGACAAGCTTCTTAAAATAACGATAAGTGTGATTTTAGCCTTGTCTTTAATTTCAATTCCGTGCTTTGCTGATGATATTGCTGTTCTTCGTTTTGACGATGTACCACAGGGCCATTGGGCAGAAAAAGCGGTGCATGACCTGCGCTTGCTTAAAATTACAGATGGCATTGGTGATAACAAATTTGGTATGGGTCTGGAAGTAAAAAGAAGTGAATTTGTAACATATCTTGCAAGACTTATGAAATGGAAGCTTATAACGCCTGAGAAGGGTAGTTTTGTCGATAATATGGATACTTCAAAATGGTATTACCCGTATATTGAAACAGCTTTAAGAAATGGTGTCATAACGGACAGCGTAAATGAGTTCCGGCCTGAAGAGCCCATCACCCGTGAGGAAATGGCAATAATGCTTGTAAACACATTGGGGTATGACATACTGGCACAGCAGCTTGCTGAGCTTGGAAGTGATTTTGGTGATGTCTCAAATAACGCAGGATACATAACTATTGCAAAGGATTTTGGAATTATTAAAGGTGTAGGGGATAATAAATTTAAGCCTTATGACACTGCAAAAAGAGAAGAAGCCGCTGTAATGATATGCGGATGTATGAGAAAATTAATAAGCCAATCAATGAATTACATGCCTTTTATGCAATCCGTTCATACCCGCAAATAGATTTTATCCCCGACCTGGATTCGGTCAGTTTCGGCTGGAGCAGAATAGAATACGATGCCGTGAATGGAAAGGTTCTTTTAAATACCACTACTGATAATAAGAATGATTTTTATATTCCGCCCGGTTTTACAGAGCCCTTTTATCTGGCTAAAGAAAACAGTGTTTCAACCCAGCTGATGGTATTTGCAGACAATAACACTCTTATAGGTTCAGGTGACGATAAAATTGCACTTCTGGAATGTATATTAACCCGGCCCGAATTAAGAAAGCAGGCAATTTCATTAATTGCTGAGCAGGTAAACAACACAACGGTGGAGGATACCACAGTAAACTTTGACGGTGTGGTAATTGACTTTGAAAGCATGAAGGGAGAAAATTTAAAATACACTTTTAACAGCTTCCTGGAAGAACTTAAACAGGAGTTGGATATTACGGGCAAAAAACTTTACGTGGCAGTTCATCCGAAAAGAAAACCCGGGCAGGAATACTATGATGGTTATGATTTTAAAGCCATAGGACAAATATCTGATAGAATAATTCTAATGGCGCATGATTACTATGCTAAAAAGCTTACAGACACCGAGATGAAAAACCGATACACGACTACGCCGCTAACTCCTCTTGAGGATGTATACTACGCTTTAAAAGCCATTACTGATGAAGAAAACGGGGTTGAGAATCAAGAGAAAATATTACTTCAGATTTCCTTTGATTCTGTACAGTGGAATATTCAAAATGGCGAAGTAATAAATCAGGAACCCTTCAGGCCGGGCTATGAGCAAATCTATCAGAGACTTCTTACCGATGTGGAAATCAAGTACTCGGCTGTTAACCGGAATCCATATATAGAGTATATAAATGAAACAGACCAAACTCTAAACATCATATGGTACGAAGATTCAAGAAGTGTTCAGGATAAGATTAATCTTGCAAAAATGTTCGGTGTGAACGGGATATCTCTGTGGAGGTTAGGAAACATACCCGATTATGAAGATTTAAATGCTAAAAGCCTGTATCTTGATGTATGGCAGAAAATATTGAAAGAAGCCGGAGAATGATGCCGTCGCAGATTATCTATAACGGGAGTTTAGATGCCTTTTACAGGTGAATTGAGTTAAAGGCTTGATGTTTTATACAAAAAATTGGTATAAAGTGATATGAATGCTCCTGAACTATTTATTTCTGGTGAATTTTTTAAACTTATATTGAAAAAGTACTTTAAGAAAAAGGTATACAAATGAATGCAATAAAGATAAGGACCAGCTATGAATACACAATTTATGCCTGTTATATTGGCTATATTACGCAGGCAATTATAAACAACTTTGCACCGTTATTGTTTTTAACATTTCTAAGATCTTATGGGCTGACCGTTGATAAGATTACTTTAATAACCACCACCAATTTTTTAGTTCAGTTACTTGTCGATTTAATATCAACAAAACTGGTGGATAAGATCGGATATCGCGTATCGGCAATATGCGCTCACTTTTTTGCGGGCTTTGGACTGCTGGGAATGGCATTTTTACCTGGTTTATTGGAGAATGCATATACAGGGCTAATTATTTCAACCGTACTTTATGCCATAGGCGGAGGTCTGATTGAGGTAATTATCAGCCCCATTGTTGAAGCATGTCCCACAGAAAAAAAAGAAGCCGCAATGAGTTTGCTTCATTCCTTTTACTGCTGGGGACATGTTGGTGTGGTTCTGATTTCCACTGCTTTTTTTGTTTTAGCAGGTATAAATAATTGGAGAATACTTTCGTGTATCTGGGCAATTATACCACTGGCTAACCTGATATATTTCACACAGGTCCCGATATATCCAATAGTTGATGGGGATGAAGGACTTACAGTAAAAGCGCTTTTCAGTAAGAAAATCTTCTGGTTGTTTTTGCTTTTAATGGTATGTGCAGGAGCTTCGGAACAGGCAATGAGCCAATGGTCTTCTGCATTTGCAGAATCGGGCCTTAAAGTATCCAAAACATTAGGTGATTTGGCAGGACCTTGTATCTTTGCAGCATTAATGGGTTCAGCCAGAGCTATTTATGGAAAATACAGCGATCACATTCCGCTCAGGAAGATGATGATTTTGAGTGCAGTATTGTGTATTGCCAGCTATTCTTTAGCTACCCTGTCAGGTAATGCTGTTTTAGCGTTTATAGGCTGTGCCCTGTGTGGTTTTTCAGTAGGTATTTTTTGGCCCGGAACATTCAGTATTGCAGCTAAAAGCTTACCAACCGGTGGTACAGCAATGTATGCACTTATGACTCTTGCCGGCGATCTAGGCTGTTCAGCAGGACCAACCTTTGTTGGGTTTGTGGCAAATGCAAAAGGAGGCATGCTAAGTGCCGGGCTTTTTATGGCTATGGTATTTCCAATATTAATGTTAACCGGTCTGTTAACATTAAGGAGCATTAAAAATGCCTGACAACAGGTATATCACGGAGGTTTTTTTATGAAGAAATTTACTGTCTACAAAGATTCTGTAACTGGTTATGAAATACGCCAGTATACACATGGCCCTGAACGGTATACTAAGCTATACTTCTCAACCGAGAATTTTACCGTGGATGATCGCTACTTTTTTTGCAACAGACAAATCCCGGAAGGCAGAAACGAAGTTTACAGGGGAAAAGGTGAGATTTTAAAGGTTGAAGTTGAAACCGGCGAGATGAAGGTGGTAGCGGGTAGCGAATACCGGGGTTTTGCCCTTGATCGGTTCGAAAATTATGGTGTTATGTTGAAAGATAATATTGTATGCCGTTATGACTGCGATACCGATGAAATTACCGAACTGGGTGCTCTTCCTGAAGGAGGCACCATTACAGGTCACCTGACCACCAGCAAGAGCGGTATGATTGTTTGTGGTTATAAACAATGGAACTGTATTTACGCTTTGGTAATGTTTGATCCTGAAACCGGGAAAAGCGAGATTGTGTATCAAAGCGACTGTAACCTGGGTCATGTGCAGGTTTGCCCCACTGACCACAATACAATTTTCTTCATCCATGAAACGGGTGGTGATGCACTACAGCGTATGTGGCTGTTCGACGTAAAAACTTCCACTGCAAGGCCATACTATGTTGAAGTGGAAGGCGATTGGATTACCCATGAAGTGTGGACATCCGACGGTGAAAATATTGTATTTATGAAGCTGCCAAGGTACTTAATGCTGGGTACAAAAGATGGTCACAATTTCCGGGTGATTACAGAAATAGAACAGATTCTGCATCCCGGTGTTTCCCACGACTCCAGGTGGTTTTGCGCCGATCGTATAGGTTATCTGGGGGTTGAAAGTCCTAACCTGATTTATTTAATAAACGGAGAGACCGGAAATTCCATTGTGGTGGCCAGCACCGATACCCCGAAAACAGGTGCCGATCATATGCATCCTTCCTTTAACCGGAAAGGGAACAAGATTTTATTTAACCGTCCTTTTGAAAATGGCACAACACAGGTATGCCTTATAGATCTTAATCAGCTTGAGCGTCCATGAGAAACGATAATGTTTCCGGCATTGCATAATACCTGCATAATCTTTTTTCTTGAAATTAACATGATCATTTAGTTCAGGGTTGTTGCCATAGTATGTCAGTACGTATATAATTTTTTATAAGCAAGATCAAATTTGAAGTAGAAGAGGGGATATTGATGATTAAAAGAGCATCGGAAATGAAAACCGAGATCAGAGAACAGATGAGGGGCGGAAAAGGAAGTGTGGAACTGATTCATATTTTGAATAAGGAAGAAATGAAGGGAAAAGTTCGTCTTTTTGCGAAAATAGTATTGAACCCGGGCTGTTCAATAGGAATGCATGAGCACGTGGATGAGGAAGAGGCTTACTATATTCTCAAAGGAAAAGGAACGGTAACAGACAATGGAAACACTTCGAATGTACAGGCAGGGGACGTAATTCTGACAGGTGATGGGGCATCCCATTCCATAGAAAACACCGGGAACGAGCCCTTGGAGTTCATTGCGGTAGTTATGCTGTACAATTAAGTACAGCATTCTTTTTAGGGGATGAGTAGTATGATATTTTATTTTTCTGGTACCGGAAACTCTTTGTTTGCAGCCAGGCAAATAGCAGAGGCACAGAATGAACAGCTTGTATCTATTGCTGAAGAGCTTCAGAAAGAAGGTTCTGTTTTGGAATACGAGTTCGGCGGGAATGATTTGCTGGGTTTTGTCTTTCCTGTGTATGCGTGGGCTCTGCCCGAAATTGTTCTGGACTTTATTTCGCGGATAAAAATTAGGGGTAAACCATATATATTTTCTGTGTCCACTTGCGGTGATGATGAGGGTAATACTACGCGCATTCTGCAAAAGGAGCTAAACAGGAAAGGCCTTTCTGTTGACAGTGCTTTTACTGTAATTATGCCAAACAATTATATTATTGGCTTTGATGTTGACGAAAAGGAATTGGAATCAGAGAAATTAGAAAATGCAAAGAAAAAGCTTGATTCAATAAATTCGGCTGTTTCAAAAAGGCAAAAAGGTGTGTTTGATATAATACCCGGCAGGTTTTCGGGTATCAAATCGGGCATCATAAACCCGCTGTTTAACCGTTTTGGAAGAAGCACCAAACCTTTTTATGCAACCGATGAATGTACCCGGTGCAAAATTTGTGAAAAAATCTGTCCTGTTCATACCATTAAAGTTAAAGAAAAGCCTGTTTGGGGCAAACAATGCACTCAGTGCCTTGCCTGTATACACAGATGCCCGGTCAGGGCAATTCAATACGGGAAGATGACAGTTAAAAAAGGAAGATATGTGCATCCTGACACAAGATGAATAGTAATGGTGGAGCGGATTTCAAATCCTGTGTTTAATTGACATAACTTGCAAATAATATGGGATAAGTTTCAAAAAAGCGAATAATTTGATATACTTTATTATAATCAAAATAATAGATAGGAGGTTTTTCATATGAGCTACTTTTCTTCTATTATCGACGGAATACCACGGGTTATTTCTGCTGTTATTTTACTGCTTATTGCATTTGCTGTTGCCAGCATAGTAAAATACCTGGTGGTACAGGCCCTGAAGAAAATTAATGCAGAGAAATATACCGACAAGCTCGGGATTACGGACGAGAAGACCGGAAGCTCTGTAGAGTTTCTGGGTAAGCTGGCATTTTTAATTGTTTTTGTATTATTTCTGACCGGTGTATTCGAAAAACTGGGAATGGACAGGGCTTCTGCATCCATTTCATCAATGGTGTCCCAATTTGTTAATTATATTCCCAACATTATAGCTGCTGTTATTATTTTAGTGATAGGTATTTTTGTAGCCAACCTTATAAGACAGGTATTAAATCCGCTTCTGAAAAAATTAAATGTTGACAAAATCCAGGAGAAGGCAGGCATTGGAACATCTGAAGGCGCTTTAATCTCTTCGGTAATATCCAATATAGTATATGTTCTTATTTTAATACCTGTAATTATTGCATCCCTGCACGTTCTTAATATAAAAGCCATTTCCGAGCCTGCTCTTGGCATGCTTAATAAAATTGTATTATTCCTGCCCAATATACTGGTTGCCGTTATTATACTGGTAATAGGGGCAATCATTGCAAGGATAGTCGGGAAACTGTTGACTTCAATACTTTCCGGCGTAGGTACCGATGAAATTATTAAAAAAGCAATTGGTTCAGACAGCCCAAAATTACAAAACCTATCTCTTTCAAAGGTAATTGGTGAGGCAGTAAGATATATAATCGTACTGCTGTTCGTGGTTGAAGCAGCCAATGTGCTGGAACTGGAAGTGCTGCAGCTTGCCGGTGAGTCAGTCATTGCCTACTTGCCACTTGTGATTAGCGCCTTAATAATACTGGTATTAGCCCTTATTCTTACAACATGGCTTGAAAACGTTATTCTGAAGAATTTCCCAAAGGCGAAAGCATTTGCTTATGCTGCGAAGTATACCATATTGGCTTTTGCAGTACTTATGATGCTTAACCAGCTTGGTGTCGCTGCCTATATCGTAAACAGAGCTTTTCTGATTATTCTTGGTTCATTTGCTGTAGCCTTTGCGTTGGCTTTCGGCCTTGGAGGGCGTGAATTTGCTTCAAATATTCTCAGTAAAGCAGAAAAACAAATAGATAAGGCTATTACAGACAAAAAAGAAGAGTCCTGACTGAGTACATACTTTTCTAAAAAGGAAAAATAAAGGGCGGAGAGCTTAAACTCACCGCCCTTTAAAGTCCCAGCATTTCGTAGGTTAAATCTCTTACTCTGGGATGAATCACATGATAAACATATCCGCAATTCAGAACATGCTGTATGTAGAATATTGCCAGGTTATTTGTTACGTCTATCAGCGCATAGGCACCCGCAGCACCATCCCAGCCAAATTCGCCCAAAGGACTTCTTACCCCGGATTTCTCCTTTTCAATCAGGGTTCTGACACCAAGGCCGTAACTGTAGCCGTTCCGCCCAAATGAATCGAAGTCTCTTTTCGAATTTTCATTCATCTGATCCTGGCGCATAAGGTTAATTGATTCCATAGAAAGAAGCCTGTAACCGTCTTTACTCACACCGCCATGGCACATGGCATCCAAAAACAACAGATAATCATTTACGGTTGAAATGAGGCCTGCGCCGCCGCTTTCATAATTATTTGTTAAAACATAGCGGTTACGGTTTGGTACAGGTTCGGATGTCATGGTATTCATATTGAATTCAAACTGATCACTCATATTGGCTTTTCGTTCTGGTGTCAGCTCAAATCCTGTATTCTTCATGCCCAGTGGTTCAAAAATATGGTCGTTAAAATACTCACCCAACCTTTTCCCTGAAACAACTTCGATTACCGCACCAAGCACATCATGGCTTAAACTGTATTGAAAACGGGTTCCCGGCTCGAAATCTAAAGGCTCTTCAGCCAGTGCTTTTATAACCTGCCGTGTGGTGGCTTCATTGTTTGTATCCTTTTTTATCCTGATAATAGATGGCGCATCAAGATCGTAATTCAAGCCACTTTGCATGGAAAGAAGATGCCTGATTGTCATTTGGTTTTTTGCCGGCACTGTTTTTTTACCTGTTTTTACCTTTAAATTTTTATATTCGGGAAGAAAATCAGAAACATGAGAGTCCAGAGAAATCAGACCTTTATCGACAAGCTGCATTACAGCAGTACATGTCAACAGTTTTGTAGCTGAATAAAGCCAGTATGTATTCTCATCGGTTAAGGGTTTTTCTCTTTCGGAATCGGCATATCCTGTGGTGTGCCTGAAAACCACCTCATGGTTATATATCACAGCACAGTCACAGCCTGGAATTCCATATTGTTCAAGTGAATTTAAATAATTTTCCAATATTTTCTTGCTCATAAAAACATCCCCTTTATAGTGAACTGGAAAATGTTTTTGCAGCAGTTCTTGCTGCCTGCCATATAGTTGATTTTATACTAACTTGACTAATATTGCTACAGATTTTTAATAAAGACCGTTTCATCCATTAGCAGAAACAGTAATCCACCATTTATAAATCTGTAACATAATTGTTAGAAAAACAATGGTAGAAAAAGACATGTTAATGATATATAATATATTTTTGTTCATCAGAACTTTTCTTTTTATATAGGGTAGTAAAATGATAGAATTAAGGAATATAAACAAAACCTTTAAGGCAGCAAGGCGGAACGCCGGCTTCAAAGAAGCTTTAGGAGCACTGTTTAAAAATAATTATACATATATACATGCCCTTCGTGACATATCCTTTACAATCAATGATGGTGAAATGGTGGGATACATTGGCCCCAATGGTGCAGGGAAAAGCAGTACTATAAAAATCATGAGCGGAATTCTTTATCCCGACAGTGGTGAATGCATCATAGATGGGTTAGTGCCGTATAAGAACCGCCGTGAGCATGTCAGAAACATTGGTGTTGTATTTGGTCAGCGTTCTCAGCTATGGTGGGATGTCCCTGTTATTGACTCCTTTGAGCTTTTAAAGGACATTTATGATGTGGACGAGCGTGTATATAAAAACAATCTTGAAGAGCTAACCGAGCTGCTTGACTTGAAAGAAATCATAAGAACCCCGGCGCGCCAGCTTAGTCTTGGGCAAAGAATGCGCTGTGAAATAGCAGCATCCTTTCTTCACAATCCAAAAATATTATTTCTGGATGAGCCTACAATAGGACTTGACGCTGTATCAAAAATAGCAGTACGTGATTTTATAAAGAAAATGAACCAAGAAAAGAAGACCACAGTAATTCTGACAACTCATGACATGCAGGATATTGAAGCTATCACAGAAAGAATCCTGCTTATTGGCAGGGGTCAGATTTTGCTGGATGGTTCCCTTTCAGAGCTAAAGGTAAGAAATTCAAGAAAGAAAAAAATAACTCTGAAATATGATAAGGGGCAATTTAGTTTGGATGAAGGTATCTCTTTAGTAAGTCAAGTGGATGGTCATGCAGTGTTTGAAGTTGATACTTCTGTTATCTCGGTGCAGGAAGCAATAGAATTACTTTCAAAAAGTGCTGATATTAAAGATCTTTCGGTAACGGGCGCCAGCATAGATGAAATAGTTGTATCTCTTTATGAGGAATTAAAAATATGAAGAAATATATAAGTTTTTTCAAAATACGGTTTATTAACGGGCTTCAATACCGTGTAGCTGCATATGCCGGAATTGCAACACAGATTGCGTGGGGTTTTATGCATATATTAATATTTAAGGCATTTTATAAAGGAGATCCACACAGCTTCCCTATGGAGTTTTCACAACTATCATCGTACATATGGCTGCAGCAGGCTTTTCTTGCCTTATTTATGTCATGGTATTTTGATAATGATATATTTATGACAATTACAAGCGGAAATATTGCATATGAGCTTTCCAGGCCAATGGATCTGTATAGCATGTGGTTTACAAAGAATCTTGCAGTACGCCTTTCAAGGGCTGTTTTACGCTGCTTGCCAGTCCTGTTGGTTGCGTTACTTTTGCCCGAACCTTATGGAATTGCTCCACCCGTCAGTTTATTTGGTTTTTTTATGTTTATCATAACCATGGTTCTTGCATTTCTTTGTGTGGTAGCATTTAGTATGTTTATATATATTATTGTCTTTTATACGCTGTCGCCAATGGGTGTTCGCGTTGTAGCCACATCTCTGATTGAGTTTTTAACGGGATCCATAATACCGTTACCATTTTTTCCTAAAAAGCTTATGAAAATTGTATCTTTGACTCCGTTTGCATCAATGCAGAACCTTCCCTTCAGAATATACAGCGGTAACATTGCAGGAAGAGAAATGTTATTTGGGGTGTTACTGCAGCTCTTCTGGGTTATTATCTTAATACTGTCGGGCAGACTTTGGATGGCAAGGGCTTTAAAAAAAGTTGTGGTGCAGGGAGGGTAATATGAAATTATACTTTCGGTATTTTTCCATACACATAAAAAGCCAAATGCAGTATAAAACCTCTTTTTTCCTGACTTTAACCGGACAGTTTCTGACTTCATTTTCGGCATTTTTAAGTATTTACTTTTTAATGTCACGCTTTCACCAGGTGCAAAATTTTACATACAATGAGGTTCTTTTATGCTTTGCTACGGTTCTGATGGCGTTTTCCCTTGCTGAATGCTTTGCCCGCGGGTTTGATACTTTTTCCACAATGATAGGGAATGGGGAGTTTGACAGAATAATGGTGCGGCCAAGGAATGAAATATTTCAGGTTTTGGCCTCCAGAATTGATTTTTCAAGAATAGGCAGGCTCATTCAGGCTATCATTATTTTTATATATGCAATTCCCGCAAGCAGAATTACATGGACTTTTGATAAAATCCTGACATTGATTCTCATGATTATTGGCGGAGTTGTTATATTTTCAGGACTTTTTTTTAGTTTATGCGGCACTATGCTTTTTCACAACAGAAGGGCTTGAAGTTATAAACATCTTTACAGACGGAGGCAGGGAATTTGGCCGTTATCCGTTGTCCATCTATGGTGAAGGAATTTTGAAGTTCTTTACGTATGTTGTCCCGCTGGCATTGTTTCAATATTACCCCTTATTATATTTAACAGGCAGAAGTGAAAAATTATTATATATGTTATTGCCTGTTATTGGCTTTCTTTTTATAATACCCTGCTATATCTTCTGGAGGGTTGGTGTAAGGCATTATAAGTCTACAGGTTCTTAAAGTTTATAAAAGCAATAAATATTTTTTTGTATCAACACTTTCCCTCTCTCATTCGTTATAACAACGAAAGCAATTTCACAAGTAGTGTTTACTTTTATAAAAAGGGTGAGCAATTACATTATGAGCAGCAATATGGCATTAATAAACGCATGATGAAGGGAGAGCTCTTATGATCAATTTACTCTATTCGAAATACTATGGTGAGATATTGGGTTTTTGCATATCTCTTTCCCGCAATCAAGCGTTTGCTGAAGACATTGTGCAGGAGACTTACCTGCGTGCCCTTGCCAACGCTCATATTCTTAATGATTTACCTGAAGAAAAATGCAGAGCATGGCTTTACCGAACTGCTAAAAACATATTTATCGATCATGTGCGGCGCATGTCTAAAAAGTGCAGGCCTGTTAATGAATCTGTCAGTGAAGATGGCTATTCCAGCGTGATTGTACATATGATGTGCCGGCATCTTCCTGAAAGCGAACGGACATTGTTCATACTAAGGTATTTAAAAGGCTATAACTCAACAGAACTTGGGGATATGTTTGGCATACCGCCTTCTACAGTGAGGGCGAGGCTCTCCTCTGCAAGGTCAAAGCTTAGAAAATTCTATAGTGAATATAAATAGGAGGTATTATTATGTCGAAGAAAAAACTTGTAATCAACACTGCTGTTTGTGATGCAAGAAAAGTAAAGGAAGAAACCCTTGCAAATTATGAAAAAATTACTGTTAATGCTGCATTGCTTTTTACCACACCCGAATCCCACAAGCTGCTTCATGGCTATAATGTAGTGATGAACTGTGCCGATGTTATGGAATTGGATAAAGATACCGAAATTATAATGCAAAATGGAAAGTATACCATATCTGCGTCAGACGCTACAGGGAAAAAAGCTTTTCTTATTGTAAACGGTGCTCTGATAATAGAGCCGGGAACAGAAAATGTTCTCAGCAGGTTTGCAGGTATTTATGTGAACGGAAGTATAACCTGTCCGGACAATCTGGTTCCATACCTGGGCTCACTGAAAGTTAACGGTGCTACCAATACTTATCCCAGCGATGCCATACTGCTTAAAAATACATTTATAGTTGATAAGATATTTATAAAACGGTGTAAAGATTCAAAGTACTTTGCAAAAAAGCGTGTAGTAATAACTGATAATTCCCTGGATGTTGCCGAGATGGTAAACAGGGGAGTTCGGTTTATTACCCAAAAAGCAATAATCACTGAATCACTTATTGATGAGGCTTTACCGCTTTTTCAGGACACAACCGACATAATCACCGTTCCAGACGGTTCCAGTTTCATAAACGATAACGCAGAACTTACCAAAGCACTGTTTATAAAACACGGGCCGAAGCTTATTGTAAATGGCGATTTGATGATTAATTCAGAAGCCGGGGATTTGCTCGAAAAAATTGAATATCTCTATGTAAACGGAGATATAAGGCTGCCAAAATCACTTGACGAGAAATTCAGCACAGTGAATGCACATTACAATAGCTTAATGTTTGTACGTGGAAAGTGCATAATAGACAAAGTTAGCCTTAAAATTGACAGCCGCATGCTGAAACAAAACCCCGATGGAATTACAATTATAGACTGTGTAAATGTGACTATTGCAGAAGATGTTCCATCTGAACTGATACTTGAACGCCTTGAAATTAGCGATTGTGTTAATGTCAGCTGCTTCCCTGGCCAGCGTAGTGCTGTTGAACAGGTATCGGACGATGTGGTTAACATCGATGAATCGGGCAAAGGATTTAAAGGAATACTTAGCAATTTAATACCGAACTCTGGCAAATCGGAAGATGTCAAAATGATAAACACCGCCAGTTATACTTTTTAAGAAAATATATGACTAAAAGGATATATGAATTTACTGAGTGATCATCTCTGTTGTTTTTGATAAGCAATTCACAGCAAAGCTGGGTTTTCTTCAGGGAAATAACCCAGCTTTGTTTGAGTAATACTGTATAAAAATGCCCTAAGTCCATTATAATTATCCATTCATCATCCTCAGTAACCTTAAATAATGATTAGCCTCACGAAGTACATGATCAGCCAGAAGCGGGGGAATAATGGATTTTATTCTGCAATTTAGAATTCCTTCTGTTGCAGACCTTTTGAAATTCCTGACTCCCTCTGTAAGCTGCAGGCTTTCCCGCTTAATTTGGTTTTCATTCGTTCTTGTGCATTCTTTTATTAATTTATCAAAGCCTT
Organism: Clostridiaceae bacterium; assembly: GCA_012521105.1. Lineage (GTDB taxonomy): Bacteria > Bacillota > Clostridia > DSM-8532 > DSM-8532 > Thermoclostridium. Next base: position 16,926 of record JAAYNA010000178.1, read on the forward strand.
CTTCAAAGGTTTTAGCAGTTTTTTTCAGATTTCTTTCCGACGGATCAAGCAATCCATCAATAAATGCTGCATGGCCCCCCATTACATAATTCCAGAAGTTCAGCTCTTCACAAAGGGTTCTCTTTGGAAGTTCTTTATTTTGAAGAGCCTTTAACATTTCTAAGTAATACTCGGCTTCATCGGTAATATGGTCAAGTATCTCTTCATACATGTTAATAAATATTTTACATTCGGTAGCCAGAGCCAATACTCTTTTTTGGAAGTTGATTACCCTTTCAGTCAGATTTATTGATCTTTGGTTTAAGTCTCTGACTATTCTTTCTGATGATTCTCTGAAATAATTGTCTGGAAAACTTGAAAGCCCCACTAATTCATATTCGGCTTTGGTAATCTCTGTGTTTAACCTTGCCCCTGTTAACATTGAATTTACTTCTTCTGCCCTTAAAGTATACGGAGTTACAAGCTCATTTGAATTAATAACACTTTCCGAAACAGCTCTGTTTGCATAGTGTACAGTTTCTGCCAGAAGTTGCTCGAATCCCTCTTTTAATGCTTCTGCTTCGGCAATGAGTGCTGTTTCAACAGGGGTTAAACTAATTTCAATAAAAAATGAGTGTCCTTTCATGATCCTTTGGAAGAAGAGGTTTGTCTCTAGTGAAATCCTTATAAATTCCTGATTTGACAGCAATACAATTTTCTCCTTTCCCAAATATTGCATACTATATAATACTGAAGACGTTATAAAAAGTGTTTGTCTTTTTGTCTTGGTAAAAGAACTTTATTGACTCACTTTTTGCCGCTGTTTTCCTGTGGTATAATTGAAATAAATAGTAAGTTCTCTTATATACAATTCAGAATCTTTTATGAAATATTGATATTCAGTTTAAATACCAATGATAAATTAAATATGGGTTTTAAATAAAAGGGGGAGGTAAAATTATGCAGCACGAAATTGTAAAACAGGCGCCTTTACTGGATGAACAGGGCAATGTAAGGGAAGCAGGTTATGCTAAAAAGCTGTTACCCATCTATAACCGTCAGGATATTAAGGCAAACAGCTTACGAATTAAAGAATGGGATTATTACCTTGTATGTAATGATCACCATGCAGTGGCACTAACCGTTTCAGATATTTCGTACCTGGGCTTTGATTCCATATCCTTTTTGAACTTTGATGAATGCTGGTATGAAACCAAAGGCACCATGCAGATAATGCCCATGGGCAAAAAAAATCTTCCTTCATCTTCGGAAGAAGGCGATGTAGAGGTTGGGAACAGTAAATACAGAATAAAATTCAGCCATCAAAATGGTAAGCGAATTCTTGATTTTCACATGGAGCGTTTTAGTAATGAAAAACCTATCACAGGTCAGATTATTCTCACCGATGAACCCGAAGAAAGTATGGTAATAGTCACTCCTTTCCACAAAAAAGCTCATTTCTATTACAATCAAAAGATTAACTGCATACGTGCCGAAGGTACCGTAACTGTTAACCGAAAGGAATACATATTTAATCCCGGGGAGTCCTTTGCTGTATTGGATTGGGGAAGAGGTGTGTGGACCTATAAAAATACCTGGTACTGGGGTAGTGCTTCGGGACTGGCCAACGGTGTTCCCTTTGGTTTCAACATCGGATATGGCTTTGGAGATACCTCTGCTGCAACGGAAAACATGCTGTTTTATAACGGGAAAGCCCACAAACTAAGCAACGTATACTGGCATATTCCGGTAAATGACAAGGGAAAGGAAGAATATTTGAAGCCCTGGACCTTTACCAGTGATGACGGACGTTTTGAAATGGAATTTCAGCCCATTCTCGACCGTGCCTCCTGCATTAACGCTATTGTGATTAAGTCAGACCAGCATCAGGTGTTTGGACGTTTTTCCGGAAAAGCGATACTTGATGATGGAAAGGAAATCCTGGTTAAGAACCTTACAGGTTTTGCCGAGAAGGTCTATAACAGATGGTAGGACTTCTATTGATAAAAAGGCGGGAAGTAAATAATTTACAACCCGCCTTAATTAACTAATCCATTATATATTTCGGTTCGCCCATGTCCAGCTCCGGTTTTATTTTTTTCAGGAAGCTGTCTAACGACATAAAACCAAGATTACCTTCTTTTCTTGATCGTACTGACAAGCCGTTCATTTCAACTTCTTTATCCCCAATAATTAATATAACCGGGATTTTCTCAAGTTCCATTCTTCGTATCTTTGTTCCCATTTTGTCATTTCCGGAGTCGTAGTTAACCCTTAGTCCCAGTCTTTTTAATTTCACAGACAGTTCTCTGCAATAATCTTTATGACGGCTGCTGACAGGAACAATTCCAATTTGAACAGGCGCAAACCACAGTGGAAAATCCCCGTTATAATGTTCAATAAGCATTGCAAAGAATCTTTCCAGGCTTCCGAATAATGCCCTGTGTACCATCAGCGGAGTATGTTTTAAGCCATCGTAGCCGGTATATTTCATATTGAATCTTTCCGGAAGATTGAAGTCAAATTGAATGGTACTGCACTGCCACTCTCTTCCTAAAGCATCCCGCAGCTTTAAATCTATTTTTGGACCATAAAATGCTCCACCGCCTTCATCAATCTCATATTCCAAACCAGCCCGAATTACTGCGTCCTTTAGTATATCAATTGCATTGTTCCAGTCATCCTCGCTGCCTATCGACTTATGTGGTTTTGTTGCCACATATGCCTTAAAATCGTCTAGTCCGAAGGAACGCAAAATATACAGCGAAAACTTAAGTGCATTGAAAACCTCATCATTAGCCTGTTCTGGAGTGCAAATTATATGAGCGTCGTCCTGAGTAAATCCTCTTACTCTCGTAAGCCCTTGCAGTGTTCCCGACAGTTCATACCGGTATACTGTAGCGTACTCAGCATAGCGAACTGGCAGATCTTTATATGAACGTAGTGAGCTGTTATATATCATTACATGGAAAGGGCAGCTCATTGGTTTAAGATAGTATTCTTCACTGTCTATTTCAATAGGACTGTACATTGAATCCTTATAAAATTGAAGATGTCCAGAGGTTTTCCACAGTTCAGACCGTCCTATATGGGGTGTATAGACCCATTCATAACCATTAAGAACATGTGCTGACTGGCTGAACTTTTCCAGCAGGTATCTGACCATAGCGCCCTTCGGATGCCATAAAACAAGACCTTGCCCAATATCCTGAGAAGAACTGAAGAAGTTAAGTTGTTTTCCAAGGTTTCTATGATCACGTTTACTTGCCTCTTCTATTTTGCTAATATATATTTCCAGCTCTTTTTCGTTTTCCCAGGCTGTTCCATAAATCCGTTGGAGCATGGCTTTGTTAGCATCTCCTTTCCAATATGCTCCTGAGAAACTCATCAGTTTGAAAGCCTGTAAATCCAACTCTTTCAACGAGGATAAAAGCGGACCATTGCACAGATCAAAAAAACGACCGATTCTGCATATGGTTATCATAGAGTTCTCCGGGATTTGAGAAAGCTCGTTTATTAACTCAAGTTTATATGGCTGATCGCAAAACATATGGCGAGCCTCATCTATACTGACAGACTCAGATTTTACCTGGTATCCTCTTTTAATTATTTCTCGAATTTTTTCTTCTATTTGGTTTATATCTTCTAAAACCAAAGGTCGTGATAATTCAAAATCGTAAAAGAATTCATTTTCGGAAACTGTTCCTGTTCCCAATTTGACTTTGCTGAAAACTTCATTAACAGCAAATGCCAAAACAAGAGTCATAGTATGTTTTATTTTATATAACTTTTCATTTATAATGTGGCTCATAAAACACTCCTTTATCATTTTTCTTGCCTTCAATACCTTAGGTAAATGAAGACAAAATAGAATTAGCTTACCGTAATGCCCGTGGCGTTAAGCGTTTTTGCTAGGCAGCACACAAAACGCGCAAAGAAGATGCTTTAGCGACGCGTTATGGCGAACAGTTTGTGCAAGCTGTCATTAAAAAACGATAAAACAGCGACAAGTTATACTACCCGAACAGTCTGAAAAACATATAATGTTGCCATCATAAGTAAGACATACAGAAACATACAACATTTTTCTCACAGTTCATACACCACCTTCCGGGTATAATAAAAAACTCCCATCCCATAAAGGGATGAGAGTATTTCTCACGGTTCCACCCAAATTACAGCTACATTAAGCAGCTGTCACTCATTATGATTATAACGGAATCACCGGTTATACTTACTGCTAGTTCAGTATACTGCTTAAAGGGGGTTTTCAATTTTCCATGTTTAGAAGTGCTCTCAGCCACCGACACTTCATCTCTGATAAACTGGGTAAAATTTACTCGTCCTTGTCATTGCATTTGCCTTTATATTTTTGAATATTATAGCAGGTTTACCTTCTAAAAGTAAAGTTAAATTTTAAATTCGGATTAAGCTATGGAGAGATTTTAATTTTATATCCAACACCTATTTTGAATTACATATAACACCATGTCGCATATTCAGATAATATTGGAAGAAATGGCCATACGTCAAAGGAAAGCTGAAAGACGGGCAAGCAGTTTTACATTTTAAATGTAAGTTGATTTTATATTCAAACATGTGGATGAAGTGGTTTAAATAACGCACATTTATTTTATTGATTTAAATGTTAAGCTGTGCAATAATATATTAAGTGAAGTTGGGCATTTTTTGAAATATGCGATGACTGTTTTATTTCAAAAGTTTTTGGAATAAATAAGAACAGTATAAGAAAGGGTTAGCTTTACTGTGAACATAAAAATAAATGGACAAAAGAGGGGATGATTTACTTGGGACAGAAATGAACAATAGGAATTTAAAAAATACCGAATGCAAAATAGAGAACAAAAAGGATTGTAAGGGTATGGATGAAATGACTTCTAACAGACCTAATTTTCCTAAAAGAGCAGTTATTACAGCGGGAATGCCTTATGGAAATAAAGAATTACATCTTGGCCACATCGGTGGTGTTTTTGTGCATGCCGATACTTTTGCACGGTTTCTTCGGGACCGCATAGGAAAAGAGAACGTAATTTTTGTTTCAGGAACCGACTGTTATGGTTCTCCCATATTGGAGAATTATCGCCAGTTGGTTGAAAGCGGTGAATTTGAAGGAACCATAGACGAATTCGTAAAACTTAATCATGATCTTCAAAAAGAAGTACTGGATGAGTACTTTATTGACATAAGCCTTTTTGCAGCTTCAAGCTTTGGCCCGGCTGCTGAGATTCATCATGAATTTTCCAAGGAGTTCATTAACAGATTGTATGAAAACGGACACCTGGTGAAAATGACTACGTCTCAATTCTATGATCCCGAACTTGGTGTTTTTCTTAACGGCCGGCAGGTAGTTGGCAGATGTCCTATTGAAGGTTGCAAATCAGAAAGAGGTTATGCAGATGAATGTGCTTTAGGGCATCAATATATGCCTGCAGATCTTATTAATCCAAAGAGTACTCTTACAGGTAAAAGACCTGAAATGAGGGATGTGACCAACTGGTATTTCAAGCTTGACAGTTTTCGCGACCTGTTAATCCAGTGGGTAGAGAAGCTTGAGAATGATGAAAGTTCCAGAAAATTTGTTATTAACAGTATAAAAGAATTCCTGGAACCTCCGGTTATATATGTAAAGAGAGAATTCCTTGATATATTAGACTCAATACAGGGTAATTTACCCGATTATTCTTTAATAGATGAGGGAAAATCCTCTGTTATAATGTCTTTCGATTGTTTGGAGAAAAGAGAGAGAGCATCCTTAATACTTGCTGAAAACGGGGTACGCTTCCGCACAGGGAAAACTCTTGTACCATTCAGGCTTACCGGTAATATAGAATGGGGAGTACCTGCTCCATGTATTGAAGGACTGGATGGCCTTACAATTTGGGTTTGGCCCGAATCTCTGTGGGCACCAATATCATTTACAATGACATATCTTGGGATGAACAATGAAGATAAGAATAAGTGGAAAGAATGGTGGTGCTCCAAGGATTCACAGGTCTATCAGTTCCTTGGTGAGGATAACGTATATTTTTATGGTCCTGCCGAAATGGCAATGTTTATGGCTCAGCAAGGCAAAGAACCTTCTGCTGAACCCAGTGAGGGTGATTTGCAAATACCGAAGCTTATTGTTAATAACCATATTCTATTTCTAAACAAAAAAGCAAGCAGCAGCGGAAAAATTAAGCCACCTTCAGCAAAGGATTTACTAGAACACTATACGCCTGAACAATTAAGGGCACATTTCCTTGGTTTAGGGCTTGGAATCAGAAGTGTAGGTTTTCAGCCAAAACCATTTAATCCTGCAGCTTCAGAAAAGGACAGTGATCCTGTCCTGAAAGAGGGGAATTTACTTACAAATGTATTTAACAGGGCTGTCAGGTCTTGTTTCTACACAGCACAGAAATACAGCGAAGGAAAAATTCCTATAAGGGACATTAGTGAAGATATTATAAAAGAGTCTAATGAAACCATCCTTGAATATGAAAGGTTAATGTTCAGATTTGAATTCCACCAGGTTATGAACCTGATGGATACCTATATCCGAAACATGAATAAATACTGGTCAAAAACAATCAGGGAAGCTGAAACAGAAAATAATGATGATTTAAGATTACAGGTATTGGCCGACACTTTCCATATGGTACGTACAGCAGCTGTTCTTATGCATCCTATTGCTCCGAAGGGAACCGAAATGATACGGGAATACCTTAATGTAGGAGAAGAGCTGTGGAGCTGGGACAGGATATTCGACCCGATATATTCCTTTATGGATAATCCCGAAGAACACAAGCTGAAATACCTTAAACCAAGGGTTGATTTTTTTAAGAAGCATCCAAGTCAAATTAGCCAATACGAAAAATAAAATCTTTGATAACGGTGGAGACAAAACTCCACCTTTTTATTTTATTACCAGCCTCATATATAAGCCCGTTCCCGCTTCTTACAAGGCGTTTTCTCAGGCCACAAATACTGTCAAAATACTTGAACACTTACATTAATATTAATTTTATGATAGAATATAGATATAGTTAAAACACTGTTTCTCTGTTTTAAGATTGATGAACTCAATAGATTTGGTTCTTGTAGACATATAAAATTAAGGAGGAAGTAATGTTCAAAATTAACGACTATGTTATTTACAATTCAATGGGAGTCTATAAAATTATCGATATTAGAGAAGAAAAGGATATTAATGATAATGATACGGAATATTATATTCTGAAGCCAGTTTATGGGAACAATCTGACAATTAAAACACCGGTTAACAATACAAAAGTTTTTATGAGAGAAATTCTAAAAAAAGAGGAAGTACTGACATTAATAAAATCATTGCCAGAGCAGGAAACTGCTTGGATAGATGATGACAGGAAGAGAAGCGAAGCATTTAAAGCTTCTTTAAAAACAGGTGATAGTGAGGAATGGGCGAAGCTTATCAAGACCATATATTTAGAAAAACAAAAAAAGTCTGTTGACGGCAAGAAATTAATGAAGGCAGATGAAGACATTATGAAGATTGCTGAAAAAAATCTTTACGAAGAATTTGCCGTAGCATTAAATATACAACCTGAAGAAGTGGTTTCATATATACTTGAACATGTGTCCTGATGAGTGCTGAAAACCCGATTATTAAACTTTTTGACAGTTTGAGCTTTTATGTAAAAAAGGCCGGAAGATATTTCTTCCGGCCTTCTGTGGTTAAGGATTAAATTTTGAAAACACTGATAGATTCTTTCATTCTGTTGGCCACCTCGCCAAGTTCCTTTGCCATTGTAGCCAAGTGTTCGATACTGGCTAATTGTTCTTCTGTTGAGGCATTGACTTCCTCGGATGATGCAGCGGTCTCCTGTGATACTGAGGAAATATTATGTATTGATGATAGTGATTCAGCTTTACAACTGTTCATTTCTTTAGTATCTTCTATGATTTCTTCTATTCTTTCGGCAAGCGCCTGCATTGAGGAAGTTATTCTCTTGAAGGACTCGATGGTATTATTAACTTCTTCATTTTGAGATTTTAATGCTTCTTCCATATCAACAGAACGCTGTACTGTTATTTCTGTCTGTTTCTGTGTATTGCTTATTATTAATGAGATTTCTTTTGTAGCTGCCATGGATTGTTCTGCAAGCTTTCGGACTTCGTCAGCAACCACTGCAAACCCCCGGCCTGATTCACCGGCCCTTGCTGCCTCAATAGCAGCATTTAGTGCCAGTAAATTAGTTTGATCTGCGATAGAACGAATAACATTTACAATCTTCCCAATAGATTTCGAATGTTCATCAAGGGCTTGTATGTCTTTGGTAATGGCATTTGTATTCTCTGTTGTTTCATTTGTTTTCTTTTCCAAATTTTCTACTGTAGACAAGCCTTGACTGGTAATAGCCATGGCTTCCTTTGAAAGTATGTCGATTCTGTTGGCTGCGTCTGATACTTTATTTATTATCGTTGCAAGCCGATCCATCATACCTACGCTTTCTTCAACGTTACTGGCCTGTTCGGACGCTCCTGTTGCAATTTCCTGCATGGCAGCAGTTATATCCCTTGAAACTTCAGACACATACTCGGTTGTTGTGGTTACCGTTGTAGCAGACTCGGCTACTTTGTTTGAGATCTCAATGGTATTTGCAATAAGATTTCTGGTGTTCTTAATCATTGTGTCAATTGCTTTGGCCAGAAGACCAAGTTCATCTTTTCTTCTTGACGAGAATTCAACCGATAAATCGCCAGAGGCTGCCTGCCTGGCAGTATTTATAATTCTGTTAATCGTTCTGCCCATACCAATTGATATGTACAGCCCTACGCTGATAGCAAAGGCTGACCCGGCGATTACCAGGATTATTGTCCAGATAAGGATATTATTGGACGCCTCCATAAGAACACTCATTGGAATAAGGGATACCATTAAATACCCTGTATCGCCTATATAAGTGTATGTTAATAAATGTTCCCGGTCATTATAATCAACAAAGTCTGACCCTTCTGTTATATCACTTTCTAAAATTTCTTTAATAAAGTCCTGTTCATAAAGCCATCCGGTTTGGTATTCAGTGTTTTTCAATTCTTCGGATTCCAAATTAAAAGATGAAATAACCCTTCCATCAGGGCTGAGTAAATGATATTCACCCTGGCTGCCTTCTGCCAGTTGATCCAACAACTTTTGAATACTTGACAGTTTTACATCAATAAAAAGGTAGCCAATGGTTTTAGCAGTGTTGATGTTTCTTATGCTTCGTGCAACTGAAGCAGCATAGTTAACATTTTCTAAACGAGTTGATTGGTGGTTATCTAAAAAATCATGCCATCCAATATGCACCAACTGACCTGACTTTTCAGTGATTTTTTTGGTCAGGTCATCCTCAAGAAAAGATTGATAGTCAAGATCACCAAAATAGTAAGTAGATGTGGAGAGAGATTTGCCATTATCTGCCACTATGCAGACATCGGATACAAAATCATAGGTAAAAGCTATATTTACCATAGTGCTGGACAAATCATTCCTAAGTTCAATATATTCCATCAGATTTGCTTTTTCACTCGAAATATAATTTTGCAGATCCTTATTGGCCAATAGCTGTGTAGAAATAGACTCGATGTTATAAAACATTAACTCCAAATAGTTCTTTGTTTGTTTAAAAGTATCCATAGAAGCGGTTTTTGCATTTTCTCTGAAAGCTTCTTTTGATATGTTGAAGGATACAAACCCTAACAGTATAACCGGGATAATTGTGAGGATAAACGCAGTTAGTAGCTTAAAACGTATGGTTTTAAAACTAAATATTTTTGATAATGAAACAAATATTCTATTAATTTTCATAGTCCATTATCCCTGCCTTTTTTAACATATATACTATTTATCGGCAATTAAATCATGGATTTTAAGAAACGGGTATAATACTTTACTTTTATCTAAACTAGTGCTTTAACCGTAATTTGGAATCAATGATGGAATATCCTTGATATCAAACCTCTGAAGTGTTAATATGTTTGCAGGAAATATGTTGGTTTGACACTGGCCTCTTATTTTGTATAATAAAATAACTGGATTATTTACCAAAATAAATATACTGGAAGGTGGTACTCAGTATGCATGTCTGGCATGATATAGATCCTAAAGAAATAAAACCCGATGAGTTTATGGCTGTGATAGAAATTCCGGCAGGAAGCAAAAAGAAATACGAAATGGATAAACGAACAGGCCTTCTGGTGCTGGATAGAATTCTTTATACGTCTACACATTACCCTGCAAATTACGGTTTCATACCCAGAACCTATGCCGACGACAAAGATCCCCTTGATGTGCTGGTTTTATCAAGCGAATCCCTGGATCCTATGATCATGGTGAAATGCTATCCTATTGGGGTGGTAAGAATGGTGGATTGTAATGAACATGATGATAAAGTAATTGCAATACCGCTTAAAGATCCAACATGGAATTTTTACAAGGACATTGAAAGTCTTCCACCGCATATCTCCGATGAGATATCCCATTTTTTTGAAGTGTATAAAAGCCTTGAGAATAAGATATCTGCAGCAATCGAAGTGCTCGGTCCCGATTATGCAAAAACTATAATAGCCGATGCCATTCATCTGTATGAAAGGCATTTTTGCGGTAAAATAACCTGATGCCACGCAATTATCTTTTTCATTTTTAGAGCAATTGTTCTTTCTATACTGAGAAGGACTCATATTAATTTTCTCTTTGAAAGAGGAAGAAAAGTGTTGTGCCGAGGCGTAGCCGCAGAAGTTTGCAATCTGGGACAAGAATAGATTGCTATATTTTAAAAGGTAGCATGCTTTTTTAAAACGAGTCTCTTGTATATAGGCTTGCGGTGATATACCCACAATCTCTTTGAAAATCCGATAAAGATAGGTACGGTCAAACCCTACACGGTGTGCAACATCTTGAAAGAAATATCACTGGATAAGTTATCTTTATTTAGTACTGTACTTTATTGAAGTATATACCGTTTATTTATATAATAAATGTATAAGTAAAATATTTTCAGGAGGTTGGAAATGGCTTGCAATTCAACAGTTGACTGTACCTGTACATATCCCTGTTCCCGTCGTGGTAAATGCTGTAAATGTGTAGCATATCATCGAAGAAGCGGCGAAGTACCCGGCTGTTTTTTTTCAAAAGAAGGAGAGCGGTCCTATGACCGTTCAATAGAAAATCTTTATAATGATTACAGGAAAAGAGGTTATTAAAGAACCAAGGCGGAGATTTTGCTCCGCCTGAATTATTATAATGCATATAAATTAACATTAATTATGATATAAGCTGTTTTACAAGGTCTAAATAAGGCTTATGGCTTTCACCGCGTGGAACATACAAATATAGCTGGTAAGCCTCAGTACTGTCTTTAATGGGTATCCATGCGTAAACTATTTCAAAGGTTATACTCTCATCGTTCATTCTTTCATATCGTTCCAACAGATAGATCTCAGCATTACCAATACTGGTTTGCCCTGTGAACAAAAGCTCTTTTACACTGGAATCTCTTAAAAACTTATTCTCAATAAGAGAGACCACCGAATAATCTATTACGGTGAATCCACCGGCTGAGCCAGGCAACAGATGCTCCTTTTCAGGAAGATAGAAAGTAAAGTAGTAAGTGTCATAATAGGAATTATAATAAACATCCGCCTTAAATGAGGTGGGCAATACCTTCAGAACCACCTGTTCATCGTTGCTGTTTCTGTTTATATAGCGTATATCGGTAAGATTTTCAATGATACCGTCACCATAGGCCGGCAAATAAAGTGTACGGTGCTTACTGATAGTCTTGGTTGTTGATAGTTTGTCTGTTTTAAGGTCAAGCTGGTAAGTTTCATAATCATATGAAGCAGCCTTAATGTTTACTATGTTGTTTTCAGTATCTACATTGTATTCATATATTTCTCCAATCATTGCCAGTAAATTAACTTTACCGTCCCTGGCTGTATAAAGGAATTCGTAATATGGTCCTGCAGGAATTCTGCGTCTTTTACTGAAACTGAAATAATCATCGGTTAATGCAAAATAACCCGGCGTGTAGTTTTCATAATAGGTTTCAACTGAAAAATCCCTTAAGTCAACAATACACAAACATTGTCCGAAAGCTGCCAGAACTCTGTTTTCACTATTAACAATGGAATTAATGTTTGTCATGTTATCCAACGCAACCAAAACTTCTTCCTGTGTTCCGTCCGATGCAACAATCCTATTGTCTGACACAAAAACAAAATGATCATTCTTACTGCCAATTATCGGTCCAAGCTGTTCTCCGGGAAACTCTGCAAATAAGGATTGAAACGGATATCCGGTTTGTCTGACCGAATTGTCTTGCTTGTTCAAAATCAGATAAGTGAGCGTGTCACCATCTGCAATTAATGAATAGTTGTCTCCGTCCTGTCTGTAAATTGCGTTATAAGTTACTTCAACAGGTTTCCCACCATTTTCAGGAACACCTGACGGCTCTGGTACAGGTTCGGTTGTGAGAGTAGGTGCCAAAGTGGGAGTAGGTACAGTTGTAGGAGCAGGTGTTGGCGTAGCAGGAATAGTAGGGCTTTGGGCTGGAGTGTCGGTTGGGGTTGGTTCGGGTGTAGGTTCATCTGTTATTTGCGGTAACTGGGTTGGTTGGGTACTGGGTGTTGGTGTAACAGAAACAGCGGTTTGTTTTGAACCCTTACCTTTTACCGGAATCAATGATACATCATTTTTATCCAATATTATAAGAACTACAAGTATCAAGGACAAAACACATGGAACAAGAACCACAGTATTAAGATTTCTTCTCATTACCTCAACCACCCTCTAATTCAATATTTAATCGTTTTTCTTTTATTTTTGCTCACATATGGGTTTACACAGAAACTTTTATTAATAGTGTCATATATCTACATTATATAATATGATTTTCCCATAAACAATACAAAGCGTTTATTAGCCCGCCTGCTACATAGTAAAAAGATGCCTGTATTTATCTTCTCTGTAGCCGGTTATTTCCATCAGAACTGATTTTAAGTCCCTGTTGTTTTCTTTAATATCATCCATTAACAAATCGGCTTTTATTCTTCCATATCTAAGAATTACCACTCGATCCACGAAATTTTCTATTTCATCTACAAGGTGGGTGGCAATTAAAATTGTTTCGTTATCTTTCAGATAGGATATCATAAGTTTTAAAAAATCCCGCCTTGTAAACATATCCTTGCCTATAAATGGTTCATCCATAAGAATATATTCCGCTCTTTTACAGAACCCTGCCGAAATTTCAAGCTTGGCTTTCTGCCCATGGGAAAGGTTTTTTATTTTTTGCTTTACATCCAGCTCAAAATATTTCAATAGCTTAATATACCTTTCCATATCAAACCCGGGTACGGTGTTTAAAAGAAATTCCCCGTATTCAAGGGGCTTCATTGATGGAAAATAGCTTCCTTCGCAGGTTATGTATGCCATTTTTCCATACATTTCTTCAACAGGCTTTCCTTCAATTAACACTTTACCTTCATTCAGTTCACACAGCCCCATTATTGCCTTTAGTAATGTAGTTTTACCCGAGCCATTTTCTCCAATTATTCCAACAATTTCTCCCTTGTTAATCGTAAGAGACTCTTTTTCCAGACCTGTGGCTGAAGAACCGTAATATTTTCTGACTTCAATAACTTCGATCATATTTTCACCTCTATCTTACATTAACCAGTTCAAATTGCCTGTAATCATAGTAGTTGTATCCGAAGGACGTATCATTGTTATACAGATTCCTGCTATAATCATCAGCAGCATCTGTGACAAGCTCTCCTTTGTATACAGGATAAGTTCTGTCCTTTTCTGTTTTAAAAGCACATATTATAAAGTGCCCTGGAGCCTGCCACTCGGAAGGATATATCTTTATTTCATCTCTGTCCTTTGTTAATGCGATGACATACAGCATGTTACCCTTAGATGTAATATTGTATAGATAGGTTTCCTGACTAGTATTTTTCTTAATTTTGTGCTTAAGGCTCATATTTTCATCTTCAACCTGAATACTTAATATAATATTCTCGGTAAAATTATTCTCGTTTTCGTATTTCAGATAAATATTAAGACAATTGTTATTTATAAAACTTTGGTACTCAGGTAAGCCCTTTTCAGATAAAATATCTGTAAATACCAATTCATCCAGTTGCTGCCCTTCTGTATTATAAAGCCTGGCTTTAAATAAATTGTCTTCAAACAGCAGCAAAATAAGATTATCATTAACAGCATCAAGTCCCAGTACTTCCATATTTGTTTTGTCAAGGTCAAAGCTTGTGATCGTGTCCACAGTACCCTTGTACTTAGAATCGTGCCACCAGGGTTCAAAATTCACAGCCTTATATATGCCATTGCGCCCCGAGTATTCCTTTGTGCAGACAATTGAGAAATACAGTTCATTATTTAGTATGGTCATTGCCATTTTGGGCAGAGGAACAGGGAAGGTTTCACGGTTAAGATTATAAATTATATTATGTATCTTCTGATATTCGGCATTGGCACTTACATCCCCATATACATCCTTATTGAATTCTATCTCCATGCTGCTTCTTGTATACCGAAGCCCGGGGCTGAAGTAAATGGTATCAAAATGTGGACTGCTGAAATCAACATATCTTTTTGATATTCTGGCATAGATGTCTATGCTGTCGGTAAAAACAGCACTTTTTCGAATTGAGAGGCTGTTCATGATAGGACTATTTTCCTTTGGGTATTCTGCTGTTTTAGAACCCGGAGATATTTCATATTCATACTGGTAAGTGTAAACAAACTCATCATGTTTAATAGCGTTCGCGAGGTTTTGAAGGTTTCCTAACATTGCAATATCATTCTGGTGCTGATAATAAACAAACTTACTGTTTAAAATACTGTTTTTCATCTCAAAGTATCTGCCATGGTATCTGTCCTCAAGGTAACCAGATATTGTAATATCTTTTAAAGCTGATCTGTTACCCTCCAGATCCTTGAGGAAAAAAGTGGAGTTGTCTTTTGCAGCTGCCATAAAAGCATAAGTTAATATAAAAACCAATACTGCAGATATTGAAAAGACAAGTATGATATTATTTCTTAATCTGTTCATAAATCCATCATCCTTTCAGGACTACACAATTGCGCTTTTCTTTATAAGCCTTAAACTGTCGTAAATAATAAATACCGTTGTGAGAAAAATAGCTGCAGTTAAAACATGTATATAATTACTTTCATACACACCCAGCACGGTCAGAGAATTTATTCGGTGTACAAGAGAGAGTACGATTAAAGACAGGTTCAGAATAACGATGGCAAATCTGAAATATCTTTTGCTTCGCTCACAGATTACACCGTAGTATATAGTACAGACTAAGCTTATAAAAACTGCCAATGAAGAGATAAAGCCCATAAACCCGAAGGGAAGTATTAATCTGAAGAAATCTGAGCGTATAAAGGCCAGAAACAGCCCGTTATTAACAGGAAGAGTGATGTTTGTTGCAATCTGTTGTGATGAAACATACCAGTAAAAAAGGCCATATCCTATCCAGGCACTTATTATTTGTGATGCCAGCAGAGTAAGAAAGCACATGGAATAGGAAATAAGTTTTGAAAAATACATATACTCCCTTGGCAATGGCAGGGTAAGCAACGTATATATGCTTTTGCTTTCGGTGTAGTTGGAATATGCGTTGAAAATACAAAGCCCGCATAATGCAAAAAAACATACCAGGAAAATAATAATGCAGCCCGATTTTGAAAACAAAAGCTCAAATCTTTCAAACCGGTTCGGGTAGTATTTTATACTTCTAATAAGCAGGAATTGTTGTAGTATAATAAGCACCAGAACCAAAACAAGAACAACTCGGTAAAGTCCTTTAAATTCATTGTTTATCAGGTAGTACATTTTTTTCAAAGCAATCACTCCTTTATGTATTGTTCGGTTAATACACAAGCCTGAAAAATTAAACATCGTCCCATACTTCACTGATTAAACCAATAGTCTCTTTAAATGACATATTAATATCCTTTGCGGCTTTCACAAAATCTTTAACAAGACCTTTGGTAAGCTCATTCTCAATAGAAGACAGAATTTTTTTGTCAATGTAAATAATGCTGCCTGAATTACCGATAGTTTGCACATAGCCACTGTCTTCCATGAGCTTGTAGGCTTTTTGAACAGTATTCGGATTGATTCCAAGCAATGCAGCAAGTTCTCTTCTTGACGGGAGTTCATCCCCCGGTTCTGCGAAACCTGCCAGTATTTGCTTCTTTACATAATATGCTATTTGAATATATACCGGTTCCTTATTGTTTAGATTCAGTTTTGTAAAATCAATCAAACACCGTTCACCACCTTTTTACAGGTGTATTATATATGTAATACACCGCGAAGTCAAGTTAATCATTAAATTTCAATACCATATACAGGTAAATTTTCTTTTGGTAGCTAAGGATACCGAAAATAAAATATTTTTGTAGTATAATGAGTTTGAAATAAACAGAAGTAGAAGTATGCTAAAGTTAATAGAAATATGCAAACTTTACCGATTGAACAAGAGGAGGTATGGCCATGAGAGCTTTTGTTGATAAGGACGCATGCATAGTCTGCGGTCTATGTGCGGATATATGTCCTGAAGTATTTAAAATGGATGATGACGGAACAGCAACAGCAATTGATACCGAAATACCTGACGATGCAAAGGATGCCGCAAGAGAAGCAGCAGAGCAATGCCCCGTTGATGCTATAAGAATTGAGGAAGACTAATATAAAAAAAAGAACCCTTTCAGTTTTATCTGTAACGGGTTCTTTTTTAAATTAACGAATAATACACTTTTTACTATTTTGAAAGTGCATATTTTCTCATGCCTGCCCGATCTTTATAATACATATAGTAATGTTGGCATAAACTGTATACCCTTCATCATACTATTTTACGAACACCATTTTAGGACAGGGAATGTGAGAAAAAAAGAGGTTTCAGCTTTAAAAGTAGCTGCAACATACATAGGGACCGTAGTTGGCGCGGGGTTTGCTACCGGCCAGGAAGTGCTGCAGTTTTTCGCAAGGTTTGGCATCTCCGGACTGGGTGGTTTATTTATAACCACCGTACTATTTATAATTTTTGGCTATATAATATTAAGTTTAGGCAGTATATTGCATGCCAGATCTCACTTAGAGATTATTCAGTATTCAGGTGGAAAATATCTTGGGACTATCATTGATGCGGTTATAACCATTTTTCTGTTTGGTACTTTTGCAGTAATGATTGCTGGAAATGGCGCATTATTTGAACAGCAGTTAAAACTTCCACCAATGGTCGGCAATGTAATTATGGCTGTTTTAACCGCGTTAACGGTATTAACAGGTATTAATGGTGTTATAAATTCTATAAGTTTTGTAGTGCCTTTTTTATTGTCAACGGTAATGTTAACCAGCCTTCTTTCAATAGTTCAAAATCCGGTAAACCTGACGGCAGCACCCATAATAATACACCCGAAGGGTTTTTTCAATAACTGGTTTCTGGCCACTGTGTTGTATGTGTCATATAATACGGTTATTTCAATTGCAATACTGGGACCTCTTGGTAATGAGACCCAAAATAAAAGAGCTGTACGGAACGGTGCCATACTGGGTGGTCTGGGTCTCGGTTTTGGAGCTGCAATGATTTTTTTTGCCTTATCAGGCTATATGACGAATATTGGAAACCTTGAAGTTCCTATGCTCTATATTGCAGGGAGCATATCACCAATGCTTCAGGTTATATATGCCGTTGTTTTAATTGCAGAGATCTATACAACTGCTGTCAGCTCTCTTTATGGCTTTACATCAAGGATTATTGATATGCAAAAAAAACCTGTAAAGGGAAGGTACATTGTGACAGGTTCAACTGTTGTAGCTTTATTATCAAGCCGTCTGGGATTTTCAAACCTGGTCATGTACCTGTATCCCCTGATAGGCTACTGTGGCATGTTCATTCTTACCGCTCTTGTTATAAGAACTCTCAAAGACATCAAAAGCAGATAATAGACATTTCACATCACAATTTTATCTTGTAATTTGGTTCAATTCATTTATAATGTAATAGGGGCAAGGGTCTTTATAATATATGAATCAGGGATTTTTTTATCAACTTAATACAATTAAAATCATTACAAAAAGGTAGATGTCAGATGAAAAAAATAGGAAAATTTATATCTTATTACGGTCCTTATAAGGGCATGTTTTTTATGGATATGTTTTGTGCTTTGGTTCTTTCGGCAATTGATCTTTTCTTTCCAAAGCTCGTGCAATTTCTGTTGGAGGAAGTATACGGCAAGCGCCCGCCCGATATGATTAAAATTATACTTATTTCGGGTTTAGGTCTTTTAGTGCTGTATATAATCAGATATTTCTGCCAGCGCTATATAACCGCACAGGGGCATATAATGGGTGCCCGCATGGAAGCGGATATGCGCAAGGATCTTTTCACCCATCTGCAGAAACTTTCCTTTTCCTTTTATGACGATGCCAATACCGGAACCCTTATGTCACGCATGACAAACGATCTTTTTGATATTTCAGAACTTGCCCATCACGGTCCTGAAGATTTGTTTATTTCGATTATAAAAATAGTCGGGGCTATTGTACTTATGCTGACAATGAATGTAAAATTAACGGTAATACTGCTGGTACTGATTTCTTTCATAATTGTATTTACAGCTTTTTATAACCTGAAAATGCGTGCAATATTTTCAGACAACCGCAGAAAGATTGCATTGGTTAATGCACAGACCCAGGATACCCTGGCTGGAATAAGGGTTGTTAAGTCATTTTCAAATGAAGCAATTGAACAGAAAAAGTTTGATAATGGCAACCATCAGTTTTTAAAATCAAAGGAATCAAGTTATACAATTATGGGAAAGTTTTTCTCAGGAAATCAGTTCCTACAGGGTATTTTATACTTAACCGTGCTTGTTTTGGGCGGTATTTTCTTAAGCCAGGGCAGTATATCGTCGACTGATTTAGTAGCGTATATTCTTTTTATTAATGTATTCCTAAGTCCTATCGACAAACTGGTTAACTTTACGGAGCAATTTCAGCGGGGAATGTCCGGGTTTGAACGTTTCCTTGAAATTCTTAATACCAAACCCGAAA
>JAAYNA010000179.1 GCA_012521105.1 Clostridiaceae bacterium
CATATATTATATCATGTTTTCTGATTTTTGAAGAAAAATACTGAAAATATACGATGCAATAGCTTGCCTTAAATCTATTGAATTAATGCTGAGACTCAATTCTTTATTTTCATCTAAGAAAGAAACGATATCGTCAGTGTTTACATATTTTTTTATACGATCATTATCCAATGATTCGATTATTTGAGCTCTTATATCATCCCATAATGGTAATAGCCTTTGAATCCAGTCTGCCGCCTGAACACCTTTTTTTGTGTAGTTTAGCCTTATTTTTTCTGGTATGATCCCTTTCATTGAACGTCTTAAAATAACTCTATCGCGCCCACTTCTGATATATTGATCCGCAGGCAGACCAAAACAGAATTCAGTCAGCCTGATATCTTTTGTTGGATCTCTTGTTACAAGGCTATTATATATACTTAATTTGTTTTCAAATGCGGCTATCTGTGAAATCATCGGATGCTTGAAAACATATTGCCTGTATTTTCTCAATGTCATTGCTCCATAATTCTTATACGCATCATATCTTAACTTATCAAGCCTTTTATCCACATCATGTTTTTCTGCAAACTCTGGATTGATCAGAGGAAAACTTCTTGAATAACGGTCTTTTTCAATAGTATCCAAAAATGGCATCAATCCATACAGCATCTTTATTATTGTTTTTTTCCGTCCGACATTATAATTGCGTGAATATGCCTGTATCTCCTTAAGTAACTTAATGAGTTTTCCTGAACATAATAAAGTGTGAAAATGATTGTAAAAATCGCTATGGGATATATTAATATTCCCAAATTGCCCGCTTAGCATTATTTTGCAGTTATCCAGAGAGGCCTTTTCATAAATATCCGCATGCCAGAAATTATTCTCAACAACTTTATAGGGTTGTTCAAAAATATCAATATATTTATGAATATCAGTAAACGAATTTTTTTCTTCTGAACGACAAAAGCTGGCTTCAATATTCGGATACATACTGATTATTTCATTAACAAACGGAGACTCATCGGCCATGGCTTCCTTGCCAAATCTTTCGATATACCCCTCCATGGGTACTGAAGTATAAGATTTCAATTTCCTGCCTTCCTGTTTCAGTAATCCTGCCGCAATACATGCGACCGTACTGGAATCGAAACCTCCGCTAAGTAAGATCCCAATATTGCCGATACTTCTCAGTTTGCATCTTACAGATTCCGTTAGCACTTCCCGAAATGCTTCATCATAATCTGAATCATTTTTAAATCTTATTTTCTTTACTCCTACAGGATCCCAGTACTTTGATGTTTTAACTTTTTTGTCCTGTAAAACCAGACTATGAGCAGGCGGCAGCTGCCTGACCGCCTTATAGGCAGTCAGACTTGTGTCCAACTCCCCAATGACAGTAGGTACAGCCAAAAAATCAGCGATCCATTGTTCATTTAAGTCCTTTTCTTTATTAATACGAACAAGGGGTTTCATTATGGTGCAAAAAGCAAAATAATCGTCATTAATCGTATAGTAAAACAATGATCTTCCCATATGATCCCTTGTGCAAAACAATTCACCGGTTCTCTTATCATAAACTGCAAATGAATAATCTCCTAATAAATGCTTTACGCAATTATTGCCCCATTTTTTATAAGATAACAGAATTAACTGGCTGTCAGTATACTTGTCCCATTCTCCGGTAGGAATGTTTAATGTATCAAGCAATTCTTTTCTGTTATCAATTATTGCATTGGCTACAAGATAAATATCCGCTTCACTGTCATGGTAAGGCAATATTTCATTGACCGACTCCGGGGTTACATATTGATGATGGCATGATAAAAAGATCCTGTCAGTATGTAAATATTCTACTCTGTCGACAGGAATGCTTTCCAATGCGGACATCATTTGTTTACCGAAAATTTCAGGTGATTTATCAGAAGAAAAGGACAAAAAGCCACAGATAACTGACAACCAAGTTTCCTCCTTTATTTAATCAATATAAGACCTTCTGAAATGAGCTTCTCGAGGAACGGTATTACCTGCGCAGTACATGTTTCATTATCAACATCATATTCCGAAGTCAGCGATGTGATCAGCTCATCTACTGAAGAAGGTTTCTCCAGGATCCTCCAAATATCTGAAGCAACTGAGTTAAGAGCATAATATTTTCCTGTTTCAATACTCATCAGCGCAACTTCTTCGTCAATCACAGCTGATGGTATTTGCTCATTTCTTACCACCACAGTACCTAATGAAAGTTCCTTTTTCATAAACACACCTCCGGAGGGATTACCCCAATTGCTTAAGAATTAATTTCAATTGTTCATTATATGTAAACTTGTCATTGGGCCTCATAATCTTGTAAATATCTATCTTTGACGCAATTTCGCCGATATTCTTGAAATAGTAAACTTTGGAATTAAAATAGAACTGCAGTTTCCCTCTGTAAAGATTATCCATCATTACTTTAAGCTTTTCTATACCTTTGACTCTTTCTATACGTACATTTTCAATATCAGCAGGTACGATCTCAAACAAAGCTTTAAGCCGTTTTGGCGAGTTTAAAAAGTGTGAGTGAAGCGGTATCAAATACTTATCCTCTTCGTATTCTATCCTTTCTAAGTCTTCAACATCATAGTTATAACATTTTACACTGTCCTCATGAAGTTTTCTGTATGGGTATGCTGGCTGGACATATATATGGTCATTTTCGCCCTGGTTCAATACAGCCACATCATCGGCTAAAAAATAATGACCGTTTTCTATAAAAGCGTTTGCCAAGGTTGACTTTCCGGCACCTGAACTACCAGCAATAATAATGCATTCATCACCTAAAGTGACACTGCTTCCATGTACCGGCAACATTTTTCTTTGAATGAATATACATCCGAAAACAGATGTCAGGATCAGCAGTCTTAATGTGGATTTGCTTATATTAGGACTTGGCATTATAATAGCTTTATTCCCATTCTGAACTTTGCATGCAGCGATATCCTTCAGCTGGTATACTATTTCTTCTGAGTTGACCTTATAAATCTTATTTTCAAGAAAACTTCCATCTGCTTCTTCAATTTTGCCGTGTAATATTTCAACATCGCACCCGTCATTGCCATAAACCAGTTCCGGTAATTCAAAATCCGAAACGATATTTAGGCCAAAAGCTCTGTATTTATACTTTTTCATGATTACCTCAAAAAGATATTTTATTTTTGTTAATTGATATATACTCTCTGACAGTATCCTCAATCTGCTTTTTATAACACTTTTTCACGTTATATTGACTTGCATAATAGTTATCCAGAGGACATCCTCCATAGCAGGCAGTATAGAAATTACACATCCTGCATTCATGATTTTCTTTATTACTTCTTTTTACAGTTCTCTCTGCGTTTTCTACAGAACCCACTTTAAAATCATTGATTCCCATTGCTTCATTGCATGAATAAATATTTCCGTCATAGTCTATGACATAATTGGAATTCATCGCACAATACGCATCTTTAACTATGGGATAGATATTCTTGTTTAAAGACTCTAACATATTAATGATGGGTAAATTGAAAACAACATTAAACTTACTTATTCTTTTCGCTTTTTTATACAGCTTATAACATTCACGATAATCTATTGGATCATAACTGGGATCTGGTTTGTTTTCTACTCTATGGTACTCCAGTTTTACATTTTTCTTTTTTTTAATAGTCTTGTTTAGATATTTTATTAGCTCTTCCTGACAAGCTAAATTTTCATTATCAATGTTTATTCTTATTGATACTTTATAATCATGCTCGTTTAAGAAACAAATAGACTCAATTACATTTACGAACGAGCCGTTAAGACTATTTGTAATACGTCTTTTGTCATGAATATCCCTAATGCCGTCAAGAGTAATAACAAAGCCAATGATCTTATCTTTTACCGAATCAAATAAATCAATATACTCTTTTACATTCAAACCATTAGATATAAATCTATAATAAACATTATTATTTTTCTTAAAGTGATTAATAACCGAGAAAAGCTTGTCTCGGTTATTATTCAGCAGAGGTTCTCCTCCATAAAAATTAATAACAACACTACTTCCTAAAGACAGTGAATCAATGAATTTAATGCTGCTTTCAAGCGTCTCCTTACTTATTTGAGAGCCTCTGTCCTTATTTCTTTCATAACAGTATGTACACTTCATGTTGCAATCATACGAAAAAATCAGGTATACTAGTTTGCTGTTAACAGGCTTTTGTAATACATCAAGTTCATCACTGTCACATTTTTCTCTTATATACCTTCTCGCATATAAATAAAACAGTTCATTAGAAGGTATCTTATCGAGTTGATTCTTAATAATCAAATCATATGCTTCTTTTGTTATCCTGTCGATTGTTCTATACAAGAAATTCATTATATAGTATTTTCCATTTACTATGGTTAAAAATGCAAAACAAGACAGGGAAAGAGTTTTATCTTTTGTTTCATTGATCTCCTTTATCCATTTTGATTCCAAAAACCTGTCAAAATGTTTTATAGCAATTTTTTTCGGTATGGTATCCTCAGTTTTAAATAGATCAAAATGAATAATTGCCTCAAATAGATTCGCTGCTGCCCCTTTTATCGGAAATACTCTTTTATTATCAAATACATAATATTTGATCCACTTTTTTCTCTTCCCGGCCTTAATAAACTTTATGTTATCAACCAGATCGAAAACTCTGCCATTATAAATAATCATACCAGCCCTCAGATTTAATCAGCACCAAAATACGCAACTGTCGTATAGCCTGAACGTTCTTTTCCACCTAAAATAACAAAATTGCCACACCTTAACCAGGCATGGGCTGAAAGTCCGTCAACATTTTCTTTTTTCACACCAAGATATAAAGTAGAGGGTATTTTTCGCTTTTTCAACATTTTTTGACCGGTAAGCGCCCTAACCAGGCATTTACTCTCCCACGGTGTATAATTCGACACCTTTTCTATCAGCCATGCAATCTGCCTGGCATACGTCAATCGTTCAGAGTCTATTTCTTTAGTGGTTTCATGCATAGGCTTTCCCATGCGTGTGGCTACACGACGAAATGGAATAAAAAGTATGTAAAACCGTGAAATCGCCATTGTGAGGAACGCCTCAAAAGCAATCAGCTTAAATCTGAAAGGAATTCTATTAAAGTAGTATATTTGCTTCCTGGAAATCTTCTTTTTTCTATCCATCGAGTTACCTCAACATTCTATCTATTTTTCATTAAAACGAACTATTTTTCATTAAAACGAAGATAGAAAAAAGAGTAACTAACTACTCATAAATCCACACAACATATTAGCAACATGAACCTAGTTCAACGTCACCAACTCCAGGAATAAAACCTGTTTCTCCGTATGAATCGGCACCTTCAGTATTGACGACATTTTGTGTCCATTCTGCGCTTAAATCAACCATATCGGGGGTTATCCATTTTTTCATCCAAATCACCTCCTGCATTAACCTAATTCCCAATTCATTTTCTCCATCTGGTACATGAACCCAACTCCATTTCATTACCACCAATTATGATTGTCTCGCCATATGAATCGTTACCTGTTACATTGACCTCGTTTTGTGTCCATTCTGCTTTCAGTTCAAACAACTCAGGAGCTTCCCACTTTTTCATCCAAATCACCTCCCTTAATATACTCTCGTTTTCTTCACTTATCTTCGTTTTTCGCAGAATTTCACTTCGATTTGCTTAAGCTTTCCCCCTAGATGTTGCATAAATCTGGTAGCTCTGTGGTTTCAGGCAGAGAA
>JAAYNA010000180.1 GCA_012521105.1 Clostridiaceae bacterium
CATATAATGGAACCCTTCTTTTGCCATGGATTTGTATCGGCTAAACATTTATTTAAAGACAGCTGCAACCGGGCACCATGCTTATGCCACGTAGTACCATCTAAATATATGGCTGCTTCCATATCTGAAAATTTATCATCAATTCCCAGTCCTACAGAACCAAGAATCATGATGCTCATATCCGCATATACTTGGGGATGTTCCCTGCGTATCATTGGTATAATTACATTATCAAAATAATCGATGACTTTGACTGACATAATATGTGACTCCCTTCTACAATCAATCTTAATAAAAACAAATCAAAGTAGATTTAAAGCGACATTGATATATAGTTGCCATTAGTTTTACCGTCACTTTTTCCTCCCAATATACATTAAATGTTCTGAATAACTTAATAAATCCTCACGTTCACAGACCCTTTCTGCAAGGTCGAGCCACTTGTCAATAACCTCTTGAGGTTGCGCCTTAATGTTCTCTTCGCAGGGAGCTAAGATACTTTCCTGTCCAAAGAAATGTAACTTTTCAAGCGGAAACTGTGCCATGAAAGGCAAGATATCCTTGTGTCTGTAAAAGTAGCTTTGAGTAAAACTGTCACCCGAAAAAGGCAGATCGTCTTCAAACAGCTTGTATTGGAATTCCAGATCCTTTTCTATAATAAGTTCTGGCGCGTATTTCATCGAATAAATAATACCGCCATAGGATGATATAAACGACACAAAAATTATGCCGTTCTGTTTTAAACACTTAAGGTAGTGCTTTTACTCTGTCGGATTCTTGTAAAAGATGATACAATGGGCCCATCAAAAGAATGTGATCATATTGTTCGCTTATGAGGGAATCGACTTCTCTTGCATCCCCGACAAAAGCTTTAAAACTGACACCTTGCGCATTGGCTTGCTCTTTAGCAAATTCTACATTAGCACTTGAAAGGTCAAATAAAGTTACATCACAACCCTTTGCTGCGAGATAAAGTGAATATCGTCCGGGTCCACCACCAATATCGAGGACCTTGTCGCCTGGTTTTACATATCGGTTTATATATCTGATAGTCAGCTCAAATTCAAATTGATGCCGCTGTAAGCGTTCCCATTCTACTACAACACTCTTATCATAAAACTCTTTAACTATTTTAACTGTATCAGTCATCATTTTTTCCTCCCCAGGTACAAAAAATGTTCACTGCTTCCATGCAGTGCTGGATTTTTAGCATAGTAATATGTAACATTAAGCAGGCTGTCATATATGTCTTTTGGCAGATAACGAAGCTCATCGTAATGAGTTAGTAAGCATTCCGGTGATGTCAATACAATTGTTTCTATACCAAAGCTTTCTAGATAATTGGTTAGCTGATGAGGACTTGTGAAGTTGGATTCAGTGAAGCCATCGTCTGTGCGCTCAAACACCGGTGATTGGTTCTGTGCATACTCAAGAAGATGCGGAACAACCTCGAAATATTTATTCCTCATAAAATCAGCTTTGCTCTCATCATTCATATGTTGCATCAAAAACTTTAGTACAGCCGTATATTTTGCATAAGCAGATATAAATCCAAAAGCTATGATACCATTAGTTTTAAGAGCTTCAAGACAATTGTTTATTACCGCAATTCTATCCTTCTCCTCATTAAGATGATATAGCGGACCTAGACATAAAACAGCGTCATATTTATCAGATATGTAGTTCGAAAGCTGTGTGGCATTTCCACATATATAATTATCAAGATTAATCCCAAGTTCTTGAGATTTATTTTTAGCAAATTCTATATTGCCTTCAGATAAATCAAATAAGGTTACCTTATGACCAAGTTCGGTTAACGAGAAAGCATATCTTCCCGGACCTCCACCAACATCAAGAATTTTTGAGTTTGGCTTTAGATTCTCTTTTAAATGCCGCATAGTAATTTCAAACTCAGGCTTTCCACCTTCTAGCCTGTTCCATTCAATTTGCGGATTTTGATTGTAATATTCCTTTACAATATCAGCACTACTCATCATCCATACCCTCCTTTATATCATCCATACTCTTAAAAAAATAATAAAGTACACAATATCTCATCTCATGACACAATTACTTTCCTTTATCGATCAATTTTCTGTAATTTTCAATTAATCTAATGAACTTAGATGCATCGCCTCCAGTATCAGGGTGGTATTTCATAGCTAGCTCGCGAAATTTCTTTTTAATATCTTTATAACCTGCATCTATGGGTAAATCTAACTGGGAAAGTATATCAGGATTATAAATGTTTATATTGTCAATTCCATCTTCTTTGTAAAACCTGTAATATACATGGAAAAAGAACTCATCTATGACACTTCGATATTCTTCCTTATTCATGGCTGATAGGCTATGAATTGTATACCTTGCCCTTCCTGTGCTTACTTCATGAAGATCAAAGAATTCATCCCATACAAGATCTGACTTATTAGGTTTTCTCTCAAGACCAATACTGTCAAAGCGTATTTGAATTTCAAGCTTCTTTAATTTTCTTATTCTTCGTTTAATCTCATCATATTGAAAAGAGTTGCCGGACACTAAAAGACACAGACCTAGCATTATTCAGCCACCTCCGCAAACTTATGCTCATCGAAGTCATAAACCGGATTATACCCGATTTTCATACAAATACTGTTATAGGCAATACAAAAACCCCGCAGAATCACTGTAAAGTGACTCCGCGGGGTATCATCCCACGTGTAGGGCTTCAACGCCCCTATGCAGCTCACATCTCAGGGACATTCCTCATCTCACGGGAACGCCTCTTGCTCGAGAGAGGTGTGTCCCTCTTTCCTTACTTGATGCTTATGCACACTCACTATTTTGGAATATTATCACATAGCAGGCTTGGACTTGTCAAGCATAATTTGCAAGTTTTCCTGCAATACTTATTTTTTAATTAAAACTATTCAATTTAAAAACTTAAAAAAATGGTTTATTGTAAAGATCTTTCGAAAAAACTTAAAACAATTCCTCTCAATCCATTTCATACGTCTGCATCTGACCACAAAGCATAGGATAAAAGCCAAAGCGCTTGTAAAACGGTAGCAGCTTTTCTTCAAATACAACTGAAATCATATAGATTTTTCTTTCTTTTAAATAAGCAATTGTCCTATTCATAAGCTCTGTCCCGATACCTTTGCCTTGATATTCGGGGTGTACCATCAGATCCTGGATATAGGCATCTGTAACACCATTTGAAACAGTGTCAATATATCCAATTAGCTTTTGATCGTCATATACGCTAATGTGAAAATAGGAGGTCATAAACTCATTTTCATAACAGCACTCCATTCGGTTCCAGCCAACCGCCTCCCGTAGATCAGCTATCTGTTTTGCAGAAGTCGGAGCATTTTCAATGAAATTCATATGTCAATCCTCTCTATACACAAAATGTTTAACACCTTCATTAATGTGTTCTATCAGTTCACTGGCATTGCTTGGATATATTTCTACATTCTTAAATTTATCAAGAGGAATCCAATGGAATTCAATATCAAAATCTCGTTCTTCAATGTGCTCATGAGCAATGAATTTTCCATCAAGCGGTATCTGTGCCTCATCTGTAAGTTCAATTATGTAATAAAGACAAATCTGATGGCAAGGCTTATTGCCCCATGGGAAGAATATTTCAGCAACACACTTGATTTCCTTTACCTTAATGTCTGCACCAATTTCCTCTTTGAATTCACGTATTAAAGTTTCTTTGTTTGTTTCACCAAATTCTACATGCCCGCCGGGAAAGGCATACCCTGTGTCATTGGTTGGTTTTTGCAGCAGTACCTTGCCATTATGTATAAGAATTCCGGCAACTCGGTAGCTAAACACATAATTCTCTGTCTTGAAAATAATATCGGACATATTACTCAACCCCACTTTCAACTATGGAAAAAGTCTTATTATCACAGTTAATTTCAGCCATTGCTCCATAAGGTAAAATGCTGATTTCTCCTGTATCATTACCAATCTGGTCAGTTCTACTTTTGGCACTTCAAATACTCCTTTACATCTCCTACGAACTGATTACCACAACGTGCCAGTTCCCCAAGCACACGATCAATACCATATTCCTGCTTATACCAATTGTCACGAGTGATACCATAGCAATCAACAGGAACAACGAATATTTTGGCTTCGGGAAAAGCTAATTGATACAGCATCAAACATCGTCTTGCGTGAAAGGACTTACAGCATATCATTGCCTTTTTGATAATAAGCCCTTCCTCATCAATCACCTTGCCGGACAAAAAGGCGTTATCTCTTGTATGACCGGATTTGTCCTCACAGATTATAGAATCACGGGGAACACCGTTTTTCAGCAGTACATCGGTATAAAACTCGCAGTCAGTTTTATACTCTTCATCATAAATATCCGTTTTTGATTTAACACCATTGAATTTCCCGCTTTTTACACTGACACCTCCTGACGGGAGTAATAGAGGTGCATATCCATCATGATATAGCTTAGCTGCTTTTTCGGGAATCTCAGGGAAAGAGCCTCCAGGCAGAAATATAACGTCGACTTTTTGAGGTTCATCAGATACAAATATAAAATTTGTAATGTCAGCTATAATACGATTATCCATTACTTAATCCAACCTTATTTAACATCTCATTTATTGGCTGTGTTCCATCAATAATTATCACAGGACAATTTACCTTTTTAAGCCATTCTGAATGCAAAGCTCGGCTTCTTTGCTCAATTCCTGCAGTATCATACTTAGTTGCCCATTCAAGAAATTCAATGTGACTTTGGTACATATCACCTCCAGGCAAAATACGGTCGCCAAAGTTATTATATTCACGCTGCTTTAATCGTTCAATTCGCACTTGCGTTGGTGTCTCTACTAAAACAACCAACTCGAATTTAGAAATAAATATATCACCCCAACCGCATAATGAGCCGGATATCACACATCTCTCTGCTTTTGAAATGGCTTCAGAAAGCAGCCTTTGTCTTTCGGAAGGCTCTCTTTTGATTGTGTATTTAGGATCAGTTGGAAGCCAGTAAAAATCATCCGTGTCAAGGTGCTTAAAGCCATGTTTTTCACTTATTGCTTTTCCGAGTGTTGTCGTACCTGAACCTGATGCACCGAGAATATGAACAATTTTAGGATCAAATATTTCTATTCTACTGTTATAATATTTTTCTTGGAATGAAACAGCATTCTCAATTTCTGTTGCCGATAAGGTAATTCCTTCCGGAATAGCGACAAGCTTGTCTTCAATATCATTTTCTCGGTGTACTATTGCAATAACCCTACCTGTGAATTCTTTAAGCGGTCTTTCCTCTCCGATGATATATACATCAAGTTCTTCACCGTCAGGCGCAATTACACCGTCAATATAACCATAGTTTATGGGATATAAAATGTCATTGTGCTTTGGGTGAACACTGCCAAGTTGGCTGTCAATTGTTACAGTTACTGTCTTTCCAAGGAAAGACCACACCTGTGCTTTCCGCAAAATATGAGTTATGAACTCTGCCTTGCCCTCTGTATATGCCAATCTGTCGGTTTGATGTTCACTCATAAGCCGAAGCTTAAAGGCTTCATATTCTTTTGCAACCTCAGGTTTTGCATTCAAATAATTCCTGAAGTTAATATAATCATACCATCCTTTGCTTCCTGATTTGACTACGTGAACATGATGGGTTCTTATATCGGCGTTCTGATCGCCACATACAAAAAGCATATCATCCTCTACATTATGTTGACGATACATAAATCCTGATTCTTCAAGCGCAGGAATAAGTTTTATTACTTCGTCAAAGTCACTAACTGCAACAGCGATGTCAATTATAGGCTTAGCTTTAATATTAACAATAGAAGTGCTTCCCACATGCTGAATATCAGTTGCTACATTACCAAATATGACTTTTAGCTTTTCTATAGTTTGAGCCGCATTTTGCTCCCATGCTTTACCATGGTCGCACAGCTCAACTACTCCCCGTTTTAAACCAAGCATATTTTTAACCTCTCTATAGTGGATCTTGATATGGTCTGCAAATGTCTTCTGTGTTCACATTTTCACTATTTCTTCCATTCACGACAAGATTGTGGTTATTGAAAAACCCTATAATTTCTCGCCATCATTATATTGTTTAATCCGCTTATCAACCGTTCATTATTAAAATAAATAAATTGTCACCCTATGGATAATATTGGATTTAATATATCATACAGAAATAATGGGTACAATACCTTGTCTAAATAAATCAAATAATCTAATCAATATAATTTTTTTAGTAAACAAAAAATAAGGGTACCCGGATGTTGATGCATTTCATGCAACTGTACAGCAACAAATCTCCGAAATACCCATATATTCTTTATTTCTAGTTTTAACTATAACTAAACCTTTTATCATTAAAAACTAACGTGTATATTGAAACCTATTCTGCTTTTCTTTTAAAGATGCCCCATCCAATATAATGGCATCATAATTTGCTACATCTTTACACTGATTAGGAAGTAAGCCTTTCTCTGCCATAGAAGTATAACTTGTACCGGCAACAACAATGTGATCCAAGACCTTAATCTCAAGCGGATGAAATATATCAACTATTCTCTGTGTCAATGTTTTATCTTCTATAGAGAAATTTTGGGAGCCACCGGGATGGTTATGGGCTAAAATTATAGACTTACAATCGCAGGCAAGAGCATATTTTAATATTTCTCGCGGATAAACTGGTGCCTGTCCAATACTCCCTTCAGACATGATTTTGGTTTCGATTATGTTATTGCCGCTGTCTAAAAAAGAAACCATAAACCTTTCTTTATCCTTCATCCCTCCTAAAAGGGCTAAAAAGTACTGTCCTGATGCGGTTGATGAATTGAGTATGATCTTATCATCCTTCTCGTAGACTTTTAATATGTTGTAAGATGCTATGAATTCATTTAGCAGGCCTATCTTTTCAAGCTGTTTTTCATTCGGCTCCATGATGTGAGGATGTTCCAGGATGTTGAAGGGGTTATTTGTTTTCACGTACTGCTGAAGCTTTTTATATGGAAGGCCTGTTAAGCTTGTCAGTCCTTTTAAAAATTTTTCAGTGTGCTGCATTTCCTGTTTCATGTTACACTTGCCCCCCTTCTTCATCAAACATCTCAATAACGGACTTTATATTTTTCAACTTCTCACAAGTCTCAACAGGTAAATCAACTGATTCCAGATTTATAAAAAAGTTTTTTATCCCCATGCACTGAAAGCATTTGAAGATTTTTTCTTTTGTGTTATCATCCAGGTCAATTAGTTTAGCCAATAGATTCACACACTTTGAATATTCCGTATTCCTTGTTTCCTTTAAATTCATGGAGTTATCCCGCCTTTCATTTGATTTAGTTTTACGAATTATATCTTCCTTTTGGTGTTCTCCCTCTGGAGACCGGAATCGTGTATAAAGTTACATATGCTTAACCTTCAATAAGCTGCATAAATAACTGCTGATATTCATCCTGCATTAACTCATTTAACAGTCCGATCTGTTCAGAATTGAAGTGGTATTCGGTAATCATATCAACATGGGTTTTTGAGGCTAATACTATATGCAGGGTTGTTTCCGTAATGGTAATAGTCTCTTCGACCTCGTTGCCGTCCTCATCTTCGGTTATAATGGTTTCCTCATGCTCAATCGTTTCTATCCAATAGTTAATTTGGTTCATATCCCAGAAGATGCCGCGCAAGATGCCCACCTTTGTATCATCAAGAGTGGCGACATCCATACCATTATCGGGATCAGCAGCAGTCTTGACGGCATAAAC
>JAAYNA010000181.1 GCA_012521105.1 Clostridiaceae bacterium
CTGGATGAACAATTACCCAAGGAGAATATTTGGTTATCGAACTGCGAATGAAATGGCAAAGATTGTGGTCGCTTAAAACAGGGTTCTGTAAGATTTTGTAAGGCAATTAAACTTGCAATTTAAAGTACACCATACAAGGCAATTTTAGTTTGACAAATGACAGAGGATATTGTATAATCTAAAGTGGATATTTTTAAAGTCATA
Organism: Clostridiaceae bacterium; assembly: GCA_012521105.1. GTDB lineage: Bacteria > Bacillota > Clostridia > DSM-8532 > DSM-8532 > Thermoclostridium. Next base: position 205 of record JAAYNA010000181.1, read on the forward strand.
TAGGCTTAATTCACGTTTGTGAAGCGGGGGAACCAATTTAAGGGGCGAATTCCATTATGGATAGGATAACTCTTTCAGTCCGAGCCCGGCAGCTAACCTCGTAGGCCGTGAAAGAGGGGTACAGCATATTAACCATGGATATACTCCATGGTTTTTTTATAACCACCTCGATAATTTCTGGAATAAATCACATATATTGACTTTAAAACAAAATAGTTTAGGAGGTGCCGTATGGAAGGGATTAAGAAAAGAAAGAGTTCACTGATGAAAGAGTATGCTTTAATGGCTGAGAAATGCAATAGGATTGACCCTGAACTCTATATTAAGTACGATGTGAAAAGAGGTTTAAGAGACATCTCCGGAAAGGGCGTTTTAGCAGGACTTACAGAAATTGGCGAGGTTAATGCTTCGTATGTTAATGAAAAGGGAGAGACAGTTCCCGGTCCTGGCGAATTAATTTACAGAGGAATGAACATAAAAGACATCGTAAACGGGTTTATGTCAGAAGGCAGGTTTGGCTTTGAGGAAGTAACATATTTGTTGCTGTTTGGAGAACTGCCGGACATAAACGAGTTAAATGAGTTTAAATCATTATTGTCAGAATACCGAAAGCTGCCCCCATCTTTTACGGAAGATGCCGTTATGAAACTTCCCAGCAGGGATGTAATGAACATCCTGTCCAGAAGTATATTGGCATTATATACCTATGACGAGCAGGCAGACGACATATCGATAAGCAATGTTATAAGGCAGTGCCTGCAGCTTATTGCCCAGATTCCATTGCTGGCTGTTTATGGATATCAGGTATTGGCTCATTACTATCAGAATAAGAGTTTGGTTATTCATGCTCCAAAGCGAAGGTATTCTACAGCTGAAAATATCCTTCATCTTTTAAGGCCTGATTCCAGATTCTCTCATCTCGAAGCCGTTTTGCTGGACCTGGCCTTGGTTTTACACGCTGAGCATGGGGGAGGAAACAACTCCACCTTTGCCACCCATGTTATTACTTCAACAGGAACGGACACTTACTCGGCAATAGCATCGTCAATCTGCTCCCTGAAAGGGCCAAGGCATGGAGGTGCAAATGTAAAGGTAACGCAGATGTTTGATGATCTGAAACGGAATGTTAACGATTGGGAGGATGAAGGCCAGATACGGGATTATCTAAATAGACTGCTGAACGGTGAAGCTTTTGACCGAAGCGGATTAATATATGGTGTGGGACACGCGGTATATTCGGTATCCGATCCAAGAGCCGAGATTTTAAAAGAGTATGCCAGGGAGCTTGCAAAAGAAAAAGGCTATGAGGATGAATTCAGGCTGTATGAAAAGGTGGAACGCCTGGCACCTGAGGTTATTGCAGAAAAAAGAAAGATTTATAAAGGCGTCAGCATTAATGTGGATTTCTATTCAGGCTTTGTTTATAAAGCGCTAAATATCCCTGAAGAGTTGTTTACACCGCTTTTTGCGGTAGCACGGATTGTAGGCTGGAGTGCTCACAGGATAGAAGAACTGGTGAACAAGGGGAAAATAATAAGACCTGCTTACAAGAGCATAGCGCCCCGCAGGGAATATGTTCCGCTGAGCATGCGGAGCTTAAATGTGGACAGTATGGCAGGCAATTTGTAGACATAATTATTCGCAAGTAGCAGGCTATGGCCATGACATTTTACAGGGGGGCAATTTTAAAATGCACAGGAAGTTTTACTACTTTGATTTCCTGATGCAGAGTACTCAATTTCCAATTTATTGAAATTTTGCCTCCTGCTGATATGCATGGCCATAGTCTTAATTTCAACCGGCATATTATATAAATACTTCTTTGGCCTGACTTCCTTCGCCAACTGTTTAAATATACTTCTATTCAGTTGCCCGTCTTTTTATAGCATTTATCCAGTTTTTATCCGGGAAAATGATAAAACAAAAAGCTTTATCCTGACTTTCAGGCAGATTACATTTATCGAAGCAATAACTGTTCTTTCTCCACAAAATTCTTTTTTTATAGTAATATAAAAAAAGGGGGCGTACACCCATTTTTCCGCAACAGTTGTAAGGCTGCAAATTCTTCGCTTTCCCAAAAACCATTTTTAAAAAACAGGGGTTATAAGTAATGATAGACGCTTTAGCAAATATATGCACAAATAATAGTTTGAAGACAAAAATACTTCTTCTGCCTTCGTATGCCATCGGGCAGAACATTTTATCATCCCTCGCGGCAAAGATCCCGGTATTCAATTTAAGGATTGAAACAATCAAAAGCATTGCATATGAACTGGGCATGCCGCTGCTGGGCGGAAATAATGAAATCCTTGCCGACGACAACTTGTCACGGCAGCTGATGTTTTCAGTCATTTACAGTATGCGGCAGAATAATGAATTTGAGTACTTTACCGATATACAGGCAACACCTTCGTTATCGGATATTATATGGAATGCCGTTATGGAAATCAGGTATGCCGGCTTAAGCTCTGAAGAACTCAGTGAGACAAGTTTTGTGTGCCCCGGGAAGGGCCGGGATATCAGGAAGATAATTAATGAATATGACTTAATGCTGAAAAACCAGGGTCTGACTGATTATCCCGGGCTTATTCAGAAGATTTTAAGGTGCAGCGGAACAAGAGAAGAAGATGCACTGTTAATTGTTCCAAACAGCATTAAACTCCGGTTGATTGAAAAGAAACTGATTAATGAAAAATTCGGTTCAATACAGGTAATATATGATGAACAGCTGAATGGAATCAGTGTACCGAATTCTTATTACTGCGTAAAATATCCTGAAAAAACCGTCTCCTCCCCTTTTATTAATCTTTATTCTCCTGATGAAAACAGAAAAGATGATGACTTAAGCCATATACGTTTAGTGGAAGCATATGGTGAAAGCAATGAAGTTGAAGCTGTATTGCGGGACATTATATCAAAAGAAGTACCCTTCGACAATGTATGCATATATACTGCGTCAGTGGAGCCATACGCCCAGTTGCTGTATCAAAAAGCAGAACAGCTTGATATACCTGTTTCATTCGGATATGGTATAAACGTTGGAAATACAAGGGCAGGAAAGGCTTTTACCGCAGTAATCCAATGGATAGGTTCAAATTATCAGGTTTCATATTTAACAAAAATGTTATACCAGGGTCTTATTGAGATACCCGGGGAAGACGGTGAAACCATAACGGCATTTCAGGCCGCGAATACCCTTAGAGCATCTGGTATCGGATGGGGAAGGGAGCGCTATCTTCCCGTCCTTGATGAAAAATTGGCTTATCTGCAAATTGAAAACAATGCGGGCGGCGAAAAAAATCAAAACAGGATAAAAACACTTTTATCTGTGAGAAAGTTTATAGAAGCCATACTGAATATGATCCCTGACCCGCCTGGACGGATGGTTTCACTGGGCAGACTTGCAAAAGGAATTTCGGATTTTATTAATGCATTTGCACAGGTAAAAAGTCCTCTCGATAAAGCCGCAAAAGATGCAATTTCTGAAAACCTTGACCGGATTTCAGCCGATCTTTCTGTTGAGATGGACGAAGGACTGCGTATTTTGGAAAGTAATGTACAGAATATACGAATAGGAGTATCGGGGCCCGAAAAGGGGCATATCCACATTACCGATTTTGATAATGGTTTATATATCAACAGGCGGCATCACTATTTTATCGGCCTTGATGCAGACAGGTTCCCGGGAAAAATCGGTGAAGATCCTGTTCTGCTTGATGTGGAAAAGAAAAAAATATCGGAGCATATAATTCAAAATAGAGAAAAACCGAATGAAAGGCTGTACGGTCTTGTTGAACTGATATCGGGCGTTAGAGGAAATATAACGCTCATCTATTCATCCTTTGACCCATCTGAAAACCGGGATAAAATACCGTCTTCGTTTATCCTGCAGGTTTACAGGATGATTAGCGGGAACGTCTCGGCTGATTATTCGGATTTAAAGAGTTATTTTACTGCAACAGAAGGCTATATTTCTGATAATGCCCTTGATGCGACATATTTCTGGCTTAATAAATATTATAAGGGAGCTTTGGCGGGCGATATAATTAAATCTGTTATAGAGTGTTACCCTAATCTTAAGCACGGAAAGGATGCATGGGACAATCAGGGCAGTGACAAATTCACATGCTATGACGGATATGTTGGAAATCTGGATATAATAAAAGAAAACGAGGCATTTTCGGCAAGCCGGCTGGAGCTTCTCGCAAAATGCCCGTACCGGTATTTCCTGCGTTATGTTCTCAATGTGTCGCTTCCCGATGAACTGGTCTATGACCCGGAAACATGGCTTGATCCTTTTCAAAAAGGATCATTGTACCATACTATATTCGAGCGATTTTATAAAACCATTTCCGAAAAGGATGAAAAACCAAGCAGGGAAAAGCACAGCCCGGTTATCCTTGAAATTGCCGGAGCAGCAATTCAGGAAATAAAAAACCAGATCCCGCCGCCCAACGAAATAGTGTTTGAAATTGAAAAAAGGGAGATCCTAGAGTCCTGTCTCATTTTCCTCGCAGGAGAGGAAGAAAACTTTGACGGGGGAATACCAGTTGAATTTGAACTTGCATTCGGACTGGATGATGAAGGTTATCCGCCGGTAGAAATTCCTCTGGGCTCCGGAAGGAGATTACTCTTGTCCGGAAAAATAGACCGTGTGGACAGACTGGATGAAAATACTTACAGAATAGTGGATTATAAATCCGGAGGAACTTACGGTTACAGCGACAGGGACTTCTTTAAACAAGGCAGGCAATTGCAGCATGCTCTATATGCATATGCCTGTGAGGTATTGCTCCGAAAAAACAACGATACCAAAGATGTGAGGGTAAAAGAAGGGGTATACCTGTTTCCCACTAAAAAGGGAGAAGGCAGGCGTTATATCCGTGTTCAGCGTGACAAATCAAAACTGGTAAGCCTGCTTAATAACCTTTTTGATGTAATGGAACAGGGGACATTTGCTGCAACCCTGGATACTGATGACTGCCGGTGGTGTGACTACCAGGTGGTGTGCCGTGTTTACAGGCTTCAGAAAGTAACAGGGGCTAAAAGAAATGATGATACTGTAGCAGCTCTGAAGGCATTAAGGGGGCTTAATGATTATGAATAAGAATACTATTCCTGATATAAGCGTTAGGGAATTAATTAAAAACGAGCTTGATGTAAACATGCTTGTTGAAGCGGGAGCAGGTTCGGGAAAAACCACGAGCATGGTAGATCGTATGGTGAGCCTGATTGCTTCGGGAAAATGCAAAGTGGAAAATATAGCAGCAATTACATTTACCCGAAAAGCAGCCCAGGAGCTGAAAGAACGTTTCCAGAACGGAATTGAGAAGCGCTGTCGTGAAGAATCGGATGCAGAGCTTAAAAACAAGCTTAAAGAAGCGCTGAACAATATGGAGAAATGCTTTATAGGCACAATACATTCCTTCTGCGCTTCATTACTGCGGGAAAGACCTGTTGAAGGCGCCGTTGATCCCGATTTTGAAGAGATAGATGAAATAACCGACAGGCTTTTGCATAAACAGGCCTGGCAGCAATATTTGCTGGATGTAAGGAAAAATTTCCCCGAAAGGTTGTCACAGCTGAATGATATCGGGCTGAACCCTTCAGAACTTGAAAGTATTTTCAACCGCGTTACAGAATATCCCGATGTGGAGATTGTACGTGAAAGCGCGCAAAAGCCTGACTTTTTGCCTGCTATTGGAAAGCTTAAACCCGTTTTGTATAAAGCAAAAAATTATATTCCGAAAACCGAACCTGAAAAGGGATATGATAATCTACAGAAAAGAATTCTGGCCGCTATACGCATGCTCAGTTATTACGATATGGATATTGAAATAAACAGGGTGAACCTGCTTGAGAAATTTGAAACCGAACAAAAGGCAACTTTGAAGAAATGGCTCTGTGACAGCGAAAAAACAAAGGAGATCCAGAATGAAGTAAACTGTCTGTCACAAACTGAAATAAGGCCGGTTTTAAAGCAATGGAGGGAATATTGCCATTATATTGCAATGAATTTCCTGATGCCTGCCCAGGAATATTACCAGCGGTTAAAAAACAGGCAATCTGGCCTTAACTTTCAGGATTTGCTGATGAAAACAGTAGATATGTTAAAAAACCATCCCGAAGTTCGTTTGTATTTTCAAAGCAAGTACAAGTGCCTTTTGATAGATGAATTCCAGGATACCGACCCAATCCAGGCAGAACTGATGTTTCTTCTGACCGGGCAGGATGTGAATGAAAAAAAGTGGCATAAACTTGTGCCTTATCCGGGTTCACTTTTTGTTGTAGGCGATCCAAAACAGTCCATATACAGGTTCAGAAGAGCTGATATCGATATATACAACAGGGTAAAACAACTGTTTTTGCAGACAGGCGGGAAGGTTGCAGAATTAACATCAAATTTCCGCTCAACGAATACAATGGGGATTTGGTTTAACAAGGTATTTGAAAACATATTGCCACATGAATCAAGCCAGTACCAGGCGGCGTTCAGCACCGTAAACACTGTGAATGGCGATGTCGAAGGTACTGATTCAGGGGTAAGGATTATAAGCATACCCGAGCAATTCACAAAGAAACAGGAAATAGTGGAACAGGATGCCGGTTATATTGCGCGGATCATCCGCAATGCAGTGGATAATAAAGGCTTGAAACTTGCAAGGACAAATGCGGAAAAGGAAAAGGGCCTTTCCGAAAAACCTGAATACAGGGATTTTTTAATAATTTTGCGTTATAAAGACAGCATGGAAGTCTATGCAAAGACTCTGAAAAAATACGGCATACCGGTACAGATGTCTGGGGGCAGTTCACTGTCCGATGTGGAAGAGTTAAAAGAATTTGTTATACTTCTTAAGTTTTTGCAGGATCCCGAAAACCAGGTTCTCCTAGTCGCCGTTTTAAGGGGCATGTTCTTTGGCATAAGCGATAAAGCATTGGCAGAGTACAAGCTTTCTGGCGGCTCTTTTAAGCCATATGCGGAAATCCCTGAGAATTTACAGGAAGAAACAGCAGCTTTGTTCAAAAGCGCTTATGAAAAGCTGCTAATGTATCTTAACTGGGCTCGAAACAAACCTCCTGTAGCAGTGTTTGAAAATATAGCGCAGGACATAGGCCTTATTCCGTTAACTCTTGCCGGAGCCGAAGGCAAAACCGGATGCGGTTATATAATAAAAATTCTGGAAATGCTTAGGCGTAATGTTTTTTCGGGTTTCAGCGATTTTAGCTCAATGGTTGATCAGCTTCAAGCCATAATCGACGCAGATTTGGATGAGGAGCTTGACATAAGCGGTGAAGAGCAAAATGCCGTCAGGATTATGAACCTCCACAAAGCGAAAGGGCTTGAAGCTCCCGTTGTTTTCCTTGCCCATCCATATAAACGGCCCAATATTGTGCCCGATTGCCACATTCAGAGAACCGAAGAAAAATCAAAATGTTATTTTGTTATAAAAAAGGAAGCAGGGGAGTTCTCAACCAAAATAGTTGGGCAGCCTTTAAACTGGGATAAATATGAATCCACAGAAATTCAGTACCAGAATGCCGAAGAGGCACGGCTTTTGTACGTTGCTGCAACCAGGGCCAGGAACCTTCTGTTTATTTCCGGCTGTGATAAGTCCAACAGTAAAAACCCGTGGGAACCACTGCTCATTTTTACCAACAAGGAAAATGACATATATGAAATACCGGATATTCAAATTCCTCAGCCTGAAGAGCCTGAAAAATCTTCATCCATGGAAAAGGAAGAACTTGAGGAATTTAAAATTAAAGTTAATAACCTAATTGTTTCGGCTAAAAAACCTACATACATAGAGCTGGCCGTAACAGACATAATTAAGGAAGCCCCTCCCCACGATATAAAAGGTGGACTTGGCCCGGAGTGGGGCAGTGCCATTCATGAAATAATTGAAAGGCTTGTAAGGGATGAAACATTCTACGGCAATTGCTGTGAACTGATTCTGAAACAGTATGGGTTTACTGGGCCTGAGTACATCAGGAAAGCAGAGGAAATAATAAAGGAATTTAAAGGGAGCGAACTTTATTCACGAATTCAAAATGCTGAAGTAAAGCTTACCGAGGTTCCTTTTTCAATCAGACTTGAAAGCAGCGATGAAATACATAAAATACTGGGGATTGAAAATGCATTGCCCGTAGTCCTTAACGGAAAAATAGACTTGGCTGTAAAAGAGAAACATGGCTGGTCGGTGATTGATTATAAGACAAACTATTTTGAGACAGAGGAACAGTTAAATCTTCTGGTTCAGCATTATTCAAAGCAGATTGAACTCTATTGCCGTATACTGGAGCGGATTATTAACGAAAAAGTTGTGAGCGGTGAGTTGTATTTTACAAGGCATGGCCTGGTAAGGGTTAAGAGTTAATATGGCTAAAATTCAGCCTGTTTTCTGTGAAAAAACGAATACTGGCGATTACTTCGGATATATTCCAGGCAGGACAGGCTGAATCTTCCAAATAAGTATATGCCAATGTATGGCGTTAGTGCTATAATTAATAGCAAGCGTATATTATTCCGATATAGTCATTGGTGATTCTTATGGCCGATATAAAGCAAATTGAACGACAAATGCACATCCTTTCTGTCCTGTCAGAAAGCAAGGAAGGGTATACAATCCAGGAGATTTATAATAACCTGAAAAAGCTGGGAATAGATGTGAGCAAAAAAACCATTCAACGGGATATAGATGATATATCCAGGCACTTTTTTGTGTACGAGGAAAAAAACAATTCCGGAGAAATCTGTTACAAGGCCGACAAGTATAACATTAAAAACATAACATTTACTGTACCGGAACTTATCTCTATATACTTTCTGAAAGAAATATTAAAACCATACTCGGTACTGGATGTAGGAAAAACAGCACAGGACCTGCTTGAAAATATGCTTAAAAAAGTTCCCCCGATAAAGCAGAACTACATAGACTCTCTTTCTGACTTTATAAAAGTGAACCCGTCCGAGGCAGTGCTTGAAAAATGCATTAACGAGAATTACATGCGAATAATACGGGAAGCAATAGAAAAAAACAGAAGGCTACAGATACAATATTTTTCGTTTAACAATAATGAAATGACACGCAGAAAAATAGATCCGTATTACCTTGAGATCAGGGAAGGATGTTATCATTTGATTTGTTATTGCCATCTCAGGGAGGAAATCCGCGATTTCCGCGTATCTCGCATGAAGAGTGTGGAAATGTTGGATGAAACTTTCAAGCGGCCTGAAAATTTCTATGAGGAATACAATAAAAACCGCTTTGAAAAGTTGATGGGAGATGAAGATA
>JAAYNA010000182.1 GCA_012521105.1 Clostridiaceae bacterium
CATAGAAGATGTCATCCTTTCTATTTATTATTTTTGGTTAATTAATATCTTAACAGGATGTCATCTTCTTTTCAATTATATATGGTATTTTATGTCTCATTCCCTACAATAACTTTACGCTAACTTATTCAATCCTCCTTGATTTATATTGCAATGCTTAAGCTACCCATATCTTCTTCCGAAAGCAATTTCTCACAATCCAGTATCAGCTTAACATCATTTCCGGTTTTGCCAATACCTTTAATATACTTATTTCTGCTCTGGTTTATATCCGGCGGTGCAACAATATCTTCACCCGGAATGGACAGAACTTCCGAAACGCTGTCTACAATCAGCCCAATAAGTATATTTTCAGCATCAATAACAATTACACAAGTTCTATCATTATACTCTTTAAATTCCTTTTTAAATCTTAGTCTTACATCCATTACAGGGATTATCTTGCCTCGCAAATTGATTATTCCTCGAATATGCTCCGGCAATTCGGGTACTTCGGTAATAGGTTGAATCCCTATAATTTCTGTCACATACTTGATCTCAATTCCGTAGTACTCCTTCCCTAGAGTAAATGTTAGAAACTTGTCCTTCTGTGTTTCCTCTTGCTGTTCCAGCAATGCACCTCTTAACACTTCAGACATTTTTTCACCTCCTTGTACGATTAGTCCTCTTATTTTATCAGTGGCTTTTGCCACTGTTCGACCCTGTTAACGTAATACAGGTTCTCATTAATACTATAAAAACGAGCTGCCCCAAAGCCGTAAAATGATAATAGTTCGCCAAAAGGGTTATTTATAACTGAAAATTCTGCACAAATTCAAATGAAAGCATTTGAAAAGTTGCTGCATAAATCCGATTACTATCCCTTTAGCAATCTTATAAAGAGAATTAAGCTATTTTAAATTTTGTTATGAGTAAAACTGGGCTCTTTTAGGTTACATAATCGAGAGCCGATTTAAAAAGTGCTGGAAAATCTTTTTTTATTAAGATTTCCTTTTGCACAGAAATTGGAAATGACTTCCACGCTTTGAAAGATAAAGGATATGTTCTCCAGGATTCTCCTGGGGGGGCGATTTTCATAAAGGCTTGAATGTAATTGATAATTTCAAAAAACTCCGTTGAAGATTCACTGCAACATATCATCGGCATATTATGCTCCTTTCGGTGTTCAAAATATAATCTGCATACTTTAGTACTACCTATGTGATATAGAATTCAGAATAACTTCGTTAACTCACATTTTATATTTATTCTACATATAGAATAAAAATCCTTCTTATATTTTAAAATTTACAAACTCATATTTTTATTACCCTCATATGTGCTATTATTGTTATTTTTTAATAAAATTGTTCATCCCATCCATGATTATTTATAGTCATGACCTAAACCTTCCTTTATCAGTTTCTTTTTTTACCCAATAAAAAAACACACTACCAATGCGTGCCTGCGATTTGTATTTACACGATTCACGTTGCTCGAAAGAAATTACATAGGTAACACAAACAAACCTTTTGCAAGGCCTCCCTGTATACCTGTGCCGGTATTCAGTTATTCAAAAACCACCTCTACAATTTTTACAGACAGTGAACCCTTGCATAATACTGCAACAACATTATTATACAGGTAATACCCAAACATTGTTAATATATAGCATGCATTATACTTTTTTTGAATCCCCAATGATTTTTTTGATATCTCCAAAAGTCATAATCTTTTTCCCAAAATCAATATTCAGTTCTTTCCCTATATCTTCAAGAACATCATTGTAAAAATCAAAAAGGTAGTAATTCTCCTTAATATGGCTACAGCAAGCCTTACTAAGGCTCTTAAGCATAGCTGTTACGGAATGCTTACCCTTTAACCTTTGTTGAAGTATTTTGATAATTGCAAGGGACACAAAACATATTAAAAAATGAACACCTATACGTTCTCTCAGTAATAATTTATCCGTTCTGTTCTCAAAATCACTTTTTGCTACCTTGAAAAACTCTTCAATTTTTCCTATGTTTTTAAATATTTTAATAATTTTATCGGGCGATTCTCTATATTCACTGGTAATAACGGCAAAATAGCCATCAAACTTTTCTTCTTCCCTCAATTTCTCTTCATCAACGGTAAATAATTGACCGACGGTTCCGGGTATTTCACCAGTTCCAGAATCAAAAGCAAGGTTTTGAACATATCTACAAGTGCCACAAGATGCAGTTTCATTATTCCTTGCCGGTCTTCCAATTAAGTTTCCGGCTTTAGCCAGCACAAGGGCACGTTCATGTTTTGCTCTTAATGCATATTTGGAGCTGTAGAAAATAACCTGCTTCTCATCCACGAACTTTTTTATTTTTTTCCATTGGCAGCAGTTGTTGATATTTCCCTTGAATGTACTCTGGATTTAACCTTTACACCGTCTCCAATATTGACATATCCTCTTTTATCAAGAACATAATCCTGAAAATTCTTATCCGCATCTCTAACAGAGCAATTCAACATATAGCCGTTACCGTCTTTTAGTATATTTAAAATATTATCGGCCGTGGTTTTACTTTCGTCAGCTACAATGATAATCCTTTCCAATAAATAATCTTTTTGGATTTTTCGCGGCACCGATATCAAAACAGTTTTGTCCGAAACGTCTTGGGGAAAAAGCTTATAATTAACAGGAATGCCGTTTGCATCTGTAAATAATCCCATTTGTAAAATCAAATTCAGAGGATATTTCTCGGAAATCTTCTTTTTACGCATGCCATCAGGTTCGCCGATTCCAAAACAATAATCGGTAAGCCAATAATAAACCGGTTTTGTACTGTGTTTATACAAAGTTCTGATATGTTCGTAAAGCCATAGTTTTAAAGCCTCTTGATGCTTGTTTAAAAATGAAAGACCTTTATACATATCAATTAAAGAAAAATCTGATTCTTCAAAAAAAATATCTCTATTCTCATAGGCCTTTTTCATAGAAGTCCGATAAAGCAACCGTGAGAATATCAAGAGTTTCATTACGGAATCGGTACTATATTCTTTATTAGCATGTTGTCGGTTCGCAAGGAACTTATTAATTTTAAGTTCATGATAAATTTTACTTAAAGCCGTAAAACCAAAGTTTTTTCTGTTTGTAAAGTCAGTAGATATTCTTTCATTTTTACAGAAACTTAAATTAATAGGCGAAGATTCTTCAGCCCTTTGCTTGTTCATTAAGGCAATTTCATTACTAAAAAATGCTATAGGATCCGAATACTCTTTTTCCAGATCATCAAGATAACCAAGAGATTTTATAGTAATGGACTTAGGTTTCTTGCTATCCTTGTCGCGATAACTTTGAACTATGGACAAATAAATACGTCCTGTCTTTCTGTTTTTTACTTTTCTAAGATACATACTGAAAAACCTCTTATATTTGATCATTTAACATAAGGTGTATTTAATATGACTTACTTCACAATGCTTCTTCCATACTTTTCTTAATGCAAAATATACACTGTTTAACCATTATATCTTATAAATGTACATAAATCTACTATTTTCATGCAATAAATTGAATTGATAATATCCGAATTTATCAGTTAATTCGTGACTTTCAAGGTTCACCCTTTCAAAATATACTACATTTTGAGGAAAACTTTACCTAAATTGTTTACTATGTGATATTATATGATTGAATCAATACTGCAAGGACAGTAAAGATTAATTTCTTAAAAAAAAAATAAAATGGGAGGAATTGAACATGAGCATACTTCACATCAGGAGTTTAAAGTGTTATGAAACGGAAGACTGGACAGGAGCAGATGAATGCCGGCTTGAAATCTATGTTGACGGTAATAAAACAGTCTTAAGACACTCTCTCAATGATAATCAAACTTGGCAGATCGACAGACAGTTTGAATTTTCCAACAGTGCTCAAATTAAGCTGTACGATGAGGATTCCCCTGATGCAGATGATCATTTAGATACCATTACCATCGGGAAAAGCAGTGTTCAAAATGCTACCGGTAAATTTACCGGCGACGATGCAAACTATTCCCTGTTTTACGATGTATTCGATAATTCTAGCCCTTCTGACCCATCAACCACTATTCCATCCACCACACGATTACTAAAACTTATAAAATTAGATTGTAAAAAGAACGAAGACATTACCGGTTATGATGAATTACGCTTTGAAGTGTATATTGACGGAGTATTCCGGGAGAAAATTTACAAAAATCTTAAGAAAAAGCAGACTTGGAACATCGACAAGGAATATACTTTTTCCCAGAGCGTTCAGATAAAACTGTGGGATGAAGATTTCGGCTGGGGTGACGGTGATGACTTTCTCGGTGAAGCACTGATAAACACAAGCCTTGGTGAAAACAAATCCGTTAAATTTACATTGGACGATTGTGACTATACACTTACCTACAGTGTTTGCGAAACAACCCTAGTTGTTGAAAATGATGTCAATCAATTGCTGAATGAATTTGAAAAATCCTCAGCTCCTGGTGTATGGCCCAATATCATAAAAGACGAATTGATAAAAGATATTCGTGCCATTGGTTTGTGTCAAGTAAAAGTTGGCAATGATCTCTTCATCCTGTTATTTTATTGGTTTACTTGCTTTGAAGGTCAATGTGAAATCCTCATACTTTTAATTTAGTGAACTTCTTTCA
>JAAYNA010000183.1 GCA_012521105.1 Clostridiaceae bacterium
ATTTTAAAGCTGGAGAATATCAATTTAAAAATTGATAATTTTGCTTTATCGAACATTAACCTTGATTTGTTCCGAAAGGAGATTCATATAATAATGGGTGAGAACAGATCGGGTAAAAGTTTACTTATGCAGGTTGTTAGCGGAATGTTACCTCCCGATTCTGGACGGTTTTTTTTAGGGGGTAAGGAACTTAAATACGGCGAATTCTCTTCCGATATAAGAAATGATATTTCCTATGTACGACAAGACTCTGAAATGCTGACCAATCTAACCATTGCTGAAAATCTGTTTTTCGACAATTTACCATACAAAAATAAATTTTTAAAAACCATAGATCATGACAGGCTCAATTACATGTGTCAGGAGTTGCTGAATGAGCTCAATCTTCCCATATCAATAAATGATAAAGTTTCTTCACTGGGGTTGGCGCAGAGGCAAATTTGCGGGTTTTTAAGGGCTTATGTATCAAACGCCCGAATTGTTATCCTGGATGAACCCTTTGCTGCGCTTACACAGAATGAACGGGAGCTTTTAATCAGAGTTGTAAAAGGCATCCGTGAAAGAGGTGCAGGGATTTTCTATATTACCCACAGCCTGGAGGATGTATTTCTTCTGGGAGACAGAATCACCATAATTAAAGATGGCAGGATTATTGATACAAGAAAGGTTTCGGATTGTACACGGGAAGAGATTATTAAATTAATGAGCGGTCAGTACATACAAAACAGGTACCCGAAAATTGAGGTAAAAACCGGGAAAGTAGTATTATCGGTAAAAGATCTGTGTTTTGAAGATAAACTGCAAAATATTAATTTTGATCTACGAAAAGGTGAAATATTAGGGGTAACAGGTCTTGCAGGATCTGGCAGAACTCTTTTGGCAAAATGCCTGTTTGGTGCGGTAGATAACGTTAGTGGCAAAATATTTATAAATGGTTCGGAAGTTAAAATCAGAGACCCTTATACCGCCATTTCAAACGGAATTGCTTTGATTCCCGAAGATAGAATTAACTACTCCATTTTCAGTTACCTGACCGTTAGTGATAATATTTCGGTATCGGCTCTGAAAAGATTTACTCATATAATAAAAATTAACATTCCAATATTAAGGCATTCGGTCAAAGAATATATTAAAAAACTGAACATAACTCAGGATCCAAGAGAGAATATTTTGGAATACTCAAGTGGTAACCAGCAAAAAGCAATTTTTGCAAAATGGATCATGAACCGCGCAAAAATCTTTATACTTGACGAACCTACCCGGGGATTAGATATTGCCAGTAAAATTGATATTTACAATTTTATTAATGATCTGGTCAAAAAGGATGTCGGCGTAATTTTTATCTCTTCAGACATAGAAGAAATCCTGGGAATTTGTGATCGTGTTGCCGTTCTGTCCAGCCGTACTCTGGCGTGTAATGTTTCTACAAAGGATATTACGGTGGAAAGAATCATAGAACTGGCTACAAGGTAGGATATATAAAATATTAAAATTCTACAGTGAAAGCTGATATATTAGCTTTAATTCGGTTTTTTTGTATCTTGCAGCATTATTTGGTTGTGCTATAATCTATTTTGATTACAGAAGATAAATATATCGAACCATTGAAAGCGGAGAATATAATGCAGACCAAATATATTGAATTTACGTCCTGCGATGCACCAGGCTTCTTAGATGCAGCCAGGGCGCTTAAGGAAGGCCGGCTTGTGGCTTTCCCAACCGAAACAGTTTATGGCCTTGGTGCAAACGCATTAGACAGAAAAGCCGTCCGGTCAATTTATGTTGCGAAGGGGCGTCCGGTGGATAATCCTTTGATTGTGCACATATCTGACCTGGAAATGTTGAAACCCCTTGTGACCGAGATAAAGCCGGATGTATTAAAACTTATATCAGCATATTGGCCTGGGCCTCTTACAATTATTATGAAGAAAACCAGCGTTGTTCCCGATATAACAACAGGCGGTCTTGATACGGTAGCTGTAAGGATGCCCGACAACCCTGTCGCACTTGAATTAATTAGGAAGGCAGGGGTTCCGGTTGCAGCTCCAAGCGCTAATCGCTCAGGCAGACCAAGTCCTACAATGGCAAAACATGTATTGGAGGATCTTAACGGGAAAATATCCTATATTATAGACGGAGGACAGTGCAAAGTAGGAGTTGAATCAACTGTTGTTGATATGACGGTTGAGCCTGCTGTTATTTTAAGACCCGGAGGCATCACTCCCTTAATGATAAAGCAGGTTTTGGGCAGCGTTGAGTTAGACAGAAGCCTTATTGAAAAGGCGGACATTGGCAAACCAAAATCACCCGGAATGAAATATAAACACTATGCACCAAAGGCAGAGGTGTTTGTTGTTTCAGGAGACTATAATGATATAGTAAACTGGTTAAGTAAGGCAGTTTCAGAAGATAAAAAATCGGGTATAAAATCTGTAGTTCTTGCAGCGAAAGAACATATACAGGAATACGGTTTAAACAATGCAATATCCTTTGGAAGTATAAATGACGCATCTGAGGTGGCTTCCAACATTTTCCGACTTTTCAGGGAATGCGACAGAATTGGAGCGGAAAAAATATATGTTGAAGCAATACCAAAGGAAGGTATAGGCCTTGCAGTGATGAACCGCATTGAAAAAGCTGCAGGAGGTAAAATTATACAGGCAGGAGAATAACATTCAGTATATTATATTAAGAAAGAGTAATAATGATATGGAGTAGTTTTGATTATGAAAAACATAGTTTTTGTCTGCACTGGTAACACTTGTAGAAGTCCAATGGCAGAGGCACTGTTTAAAAGCATTCTTGAAGCAGAAGGCTATGACGGTAAATTTACGTGCTCTTCAGCCGGTGTTTATGCCTTTGAAGGAGATAATGCAACTTATGAAGCAATACAGGCTATGACAAAATTCGGTATTGATATTTCAGAGCATTATGCCAGGACCCTTAATTTTGAGATGATCAAAAACGCCTATATTATCTTAACCATGACCAGGAACCACAAAAGGATGATACTTGATGTATATCCCGAATCGGCCGATAAGGTTTTTACGCTGAAAGAATATGCAGGTTATACCGAAGATGACTGGGATATATCCGATCCTTTCGGATATAACTTAGAAGTTTATGAGGCTTGTGCGGAAGAGATTGAAACAGTGCTTTTGAAAATCCTGGACAGGCTTTGATAACATGCTGGGTATAACAGTATGCTTCAATTGCTTGCACAATTACTGCGATTGTTATAAAATGAACTATAGAATTGAGACGTTAATAAATGTTCCAAGTTAAAATAATACATTTTTGTGCATAAGAGGGGAGACTTATTTTTTTATGATAGCGATAGGAAGTGATCACGGTGGTTATGAATTAAAAGAAGTAATAAAAAGCTATCTTGACAGTGAAAAAATACCTTATAAGGATTTAGGTACTTACAGTGTTGAATCTGTAGACTATTCAGACATTGGTGTTTTGGTTGCAAAAGCTGTGACATCAGGAGAATGCCATTTAGGTATTATTATATGTGGAACAGGTATAGGCATTTCTATTGCAGCAAACAAAGTTCCGGGCATTAGGGCGGCTCTGTGCACCGATTCATATATGGCCCGAATGGCTAAAGAACACAATAATGCTAATGTGTTGGCATTAGGCGGCCGTGTTCTTGGTGCGGGATTGGCTCTTGAGATTGTAAAAACCTTTATTGATACTCCTTTTTCACAGGAAAACCGTCACCAAAACAGAATTGATAAAATTAAAACTATTGAAGAACAATATAGAGGATAAGTGGAATGTCTTTCAAAGGCATTCCATTTTTTAAGAGTAATTAACACAGAAAAAAATAGAAAAATACAGTATGAAAGGGCAGGTTCTTTACATGCAAAATAACGACAATGTTTTTATATTTGATCATCCGCTTATTCAACACAAAGTTTCTTTATTAAGGGATAAAAATACAAGTTCTAAAGAATTCAGAGAATTAGTGTCAGAGATATCGGTTTTAATGGGGTATGAAGTAACAAGGGATATTCCGCTGATGGAAGTTGAAGTTGAAACACCGGTAGGTGTTGCGAAAACAAAGGTTATATCCGGAAAAAAACTGGCCGTTGTGCCCATTTTGAGGGCTGGCCTTGGCATGGCCGACGGCTTTTTAAAGCTTGTACCAATGGCTCGTGTGGGTCATATAGGAATTTACAGGGATCATGAAACCCTTAAACCAATAGAATACTATTGTAAACTCCCGTCAGATATTGAAGAACGGGATGTGGTACTTGTAGATCCGATGCTGGCAACAGGGGGATCAGCCAGTGGTGCGGTGGATTTCATAAAAAAGCGTAATGTAAAGAATATAAAATTTATGTGTTTAATTGCGTCAAAAGAAGGAATTCGCCGTCTGCACAGTGACCACCCGGATGTGTCCATCTATTGTGCGGCTGTGGACGAAGAATTAAATGACCTGGGTTATATCGTTCCAGGGTTAGGTGATGCCGGAGACAGGCTTTTTGGAACGAAATAACCTTTACTCGGCTCAGGAATTGCTTAAGGGGTGAATTTGTGTGAGGCCATCTTGGGATGAATATTTCATGGATATTGTTGAACTGGTTAAAAAACGTTCTACATGTTTACGCCGCCAGGTGGGGGCACTGATAGTTAAGGATAAACGAATTCTTGCAACTGGCTATAATGGTGCACCAACGGGATGCAAACACTGTGATGAGGTGGGTTGCATCAGAGAGGAGTTGGGAATACCGTCGGGTCAACGGCATGAAATATGCCGGGCCGCCCATGCTGAGCAAAACGCAATTGTACAGGCAGCGTATTCGGGCACCAGTGTAAATGGAAGCACCATGTATGTAACAACACAACCTTGTGTTCTTTGTGCCAAGCTTATAATTAATGCAGGTATAAAGAAAATTATTTTTAAAGGCGATTACCCCGACAGCCTTGCAATGGAGCTTTTACAGGAAGCAGGGGTAAGAGTTGTAAAATATGAAGGCAATATTGACAACCGTGTAATCAAGGCTTAATATTCATTTAAAAAAATGTAAAACCCATTAAACATATAATGATATAATATGAATGACTTCCAAAATGTTCTGTAAAATGTTTTTTTATCTGACAAAACCGGAACATATCAGGAGGTTATATTGTCTTATAATTGGAAAGAATAAATTAAAATCTCTTATTTTTGTTTATACAAAAGAGGTGTCAAAAGATAAATGATTGAGTATGAATACATTATACCTTTTGCAGTAGCCTTAATTGTTTCCTTTTTTGCAAGCCCTATAGCTAAAAAAGTGGCAGTACGTTTTAATGCAATCGATGTTCCGAAAGATGACAGAAGAATGCATACAAAACCTGTTGCCCTTATGGGTGGGCTTGCTGTTATTGCCGGTTTCCTTGTTTCCATTTTCTATGTTTTTTTGGTATACCGGCCCGATGACTTGATAGTCTGGATAAAGGAAGTTTCACCGGCTAAAATGATAGGTTTTTTTACTGCACTGGTAATTATTATAGCCATGGGCATTATTGATGACATATATCCACTGTCGGCAAAGGTAAAATTTCCAATACAGCTGATTGCTGCTGCAATAGTTGTTTTTACCGGGACAAAGATTAAATATTTTACCATATCAATAAAAGACATAAGATATGTAAGCATTGATGATGCATTATCCACAGTTTTATCAATTTTATGGATTGTTGGAATTACGAATGCAATAAATTTAATTGATGGTCTGGATGGGCTTGCAGCCGGAGTTACAGGAATAGCTTCCCTGTCTTTGTTTGTTGTAGCGGTTATGATGGTTCCCGACATTCCTGTTGTATTTGCCGTTTTATATGTGGCTCTGGCAGGTGCCATTCTGGGGTTTTTACCTTACAATTTCAATCCCGCAAAAATATTCATAGGATCCACCGGTGCGTATTTTCTTGGCTTTATGATGTCTGTTATATCAATTGAAGGTGCAACCAAAGCATATACTGCATTAACCATGGTTGTTTCACTTATTGCCTTAGGTCTTCCTATATTTGATACTGCTTTTGCAATAATAAGGAGGATGCTGAATAATAAGCCAATCGGTCAGGGTGACAGGGGGCATATACATCATCGACTGGTTGATATGGGCATTTCGCCAAAGTTTTCTGTCACAATACTGTACGTTGTAAGCGGTGCTTTAGGCCTTGTATCAATACTGTTAGCCAATAAGGGTCTTCTTCCTGCAATTATCCTTGTAGTTATCATATCTGTTTTTGTTGTCGGAGGGGCTCGGTACCTGGCAGGAATTATCGGAGACAAGCAGGTAGAAAAAATAGCTGAAAACACACCTGAAGAAGATTCTGCGAAAAATAAAACTACAGAAAAGGCAACAACATACACCCACGGACAGACCGAAAAACCTTAATGGAGTGTGCTGACATGAAAAAACCCGTAATACTTACAATATTCGGAACAAGACCAGAAGCCATTAAAATGGCTCCTCTTGTTCAGGCAATTGAAAATTCAGGAGATCTTGTATCAAAGGTATGTGTAACCGCCCAGCACAGGCAAATGCTGGACCAGGTTCTTGATATTTTTAATATAACCCCGGATTATGATTTGAATATTATGAGGGGAGGGCAGTCTTTATCGGGTATTACAACCCTTGTACTTGAGGGTGTTGAAAAGGTGCTTATGCAGCTAAAGCCCGACATGGTTCTGGTTCATGGCGATACCACCACCACTTTTGCCGCGGCATTGGCGGCATTTTACTGTAAAGTTTCTGTTGGACATGTGGAGGCCGGCCTTAGAACTTACGACAAATATTTTCCTTTTCCTGAAGAAATGAACAGAAAGCTTACCGGGTGTATCGCAGATATTCATTTTTCACCTACTGAAACTAACTTTAATAACCTTGTAAGGGAAGGGGTCAGCCCTGAAATTATATATATTACCGGAAACACCGCAATAGATGCATTGAAGTCTACTGTTTCGGTCAGTTATGAATTTGAAAATGAATCTTTAAAAAGGATTAATTTTAATAACAAAAGAATAATAACCGTTACGGCACATAGACGGGAAAATCTGGGACAGCCTCTGAAGAATATATGCCTTGCATTAAAAGAAATTGTACAAAAATATGATGATATTGAAATAATTTATCCGGTTCACTTAAACCCACAGGTTCAAGAGCCTGTAAAGGAAATTCTTGGTGAGTTACCGGGTGTACATCTGATTGATCCGCTTCAGGTTCTGGATATGCATAACCTTTTATCAAAATCATATTTAGTTCTGACAGACTCGGGCGGGCTTCAGGAAGAAGCGCCATCCCTTGGCAAGCCTGTGCTTGTATTGAGAAATGAAACTGAGCGTCCCGAAGCAGTTGAAGCCGGGACGGTTAAAGTTGTTGGAACCGATAAGAACACAGTTATTAATGAAACTTTAAAGCTTTTAGACGATGAATCAGAATACAGGAGAATGGCACACAGTGTTAATCCTTATGGCGATGGACATGCTTCAGACAGGATTGTGGAGGCCATTCGGTATTGGTTTGGGATGACAGATAAAAAACCTGCATCCTTCAGGTAATATCAATTTTTCTTCCGTGGGTGGTTTTACTGTCGGACTTGGGAATTATAATGGTAAGTATTCCGTCCTTACATTCAGCAACTGCCTTGTCGGGTTGAACCTCACACGGAAGGGGAACGATCCTTGAGAATCTGCCGTAAAACTGTTCTGAGCGATAAATTTCCTCATTATTCATAGTCTGAATGCGTTTTTTCTGGCCTGCCAGCTTAACATATGTATTTTCCACTATTACCTCCATATCATCTCTTGAAAGTCCGGGAACCTCGGATTTGATAATGATTACCTTGTCGGTTTGATATATATCTGTTCTGGGAGTGACATAACGATTAATAACCGACATTGGAAAGTTACCAATAAAATCATTAACTTCACAGGCCAAATCCTCCATCTGGCGAAATGGCTCCAGATCCATAAAGCTCATTTAAAAACCTCCAATACATTATATTCCACATACCTCAAAATATGTTATTTGCGTTAATTGATATTGTGTTAAATAATACATATGCTAAAAATGCCGTCATTATAAACGTAAATAATAATTGATTCCTGTTTTAAATTTTGATAAAATGATACCAAACATATGTTCGGGTGATTCTGTGGATTTAATGGAGAAGTTGAAGATACTGGCCGATTCAGCAAAATACGATGTGTCGTGCTCTTCAAGCGGCAGCAGCAGAAAAAATACACCGGGTGGCATAGGAAATGCATATGCTTCAGGTATATGCCATTCATGGGCTGAAGACGGGCGCTGTATTTCTCTGTTAAAGGTTCTGTTTTCGAACGTATGCGTTTATGACTGTGCGTACTGTGTTAACCGCATTACCAACGATATTCCGAGGGCAAGCTTTACTCCCGAGGAGTTATGCGAATTGACAATTCAGTTTTACCGAAGAAATTATATTGAAGGTTTGTTTTTAAGCTCGGCAGTTCTAAAATCTCCCGATTACACCATGGAATTAATGATAAAAACTCTTAAACTCTTAAGAGTTAATTACAGGTTTAACGGATACATTCATATTAAAGCTATTCCGGGCTCAGATCCTGTGCTTATTGAACAGGCAGGGCTGTATGCCGATCGTATGAGTGTAAACATTGAGCTTCCATCAAGGCGAAGCTTAAAGTTACTGGCTCCGCATAAACAGCATGAGCAGATTATAACCCCAATGTCGTACATCCGTGAACGAATTCTTGAGTATAATGCTGATAAGAAAAAAATACGCAACACCCCTGCTTTTGTACCTGCAGGCCAGTCCACACAGCTGATTGTTGGGGCAACACCTGATTCGGACGCAAGAATATTACACCTGGCTGAATACCTGTATCGTAATTTCTCATTAAAACGTGTATACTACTCGGCATATATACCGGTAAACCAGCATCCTAACCTGCCTGCTATTTATACGGAACCCCCTTTGCTTCGTGAGCACAGGATCTATCAGGCTGACTGGCTATTAAGGTTTTACGGTTTTAAAGCTAACGAACTGATTGATGAATTTCACCAGAATCTCGATATGAATGTTGACCCAAAGTGTAGCTGGGCTCTTAGAAATCTTCAGCTCTTCCCGGTGGAAATAAATAAAGCCCCTTATGAAATACTGCTGAGGGTACCGGGTATAGGGAAAAAATCGGCTTTAAAAATAGTAAGGGCAAGAAGGCTTGGCAGTTTATCGTACGACGACCTGAAACAGTTCAGGGTGGTTTTAAAACGTGCCAGGTATTTTATTACCTGCAAAGGGAAATATTACGGCGATGTGCCCTTTAACAGCGAAAACATCCGAAATTCCATTGCTGACAATAAGAGCCAGTCACCATATGAGCAATTAAGGATGTTTTAAATGCCAATCATTTGTGAAAATAGATGCAGTGTACGAAATTGAATATTTTACTTTTCTGGATTCCTTACTTCTTGCCAATGATCAGAAACTTAATCCTGAGGGCTTAAATATATTATAACTGCCTACTCATCGTATCCTGGTGAAATATACATTGTATACTAGAATGAAGCTGAAGCAATATTATATAACCCGCCTTGAAACAGGACTCTTTTTTATCAGAGTATATTTGACTTTTTATGTTTAAATATTACCTTTAATAGAAAAAATTCCTATGAGCATAATTATATAATTGTCGATGAAATTATATTGACAAGCCAAATGTTATGCATATACAATGTCATTGGTAATATCAACCAAATACAAAAGTCTAACAAGAGAGGAAAAAGGTGTAACAAAATGTACGTCCTGTAAAACAAGCACCTTTACCAAACCTTTTACCTAAATAATGCAATCCTCAAAGAAGACTTTATTTTATTATATTCTTCTTTGTATGGATTGTAAATCCATTGAAAGAAGGTGATGCGAAACTCTCTGATTTATCTTTCCTGTCTGCTACTTAAGTTTCATAATCAAAAATTTTCGGACATATATAAAAAAATACAGCTGTATATCTACTGCATTTAAACACTATGGGATTTAAAAAATATTTAGAAAGGAAGTATGTAATATGAAAAAAATGAAAACCATACTGCTTGGATTTGTTCTGGTTGTATCTATGATGCTTAATGTGACGAGTTATTCATTTGCTAATGAAAGAGTAAAAGTAAGTGACATTACTAAAATCAGCGGTTACTATGAGCAATTATCATCATATACGGGAATACCAGTCAACGAGCTTAAGAAACTGGAAAAAAAATATGGTGAGTTGACGCAATATATGGGGATAAAAGTTGATGTTAATAGATTAGGAAATAGTAGAAATATAACATTATCGAGCAGTTCAGGTGGTGGTTCCGATGACCCAATGACAAAGGCACAATTTACAGAATTTAAAAACGCAGCAAAAACAGGTGATATTCTGGTAACAAAGGACTCATGGACTTTGTTTGTAAATCATGGACATGCTGCAATTGTTGAGAGTGATAATGTAAATGGGGATAAGTACATTGTCCAAGCAATAGGACCTGGTGAAAAAAGTAGAAGAGAAAAAATAGATTCCTGGGCTTCATGCTATACTGCGCGCATATACTACCCAACATCAGCTACATCATCCCAAAGGACAAAGGCAGGGAGTTATTCAGCTAATCTAACAAATATTGATTATGATGCATTTGCTGATGTAGAGAGTTCATCGGAAGCGAACTGTGCTACTATCATATGGAAAGCTTATAAAAATCAAGGAATATCATTAGATACATCTATTATGTTAAAATATGTTCCGATACCTGGTACTACTACTGGTATTTGGGTTCCTTATAATACGTGCTATCCGGTTGATTTTGTTGAGTGTTCCAATACGACCATGAGAAAGTCAATAAATTGGAGTGGTGCATCAGATAAATGGTAAACAGCTAATACAGGTACCCGATTTGAGATGAATCGGGTACCACATTATAAAATGTGGAGGATAGTATGACATACAGGAAAAAAAAGACAGTGGCTATATTGCTTCTTCTTTTAGCATTGTTTTTGCTTCAGAGTTGCAACAGTTCAGATATTATTAGTAGCGTAAAAGTGAATCAATTGAATGATATTAACTCTAATATTGCAGCCACTATTTTATATGGAAAATTTATGTCTAATGATGTTATAACATATATATTTAATGATTTTGGAATTACCAGGAGCGAGATTGAGTACGCTAGAACTTATGATAATAAGTATCCGGTACAATCAGAAGAAAGATTAGTTAATATGCTTGGCATGAAGGATTTATTGTCAGAAGAATACGGACAATTAATTTATTATGGTTGTATTGAACAATTCGAGCTTTTCCTTTATGAATCATATGATACATACAATTGGAAAATATTTATTTTATATGATGATGATGTAAAGGAAATTGAAATAACCCATGAAATTGATTGCAATATCTATTCTTATCAAATAACAGAACAAGCAATCTATATTTTTTCCTATGACATTTACAAAATTTCTCTTCCAGATTGTAAAGTTGAAATTATAAAGTTACCACATGATCAATTCAACGTTAGCCATGCATCAACTAATCTTGGGCAAGTGTTTATTAGCGATAATATTTATGTTAAAGGAACCTCTGATTTTGAAAGTAAAGAAAACAGCGACAAAAAATATACAGGTGTTTTCTTAAAATATGATATTGGTATCAATACTGTGAACACAATTTTTGAAGTAGATATGATTGAAAAAGTGTTCCAAACAGAGAATGGTTATATGGCATTATGTAATGAAAAGGATACATTTCGCCCATTACTTAAGTACTACGATAAAGATTTCAATTTAATAAGAACTGAATTTATTGATATTTCTTCTGAGAAAGGAAATGTTACCGCAGGCTATTGCGGCTCATATTTTTCGCTTTATGAAGATAGGCTTTATGGATTAATGCAAGTTGATGGTCGACATATATATGAAATTGTCGTAATTGATGCTAACACCGGAAAAGTTTTGTATCAAAATGAGATAATCAATGAAAAGACAACTGAAGGATACTATTTATACAATGCTGCTTTTCATATTATTAAAGAAGGAAAATATATAGATTTATCGTTGTATTAGGCTTAACTAATCGTCTAAACCTACTTGTATTTTTAAGAGTGCATTTACCTAACTTCACAAAGATTTCTAAGGAATAGTTCTATAAGTTATCATAGTTAGGGGGATTAGCAAGGAATGAATGTTGAAACATTGGTTGAGATACTGGGCTTAGTTTCTTCTGACAATAAAGGGGTATTATTTATTAACGGAGAGAAAGAAGAAACCTTTGTTACATATAAACAGATTTATGCTGGAGCACTTAAGGTTCTTAATTATTTACAGGGTAATAATATAAAAAAGGGTGATGAAGTAGTAATATTTATTGACAGTATAGAGCACTTCATTTATAGCTTTTGGGGGTGCCTGCTGGGAGGAATAATTCCTGTTCCTTTAACTATTGGCAAAACTCATCTAATTAAAGGAAAGTTGGATAAAGTATTAAATACACTTAAGCATCCTAAAATTCTGGCAGAAGATTTAGACGTAATTGAATCAGAAGATAAAATAGATGTCTTACTATATAAAAATATAGACTTCGCAGGTAAGGATGGAATCCCTGAAACTATTCTCCCCAGTGATATTGCATTCATTCAGTTTTCTTCGGGTTCGACTAGCGAACCCAAAGGAGTTGTTTTGAGCCATGATAATATTATTACTAATTTAAAAGCGATAAACATAGGCTGTAAAACGAATAATAAAGATAAAACAATTAGTTGGATGCCACTAACTCATGATATGGGTCTTATCGGATTCCATTTGGCACCTGTATATGCCAATATTCATCAAATCCTTATGTCACCGTGGTTATTTATAAGAAGACCATTGTTATATCTGGAAAAAGCAATAGAACACAATGCATCAATACTATGTTCACCCAACTTCGGGATTAAACACCTATTGAAATATGTTGAGTCAAATGGATTTAATGGGGATTTATCCAATATAAGGCTCATATTTAATGGGGCAGAACCAATCTCTTATGATTTATGCCAGAGATTCATTGAAAGAATGAAATACTGTAACCTTAAAGAAAACACAATGTTCCCTGTATATGGAATGGCAGAGGCCAGCTTAGCAGTAACATTTCCAGAACCAGGAGAACTTATGCAAGCAGTTAGAATTGACAGAAGCAATATAAGGATTGGAGAAAAAGTAGTCTTTGCTGATACAGAACATGAAAATGTCATCTCATTTGTAAAAGTAGGTAAGCCGGTAAATGATTGCGAGATCATTATTTGTGATGATTCAGGGAATAAATTGAATGAAACTATAATTGGAAATATCCTTATTCGAGGAAGAAATGTAACAAAAGGTTATTACCGGAATGAAAAAGCATACGAAGAAGTTTACAAAGATGGGTGGTTATATACGGGAGATTTAGGATTCTTATGCGATGACCAATTAGTAATAACCGGGAGAAAAAAAGATATTATTTTTGCTAACGGACAGAACTACTATCCTCATGATATTGAATTGTTAATTGAAAATTTGGGTAACCCAAAAATTAAAGAAAGTGTTGTTTGCGGAGTGCCAAACAAGGAAAATGAAGATGAGATTATAGTTTTTATATCATCAGTTTGTCGTAATAATGGATTCTTAGATTTGGCTGATGAAGTCAAAAGCTACATCAGTAGTAAAATTGAGAATGAAATTAAATATGTGATTCCTGTTAGGCAGATACCGAAAACGACGAGCGGGAAAAAACAAAGATATAAGCTGGTTGAAAATTTTCTTCGAGGCGATTATAAAGATTATGTTCAAGCTTATATAAAACATATACATGCAGATACAGATGGGTATTTGTTGAAAACACCTGTTAATGAATACGAAGATAAAATAAGACAATATTTTCAAGATACTTTAGCAATTGAAACCGTTCCTCTAAACAGAAATTTTTTTGAAATGGGCGGAGACTCAATAAAAGCATCATGTTTATTTTATAAAATTGAAGACTATTATCATATTAAATTGGATATTAAGGACATATTTGAGGACTTTACGGTTAAAGGTGTAGCGAAGGCTGTGCAAAATAGAGCCAAGTCTGAAGATATGCATTTAAAAAAGGTGTCAAAGAAAGATTTTTATGATGTTCTGCCTGCTCAAAAGAGATTATTTATACTTAATAGTCATCATAGCACTAACAGGATTTTTAATATAATAAAAGTCTTTGATCTTGATGATGAAGTAAGTACTGAAAGAATAAAGACTGTTCTTACGAATCTGACTAAAATTCATGAAGCATTGAGAACCAATTATTTTCTGTATAACGATAGTGTAGTGCAAAAAATAAATGATGATGCCAGAATATTCTTTGTTACAGATTCTATCAGAAGACATGAACTGGATGCATATATTAAAAATTTTAATTCCCCGTTTAATCTTGAATGTGATGTTTTATTCAGAATGGCGGTATTAAATGTAGATGGCGAATACAAACTGGTTATTTGTTTTCATCATATAATTATCGATGGCACATCTTTAGGCCTGTTATTCGGGGATTTTATTTCTCTGTATGAAGGTTCTGCACTTGAGTATCCAATGTTCTCACAGAAAGAATATGTCAGCTGGAAAAATAAATTTAACTTAGGAGAGAATTATAGAAAGCAAAAAGAATATTGGTTAAATAAGTATCAAGGTAACATACCAGTTTTAGATCTTCCATATGACTTTAAAAGACCCAAAAGTTTAAGCTATAAGGGGATGAGTACTCAAAAAATTATAGATTCTGAACAAAGAGCAAAGATTAAAAAGTATGCAGAATCAAATTGCACATCAGAATATATAGTTTTATTTTCAATATTCAATATACTATTACACAAGTTAACAACGCAAAGAGAGTTTGTTATTGGTGCCCCAATCGCAGCAAGAGATTTAAAGGATACAGAGAAGATTATTGGCATGTTAACAAATACACTCCCGGTTAAAATCGAAATAAATCCTGACATGAAAGTTAAGGATTACATATATAGCTTTGGTAAAAGCATTTATAGTGATATCGCGAATTGTGGTTATTATAGCGAAGAATTAATTGAAGATTTGAATATTAAACCTTTATGTAATAGAAACCCTCTTTATGATGTCGTCTTTAATATGCAGAATATGAATATACCTGAGCTAGTACTTGACGGTAAGTGCTTAAGTGAAGTAGTGATTCGCTCTGAAACAAGTAAAGTCGATTTAACAGTAGAAATAATGCCAAATAAAGATTGTTATTCTGTGGTTTTCGAGTATATGACAGATTTGTTTGAGGAAAAAACCATAATAAGTTTTATAGAGAAATATTTATGCTTGATTGATAATATTTTAGGTAATGATGATCAATTAATTAAGGATATTGAAATAATAGACGAGAATGAAAAAAAGCAGATTTTATATAATTTTAACGATACAAGAAAGGATTTTCAATTTGTTTCTTTTAAGTCTGTCTTTGAAAATCAAGTCAATGCTTTTCCATATAACCCGGCAGTGTATTTTGATAATGAATGCTTAAATTACAAGGAATTGAACGAGAAGGCTAACGGGTTAGCGAGTGAGATAATCCAACTTAATAGTAGCAGGAAATTGTGCGCAATTCTATGCGATAGAGGTTTTAATAGAGTAATTTCATTAATTGCGTGCCTGAAATCAGGTCATGCTTATTTACCTATAGAGCCATCTCAGCCTATTGAGCGTATTAATTATATGCTTATGGATAGTGAGGCGTCAATTCTGATTACTGATAAAGAATTACCTGAAAAAATTAATTTCAATGGACACACAATTAGAGTAAAGAAAAACTATGTAGAGAACATACACAATAATCCTGCAACTATAATACAACCAAGTGATATTGCATATATCATATATACGTCTGGTTCAACAGGAAAGCCGAAAGGGGTTTTAGTCCAGCAACAGAATTTGTCGGGCTATATTTACTCATTTCTTAATGAGTTCTCTCTAACCCAAAAGGATAAATTTTTGCAGCAGGCATCTTATGCTTTTGATGCCTCTGTTGAGGAAATTTTCCCAATTTTAACCGTTGGCGGCAGCATAAGTATATGTAGAAGTGAAGAGGTTACCGATGCACAGGCTTTAGTACAGAAAATCAAGGATGAGAAGGTCACAATAATATCAGCATCACCTCTTATTATTAGTGAATTAAATAAAGCAAACTGCATTTGCGATGTACATACATACATTAGTGGCGGAGATGTATTAAAATTTGAATATATTGATAATCTAATACAAAAAGCAAAGGTTTATAATACCTATGGACCAACTGAAACTACAGTTTGTGCCACGTATTATCAGTGTAAACCAAGCGATAAGAATAAAAATATACACATCGGAAAACCAATTGCAAATTATAATGTTCTTATTCTTAACGACGATAAGCTCTGTCCTACTGGCGTACCAGGAGAATTATGCATTGGTGGTATTGGGGTGTCAAAAGGTTATTTAAACAATCCAGCTTTAACGAACGAAAAGTTTGTTCAGACTATGTATACCAAAGAAAAGCTTATATATAGAACTGGTGATTTGGCTAAATGGCTACCTGATGGTAATATTGAGTTTTTAGGGAGAATTGATCAACAGGTAAATATTCGAGGCTTTCGTATTGAACTTGGAGAAATTGAATCTGTTCTTATGAGAATGAGTGGTGTGACAAAGGCTATTGTTATTGACAGGGAGGACGCTTCTGGTGAAAAATACCTTGTCGCATATATAATTAGTGAGAAGGCCTTGAATGTAACTCAATTAAGAAGCTATCTATCTCAGTACTTGCCTGATTATATGATTCCTAATTATTATGTTCCTGTTACATCAATACCTGTAACATCAAGTGGAAAAATAGATAAAGAATCACTGCCCGATCCAATAACTTATATTAATGACAAACTGGAAAGGTTGCTGCCAGGGAACGATATAGAGAAAAAACTAGCTGCTATTTGGTGCGAGATTCTAAATCTTTCAACTGTAGGAGTTCAAGAGGATTTTTTCGAGTTAGGCGGTCACTCCTTAAAAGCCTCCCTCCTTGCCGCAAAGATACGTCAAGAGTTTAATGTTGATATAGCTTTGAGCCAGATTTTCCATTTATCTACCATTGAAAATATTGGTAATTATATTAAAGAAATATCCAAAAGTAACCAATCTGTTATTGAGAAGCAAGGAAATAAAACATACTATGATGTGTCATTTGGCCAGAGCAGACTTTTTGCGTTAAATCAGTTTGACCCTGATTCTACTACCTACCATATATCAAGAGCTGTCATGATTGAGGGTGGTATTTCTAACAAGAAGGTGGCAGAAACATTTAGAAAGCTTATACAAAGGCATGAATCCCTAAGAACAGCTTTCAAAATGATTAAGGGAATACCCGTGCAGATTGTATATGAGGAAGTGCCCTTTGAAATTATATATATAAAAACAGATTTAAAAGATGTTGATAATGTTATTAGGCATCAGATAACTCCATTCGATTTGGAAAAGGCTCCATTATTCCGAGTTCTGCTGTTAGAGGTTTCAAAAGATAAACATATATTAGTGCTGGATCTTCATCATATTATTTCGGATGGTATATCTATATCGATTATTATTAATGATTTCATTAAGATTTATAATAATGAAGAACTTTGTGATATTCCTATTACATACAAAGATTTCGCATCCTGGCAAAAAAGGCTGATGGATACAGATGAGATGAAACTCCAGGCTGATTTTTGGCTTAATAGTTTTTCAGGTGAGATTCCTGTGTTAAATTTGCCGACAGATTTTCCCCGACCAATAATACAAGATTCCGAAGGAGACTGCTTCAGTATAAAATTAGATGATGGCCTTTATCAGGAGCTCAAAAAGCATGCTCTTAACCAGAATGCTACTATGTTTATGGTTTTTATGGCCGCATATAATATACTACTGCATAAGTATTCACAATCTGATGACATTGTTGTTGGAACTGTAACTGCCGGCAGAAATCATGCGGACTTAGAAAACATTGTCGGTATGTTTGTTAATACGCTTGCTATCAGGTGTTATCCTGAAGGAAAAAAAAACTACACCGAATTTCTTAAGGAAGTAAAGCAGACGACATTAAAATCTTTTGAAAATCAGGATTTTCCTTTTGAAGAATTAATTCGTAAACTGGAGGTACAAAGAGATACGAGCAGAAATGCATTATTTGATACCATGCTTGTATATCAAAATATGGATATACCTGAATTATCAATAGAAAATCTAAAAATCGTTCAATACCTGTTGCGTTCAAAAACCTCTATGTTTGATTTAACATTGGAGGCTTTCGAAAGAAAGAACAGCCTGGAATTAAACTTTGAGTATAGTACTAAGCTATTTAAGAGGAAAACGATTGAAAAATTAGCCATTCATTTTGTTAATATTCTTAGAATCGTGACAGAGAACCCCGAGACTTTGATTAAAGACATTGATATCTTATCGCGCAGAGAGAAAAATGAGATTCTATATGATTTTAATGCTTCGAGGAAGATTTTTTCATGCAAGAAAAGTATACCTGCGCTTTTTGAAGAGCAGGTGTTAAAAACACCAGAAAATACTGCGATTATCTGTGGAGAAGATAAACTTACAT
This sequence comes from Clostridiaceae bacterium, assembly GCA_012521105.1. GTDB lineage: Bacteria > Bacillota > Clostridia > DSM-8532 > DSM-8532 > Thermoclostridium. Next base: position 18,650 of record JAAYNA010000183.1, read on the forward strand.
ATCGTGAGCTAAATGAGAGAGCAAATGAAATTTCTTTTATACTCCGATCAAAAGGTGTAAAACCTGGGGATATAGTGGGCATAATGACAGAGGTAAGCCTTAATCGGATAGCTGGTATTCTTGCCATATTAAAGTCTGGTGGGGCTTACGTTCCCGTTGACAAGGAGTTCCCGTCTGAACGTATCAATTATATTATAAAAGATAGTGGCATAGCCATATTGCTGACAGATGAGGAATTGAGGCCGGAGATAGACTTTGACGGGGAAATAATTAATATCCAATTAAGCATTAGAGGAATTAATAATACAGGGATTAGTTTTAGCAATAACCTCTCTGATTTGGCATACATCATCTACACATCTGGAACAACTGGATATCCAAAGGGAGTTATGGTAGAGCATGGAAACTTAAGCTCGTATGTTTATGCCTTTTTAGAAGAATTCGATATTAATGAGAGCGATGTCATCCTGCAACAAGCCTCATATACTTTTGATACATTTGTTGAAGAGCTCTATCCGGCACTCGTGAGAGGAGCCTCAGTTGTATTGGTCCATAAAAATGATGTGATTGATATTGAAAAATTAATCAGCATTATAAACAGATGGAAAATTTCAGTGATTAGCTGCTCGCCCTTATTGCTAAATGAGCTGAACAAATACCCTATTTTAGAGAGTGTACATACATTCATCAGTGGCGGGGATGTTTTGAAGCCAGAGTATATAGATAATTTATTAGAGTATGCTAACGTATATAATACTTATGGACCAACAGAAGCTACTGTGTGTGCAAGTTATTTCAGATGCGTTCCAAGTACTGATTACGAGAGTATTCCGATAGGAAAGCCTATTACGAATTATAGAATTTATATTATGGATAGAGATAATATGTTATTGCCAATAAATGTTCCTGGAGAGTTGTGTATCTCAGGGGATGGTGTAACAAGAGGATACTTAAATCTTGATGAGCTGACATCTCAGAAATTTAATAAGGATCCCTATTTCCCAGGAGAGAGATTATATAGAACCGGTGATTTAGCAAAATGGCTTCCCGATGGGAATATCGAATTCCTGGGCAGAATGGACAGTCAGGTTAATATAAAAGGATACAGGATAGAGTTAGGCGAGATAGAAGCTCATTTAAAGGGTTTTGACGGTATTAAAACTGCAATTGCCGTGGATAGAGAGGACGATTCTGGGAACAAACAACTGTACGCTTATATTATTTCTGACTGGGATGTTGATGTTCTCAGTGTTAGAGAATATTTAGCGAAGCATTTACCAGATTATATGATTCCATCCTATATTATAAGGATAGAGAGCATTCCAGTAAATTCGAACGGGAAAATTGATAAAAAGGCACTTCCTTATCATAAAACAGTATTAAGCCACGAGGGCTACCAGGAGCCAACCAACGAAGTAGAGAAAAAACTTGTTCAAATATGGGAAAAAGTACTTGAGGTCAAAAATATTGGTACTTCACATAATTTCTTTGCTTTGGGCGGAGACTCGATAAAAGCACTACAAGTAATTTCTCAGTTGCAACAGTATAAATTAAAGCTTAATATAAGGGACTTATTTCTTTATCCAACTATTCGTGAATTAGCAGTCCATGCAACAGTTCTTGATACAAAAGCAGATCAAGGAATTATTGAAGGCGAGGTTTTGCTATCACCAATCCAAAAATGTTTTTTTCAACAGGGCTTTATCAATAATAATTATTATAATCAGTCGGTACTGTTAAAAAATATGGTAGGGTTTGAGTTTATAATACTAAAGGAAGCTTTGGAAGTGATAGTTAGGCATCATGATGCTTTGAGGATGAGATATGAGTATACAGAGGGATATCCAAAGCAAATTAATAAAGGACTTGGTGAACGTGACTTTATACTTGAAACCCACGAGATAAGCGATACGGCTGATGCCCGGATAATCAAAGATATCATTGAAAAGAATTGCACCAAAATGCAGCAAAAAATAGACCTTGAACAGGGCCCTTTATTAGTAGCAGGTTTATTTAAAACACCTGAAGGCGATTTTCTTTTTATGACAATTCACCACATGGTTGTAGATGGTGTTTCCTGGAGAATTATTCTTGAGGACTTGATAAATGTCTACTATCAACTCAAGAATAATCTTGAAGTAAAATTGTCAGAGAAAACAAATTCCTTTAAGGAGTGGACAGCTAAACTGAATGAATATGCGATCGATGAAGCTATTATAAAGGAAAGCTCATATTGGAACAATATATTCCATGAGGGATTAAAGAGGGTCCCAGTAAGCAAACTTATTGAATATGATTTGATAAAGGATGCCCATACATTGGCGTTTAAATTATCAAAGGGGGACACGTTGAAACTTCTTAAAGAAGTACCTAAGGCCTATAATACCGAGATAAACGAAATTCTTTTAATAGCTTTAGGTTTATCTTTAAAAAAGTGGTGTGGCAACGGCAAATATGCGGTTATGTTAGAGGGGCACGGAAGAGAGAGTCTGTTTGAAGATATTGACATATCCAGAACTGTTGGATGGTTTACTTCAATGTTCCCTGTTGTTTTAGATATGTCCAAGGATGTCGATCTTTCATACTTAATCAAATACATTAAAGAGAGCCTGAGATCTGTCCCTAATAAGGGGATAGGGTACGGTATCTTAAAATACCTCTCATCGGATATACTGCAAACTAAATTTTTAGACTCTGAAATTGTGCCCGACATTAGTTTTAATTATTTGGGTCAGTTTGATGAAAACCGTCATTTTGAAGGGACAGGCATTTCTTTATTGGAAACGTCATTAAACATGAGCCCTGATGAGCATAGAGAATATTTACTCGAGATCAATTGTGGCATTAAGGAAGGAGAATTTACTCTTAGTCTTCAGTACAACAAATTAATGCATCAAGAGATTGAGATAAAGATTTTTTTGGATTATTATAAGAGATTTTTACTGGATATTATTGAGCATTGTGCGAGAAAGAAAGAAACAGAAATGACACCAAGCGACTTCTCATATAAGGATTTTTCAATTGAAGAATTGGCAGCAATAACAGAAGAAATCAATTCATGGGATGATTAATGTTATGGAGGATAGTCAAATGAAAGAAAAACCTGAAATAAAAAATATTTATAATCTTACACCCTTACAGGAAGGTATGCTTTTCCATTATTTATTGGAACCAGATACGACTACCTATGTAGAACAAATGGTGTTTAGTGTAGAAGGTAATATTAATATTGAGGCCATAGAAAAAAGTTTTAACATGCTTATTGAGAGACATGACTCTTTAAGGACAGTATTTTACTATAAAAATGTGGACAAACCTTTACAAATTGTTTTAAAAAACAGAAAAGCATCGGTCACAATCAAGGATGTATCCAGTCTTGACTTGAATGATGCAGAGAAGTTTGTTGAAGAATTCAAAACTATGGATATTAAAAGAGGCTTTGATTTATCAAAAGATCTTTTGATGAGGCTTGCTTTAATAAAAACTGCTGCCAATAGTTATAAAATAATATGGACACATCATCATATAATAATTGATGGCTGGTGTCTCTCGATTATTATAAGTGAATTCTTTTCAATCTACCATACTATTATTTCGAACAAATCTATAAAGTTTGAGCCTGCCATGCCTTATAGTGATTATGTTCTGTGGCTGGATAAACAAGACAAGGAGAAGGCAAAGCGCTATTGGGAAAAATATCTTTGCGGATATGAAGGTAAAGCGGTTATTCCATTTTCGCGTAAAGAAGGTAATGCTTATTATATCCCAGAAGAGTATAGCTTAATATTTGATAAAGAAACAACTGAGAAGATAATAAGTTTTTCTGCTAAAAATCAGACCACCACTAATACTGTATTTCAAAGCATTTGGGGGATATTATTACAAAAGTACAGTAATACTGATGATGTGGTATTCGGCAGTGTCGTTTCAGGCAGACCGGTTGACCTTATAGGTGCTGATAAAATGGTAGGCCTTTTTATAAATACTATACCGGTAAGAGTAAAATGTGATGCGAGTATGCCTTTTTATGAGCTTCTAAAAAAAATAAATGAAGAAACATTAGAAAGCAGAGAGTCTGATTATTTACCCCTCACCACAATTCAGGCTAGTCTTGGTTCGAATATTAAGTTGATAGATCACATCATGATATTTGAAAACTATCCGATTCCGAAAGATGTGAGGGAAAATACTATAACGCTTGGATTTTCAATAAATGATGTTTCTCTATTTTCACATACAAATTATGATTTTAATATCGTGGTTCTTCCTGATGATCAGATAGTGGTAAAGTTTTGCTACAATAAATCAGTTTGTGATAGCACATTTGTAAAAAGGATTTCTGAGCATTTTAAACAAGCTCTATTGACCGCAATAGATAATCCTAACATAAAAATAATGGATATTGAAATCTTAACTAAAGAAGAAAAGGCTTTACTTCAACAGTTTAATCAAACTTCCGTAGATAATGGAAGTAAAAAAACCATACATGAACTGTTTATGGGAAGGGCATATAAGAACCCTGATAAAATTGCTGTAGTATATGGTGATAAATCGTTAACTTATAGAGAGCTAAATGAAAAGTCTAATCAATTGGCAGGAAAACTTATAAATCTAGGTGTTACTCATAATACCATTGTGGGAATAATGGCCGAACGTTCTTTGGAAATAATAATTGGGATATTAGGAGTTTTAAAAGCCGGTGGTGCATATTTACCTATTGATATTGATTATCCCGTTGATAGAATAAAATACATGTTGGATAATAGTGGAGCTAAAATCCTTTTAAAAAAAGGGATGGTTAATAAAAACATAGCTTTTTCCGGAGAAGTCCTGGACTTGGATGATCCATGCAGTTATTGTGAAGTAACGCCTAATCTGGATATTATAGGTGAATCTGATGACTTAGCGTATTTAATATATACTTCAGGGTCAACTGGTAAACCTAAGGGCGTTATGATCTCACATAGGGCAGTAATTAATTTAATTCTTGGCATAACTGACAACATATCATTTTCTTCTGAAAAAACAATACTGTCTCTGACAACAATTTCCTTCGACATATTCGTATTGGAGACTCTTATTCCATTGACAAAAGGATTAAAAGTAGTTATTGCTTCCAAAGAAGAACAGAATGACCCTAAAGCGTTTAAAAATATAGTTTTAAGAGAAAACATAAATATGATACAAACTACACCCTCAAGAATGCAACTGTTTCTTCAAGATAATGAAGCTGCAGAATGTATGGCGCAGCTTACTGATATCATGATTGGAGGAGAGCCGTTCCCGGAAAATCTATATCATACACTGACCAGATATACGAAGGGAAAAATCTATAATATGTATGGTCCGACAGAAACGACTGTTTGGTCAACTATGGATGAAATAAAGGATTGTTCTGTAATAAGTATAGGAAGACCTATTCGAAATACGCAAATATATATATTGGATAGAAATAATAAGCTTCAACCTATTGGAGTTTCCGGTGAGCTGTGTATAGCAGGTTACGGCTTAGCAGAAGGGTATTATAAAGATCAAAAACTAACATATGAAAAATTTATTGCTAATCCGTTTAAAAAAGGAGAACGTTTGTATAAAACCGGTGATATGGCTAAATGGTTAGAAGATGGTAGAATTGAGTGTCAGGGGAGACTTGATGATCAAGTTAAAGTAAGAGGCTACAGAATAGAAACCGGTGAAATAGAAGCTCAAATAATGAAATGTGCAGAAGTTAGTAAAGCTGTAGTAATTGCTAAAACAGACCCCCATGGAAGCAATTATTTATGCGCATATTTAGTGGGTAGCAGCAAACTGAATATTACCGACCTAAAGAAGTCGTTAGCCAAAATGCTTCCGGATTATATGATTCCTTCCTATTTTGTTGAAATAGATAATATTCCTACACTGCCGAATGGAAAAATAAATAAAAAAGCATTACCTGCTCCTACAAGTATATTGAAGGGAAAACAGCAATATATACCACCGCAAGATGAAAATGAAGAAAAAATAATATCTATTATGAGAAATATACTAAATATCAAAGATATGGGAGTGACTGATAATTTTTATGAACTGGGCGGGCATTCATTAAATACAGTCATGCTATCGTCCAGAATTTATAAAGAATTTCAGGTTGAGGTTCGGCTAAAAGAAATATATCAGCATCCAACAGCCAGAGAACTTGCAAAATTAATAAGTTTGAAAAACAGAAATGACCTCAGGAATATTATTCCTGCAGAGAAACGGGATTATTACCCGCTATCCGCTTCACAAAAAAGACTATTTATTTTAAACAAAATAGGTGAAACAGGTACACAATATAATATACCATTTGCCGTGTTTTTAGATGGCAGGCTTGAAGTTCATCGGTTAAAAGATGCACTTGAAAAGCTTGTACAAAGACATGAAGCTTTAAGAACAGAATTTCATATTATGGATAATGAGCCTGTTCAAAAAATACAAGAGCATGTTGAAATTCCATTTAAACACATTAAAGCTGACGAGGAACAACTGAATTCTATTATTATGGAAAATATAACACCTTTTAACCTAAGCATTGCTCCATTGTTTAAATTTATCCTAATCGAGATTAACAGCAACCGGTTTGTATTGTTTTTTGATATACACCACATTATTGCAGACGGCATGTCAATTAATATTCTTATAAATGATCTTATTGCATTATATAGGGGGGAAGTATTACCGCCGTTATCATTACAGTATAAGGATTTTTCAGTGTGGCAGCATAGCCTGAAGGAATCTGAAAAACTTTTAAAACAGGCTGAATACTGGACCGAAAAACTTCAGAATAAACTGCCTGTATTAAACTTAACAACCGATTATCCAAGACCTACAATTCAGCAATATTGTGGAGATACGTTATCTCTTACATTAGAGGAAGAGCTGGTTTCAAAATTACAAGACATTTGCAAACAGCAGGATATTTCCATGTATACTTTAATGTTGGCGGCTTACTCAATACTGTTGCATAAATATACCGGGCAGGAAGATATTATTATTGGGACACCAATGGCAAATAGATCTATTATAGAGATGGAAGGTGTTGTAGGTATGTTTATAAATACTATTGCTATTCGCACCTTCCCAAAAGCAAAGTCTGCTCTTATCGAATATCTTCGTGAAGTGAGAATGAGTATAATTGAGGGAATGCAAAACCAAGATTACCCTTTTGAAGATTTAGTAGACAAATTAAATGTACCTCGTGATTTAAGCAGGAATCCCATATTTGATACCATGTTTGTTATGCAAAACTATGGTTTGCCAAAAGTTAATTGTGAAGATTTCTCGGTTACGCAATATAATTTTGATAATCCAACCTCAAAATTTGATATTACACTTGAGGCAATTGAATATGATAATACATTCATACTTAATTTTGAGTACTGTACAGCATTGTTTTCCAGAAAGACCATGAAGATATTTGCCAGCCATTTTAAATCTTTGTTAATTAATATATCTGAAAAGATAAAAGCCAATATGTGTATTTCACATGTTGATATAATGAGCGAAACAGAAAGAGATATGATTTTGAACTCTTTTAACAAACCTGTTAAAAATACTCTAAATGAGGTTACACTTCATGGTTTGTTTGAAAAAGCAGCAGAGCGTTTTAGTTCACAGACAGCATTGATATGCAATGAAAGCCGTATGACCTATGAGGAACTCAATAAAGCGTCTAACCGGGTAGGCAGGTATTTAAGGAAGAAAGGTGTTAAGCCAGACGATATAATTGGGATTACGATGGAAAGATCTTTCGATATGATAATTGGTATATTAGGAATTCTAAAATCTGGCGGAGCGTATATGCCTGTTGATCCTGATTTTCCTGAAGAAAGAAAGAAATACTTAGTAGAAGACAGCGGAATGCGCATCATGTTAACCCATCAGAAGTGTCATTACAAAACAAACTCAAATATTGAGATAATTGATATCGATAGTACAGATATTTATAATGAAGACGATTCAAATTTAACTTTAATATCTTCACCAAACGATTTGGCATATGTTCTATATACCTCAGGCTCAACCGGAAATCCTAAAGGTGTAATGATAGAACATAGAAGTGCTGTGAATGTCTTGTTGTATTTGCAGGAAAAATTCGCGCTTGGGAATCAAGATTCATATTTATTTAAAACATCATATACATTTGATGTATCGATAACTGAAATTTTTGGATGGTTTTTAGGGGGCGGGAGGCTTGTCATTCTTGAAAACGGGTTTGAAAAGGATCCAAGGTACATATTAGAAACCATTAATAAATATAATATAACGCATATTAACTTTGTACCCTCTATGCTAAGCTTTTTTGTAAGAACTGTTAAGCAAGATGAAAGATTCAAAATGAATACACTAAAATATCTCTTCTCAGCAGGTGAAGCGATACCGTCAGATCTTGTGAATGAACTTATGAATCTTTCTTCACAGATTTCATATGTGAATCTGTATGGACCTACTGAGGCTACAATTTATGCAACAAGCTATAATTTAAAGCCGCTTAAAAATATTGTTAACGTACCGATTGGCAAACCGCTTAGTAATATTTGTGTGTACATCGTGGACCGGCATAATAAATTATGTCCGATAGGTATACCCGGCGAATTATGCATCTCAGGGGTTGGGGTTGCCCGAGGGTATCTTAATAAACCTGAATTGACAAATGAGAGATTTGTACCTGGTCCATTCAATCAGGGCAAAGTAATGTATAAAACGGGAGACATAGCCAGATGGCTGCCTGATGGCAATATTGAATATATGGGCAGGGCAGATCAGCAGATTAAAATTAGAGGATATAGAATAGAAATTGGAGAAATTGAGGCACAACTTAAAAAACATGAGTTAATTGATGATGCAGTTGTTACAGTAAAAGATAATCCTGAGGGTGACAAAGCTTTATGTGCATATATTATCCATAAAGATGGCTTGAGTTTATCCCAAATAAGGGAGTACTTAATAAAAAGGCTTCCTTCATATATGGTTCCTGCCCATTTTATGCGGTTAGAAAGCTTTCCTTTATCTCAGAGTGGAAAAATAAACAGAAATGCACTGCCGGATCCAGAAGGTGAATTAATAAGAGAAAATGATTATGAGCCTCCTGGGAATCTTGTTGAGGAGCAAATAGCAAAGGTGTGGAGTAGAGTACTTAATGTTGAAACGGTAGGAATCACAGACAATTTTTTTGAATTAGGAGGTGATTCATTAAAGGCATTAAGAATCACTCTTGAGATGGAGAAATGTAATATTTTCATTAAAGTTCATGATATATTAGGATACCAAACAATTAAGTCAATATACAATGAAGTACTATCCAATATAGAAGCTGATAAACATAACCTTGCAACGGATTTAGTAGATGGGATTTTAGAAAGATTTAATTTAAAGAGCAGATTAGTAGAAGAGGTTGATCAAGATTGTTCGTATTATACTTTATATGTTGAGAGGTCTGATGAATATCCAGACGAATCAATTATAGAGTTTATAAATAATAGAATTGATTCTAAATCACAACCCCACTACATTAAACGATATAATGCAGAAGAG
>JAAYNA010000032.1 GCA_012521105.1 Clostridiaceae bacterium
CAATATTAAGCGCTGTTCCTACCACAACATAATAAATAGTATTTAAATAACCATTCCATATAGACGCATTTTCAAAAACTTTCCTATACGCAGCCAGGCTGAAGCCAACAGGTTTTAGAAGTATACCTGAATGAGACATAAATAATGAGGGTTTGCTAAAAGATGCGCATATTACATGCCAGAAAGGATAAAAACAAGCAATAACCAGTAAAGATAACAGTACTATATTAACAACATTAAAAATCCTATCCGAAGTGCTTTCTCTTATCTTGTTTTTTACTTTTGCCATATAATCACTCCCCTTACCATAAACTTGTTTCACTGACACTTCTGCTTATTTTATTAGCTATAACAACGAGAGCAAAATTTATAACTGAGTTAAACAATCCAACAGCAGCGGAGAATGAATATTGACGGTTAACAAGCCCCATTCGGTATACATAGGATGATATTACATCTGCTGTTTCATAAATTCCTTCATTATACAGCAAAATTATTTTTTCGTATCCCACACTCATTACCTGACCCATTCTCATGATAAACATTATAATGATGGTGGGTAACAGGCATGGCAGTGTAATGTGTATTGTCTTTTTCCACCGGGTATTGGCACCATCAACCTCAGCAGCTTCATACAGCTGAGGATCTATAGCTGTTAAAGCAGCTAAATATACTATCGATCCCCAACCTATGCCCTGCCATATGTTTGAGATTACGTATATAGGCACAAAGGCACTTGCTTTGCTAAGTAAATCCTTCCCTTCATATCCAAACAACACAACCAGCAATTGTGTAATGAAACCATTAGATTTCACAAATTCACGTATCATGGCACAAATCACAACTAATGAAATAAAGTGGGGCATGTATGTTACTGTTTGTACAAACCGTGAAAATCGTACATTTTTTAGCTCATTAATCAAAAGGGCTAATATGATTGGAGCCGGAAAACCAAAAATAAGTGTAGAAAGGCTTATTCTTAATGTATTTCTAATTAAACGGCCAAAGTATATACTGTTAAAGAACGTCAAAAAGTTTTCAAACCCTACCCATTCGCTTCCTGAAATTCCTTTTCTGGGCCTGTAATCTTGAAATGAAATAATTAAACCGTACATTGGCTTGTAATGGAAAAGTATGTAATATATAATTACCGGCAGAATCAGTAAATATATTTCCTTGTTTCTTTTGATCCTTTGCCATACAAGGTTTTTGCTTTTTTTATCTGGTGCTTTTGCTTTTGAAGAAAGAGTTTGAAGTCGCATTACTTTTTTCATGTACAGGTTTTGCCTCCTTTTTTATCATTAAAAGCTATCATATATACCTAGAGGGCTAATATACTGGTTGATACTATAAAATATATTAGGATAAGTCTGCTTTTAATAGCAGACTTATCCTTCAATTCCCTAATTATAAACTAACGAGCGTTATAACGATCGAGGGCTGCCTGGTATATTGCCACCATTTCTTCTACCCCTAATTCCTTTAAGGTTTTTACATATGAATCCCATTCGGCAGAAATATCTCCCTCCATGGTAAAGAAACGTGCACGTTGTTCTTTTACATATGTATCTACCTGGCTGTTCAAAGTAGCATATCTTCTGCTTTCCTCTTGTGTTAAAGTTACAGGAGGTATAAGCGTTTTCTGACTGTCGCTTTCATCATTCCACATATACAGCGCCTTCTTCTGTTGTTCGTTTTCATAATACTGGAAGATATAGTTTGGATCCTGTACAAATGCACCTGACATATTCGCACGACCCCAATGAGCCATTGCAACTGCAACACTTAAGCCATCAGGATTTTTCATAACTAAATCGGTATAAGTGGGGTTGCCATTAACCATAGTATATGATTTGCCTTCTTCACCAAAGTTCATAGCTAAATGCCCTTTTTGGCTATAACTGAAATTGAGGAACTTGGCAGCAATTTCCGGATATTTACAATCCTCTGTGATTACTGCTGAAGCCTTGGATGTTGTTGCATAATCGTATGAAGCACCACCATACATAACCATTTCGCCTTCTTTAAGTACTGGGAAATTAGCTGCAGCTAAATCAAAATCCTTACCATAAGTATCGGGATCGGCTTTTGCGGTTGTCAGGAATGTTCCCATATATCCACCACCCGCACCATAGCAAACAGCTCCAACACCAGTCATAATATATGTTTCTAATGTTGTTCTGTCACTGGTTAAAATATCTGGATCCAATAATCCGGCTTTAACCCATTCGTTCATTTGTAGCATCCACTGTTTATACCCTTCTTCCATAAAGCCATATTTAACTTTTCCGGTAGCATGATCAACATACATGCCGGCACGGATTTTATATGCGTTCATTGTTCCGCTCTGTAAGTTTTCAATGCTTTGCTGCACCATAGGCTTTTGAACTCCATTTTGTTTCAGCTTGGTAAGAGCTTCGGTCCACTCGTTTATTGTTACCGGTGCTTTGGTTATACCAGCAGCCTTGAATAAGTCTGCACGGTAAATAAGCCCCGATGTACACTGTAGATATTTATCCCCGCGAATAAATGGGAAGCAGTAATAGCTGCCTTCATCGTTTTTAACTTCACGATCTATTGTAGGGTTATCTTGTAAATACTGCCATAAATCTGCTGCAGCACCTGTCGGGGAGATGTATTTATCAAGGTTAATCAGAACGCCTTCTTCTTCAGCTGCAGCCGGGCCACCTGGATAAGTGGTTGTCCATTCCCACTCAATAATGTCAGGCAATAAATTACCAGCAATTAGCACTGAAAATTCCTCATTCTCACTGCCTTGAGTGGGGTGAATGAATTCAACTTTAACTCCGGTCATTTCTTGCCAGATTCTTGCCCATTCTGTTTCATTTACTGTTGGTGAGTTTTTAGATACATTACTGGGCAAAGGCATCCAATACCGCAGCGTAATACCCGAAGCATCTGCAAGTGGGTATTTTATGTAATTGCTTCTTGGTGTTGTTAACTCACCAGCTTCTTTTTTAAGCGGTTCGAGCAAAGTCCAGGAATCATCTTTTTTTGTATCACTTGGTTGCTGCCCATCCACTGACGTATCCGGGGTTACATCACTTCCCCCGCTACCAGCAGGACCTGTTATGCCACATCCACTAAGCATAAACACAGAAAGCATAGTTAGAACCAGCAAGAAAGATACTAACTTTTTTGTTTTCATAATAACCCTCCCTAATTTAATATTAAGTTATATATTTATTAGTTAATCAGTCTAGGACTGAAAAAACTACGACGGATCTTTTGTGAGAGTAGCTTATATCATATTAAATATCTCCTTTGATAATCGTTCTGATAAAAAATTTGTGAAAATTAACTATCTAAACGGAAAAACTCTGTGTATAATTGTATAAATTACACTAAAGATTTAGAAGGGACAGTTTCTAAATTAGATAAGACAAAAAATATTCTCGGTAATTCGCTATTAATGCCTTGCTTAAGCTGTCAAAAAAATTATGTCCCTAAATTTTAGTTTTTGTCCTTGAAATAACAATCACATAAGGAATTTAAATGTGTAACAAGAATAAGATTATTCGTTGCCTAACCAATACATTTCTGGTTTTCTCGCCATTGTCCAGGTGTACATCCTTCTATTTGCTTAAACGCTCTTGTAAAAGTTTTAGTACTGCCGAAACCAACCTTACTTGCAATATAGGCTAGATTTGTATTGCTCAACAACAATAATTCTTTAGATTTTTTTACTCTGATTTCAGAAAGAAGAAGCGAAATTTTAGTACCCGTTATTTCCCGGAATATCTTTGACAATGCAACAGGAGACATGGAAAAGTGTTCTGCAATTGAAGTAACACATAGATTGGAATCCCAAAAATTATCTCTGATATATGCTTGAATTTTATAACATAAGTTTTCGTCCTTGTCTATCCCAACCCTAAAAAACTCGCAGCAACAAGACAATATTTCTTTAAATATTTTTTTCATGCTTTGCAGATCCGAACACTCCGATAATCTTTTCGCAGGTTTTAATTGTTTTATGAACTGTTGGCTTTCCTTTTTGGTGTCAAATGTTTTCATAACTGTTCCAAGTAAATCAAACATTAAACAACGTATAATATCGTGAGAAATATACTTTTTATTTATTATATTACTGTGTATAACTTCAGAGAAGATTGATTCAGCATTTGAGTAATCACCAAGCTGTATTGCTTTAATTAATTTTTGCTCCATTTCATAAGGATAATTGTAACTGGAGCTGAAAAGCTCAGAGATATCGCTATAATTAACATAGTTCCCTAAATCGTATAACTTTATTGCTTCGAAAGCCTGTAAAGCTTCCTGATAAGCAACTGATAACTTTTCTATGTTGTAATGTTTCCCACTAACTGATACTAAAGATTCAATACCGTAAGAGTTTTCAATCCCTTCCATACCCTTCCTTATTATTGTACCAAGAAGGCTAACACTATTATCTTCTGGAGGAAAACATACAATAAGTACTAAAATGTCATCAATTTTTGTATAGTTTACAGTCCAGCCCATGTCTGTAATTAGTTCATTATATCTGTCAACCATAATTAACTGTGCATGATCTAAATCTACTATCTCTGTTGGACTATGATCAGCATCGTAATTATTATCCCGATTGGAGTTAAAATCTTGAACATACAATAGAATAACAACAAAATCTGTATATTTAAAATGTAATCCATATAATTCCTTAAGCTGCTCTTCCGGAAGTAGTTTTGTTTTCCCCTGCAAAAGCCTGGAAAGATAGACTTTTCTCAAAAGCTTGTTCTGTCTGTGAAGTTCCATTTTTACACTATTATAACTGCTGCTTACCTGTACCACACCTTTTTTTACAATAGTGAATTCATTCTCATCTTCTATAGAAGGTTGTTCCTTGTGCTCAGTCGATTGGAATATACCGGTGGATAACAATATTTTCAGCAAATCTCTAACGGGTTTATAGTTGTTTTTAACAAACAGAATTATTAAAACTATGCTAAAAGCAAATGAAATAATGAATATAAAGCTAAAAATAAGTTGAAAGTTGTGTATTGTTTCAAGGTAAACGCTTTCAGGAGTCAAAATGCAAAGAAAATAAGGAGAATTATTCTGTAAATAGTAAAGCTTTATTACTTCATTATTTCTTAAGGTAATTTCCTTTTTTCCTGCTCTAATTGCTTCAATAATTTTTTGCTCATCTTCATAACCGGTAATTATTGATGCATTATCAAACTTAACTGCTGCTTTTCCAAACTGATCAAGTATTAGCATTGATGTATCTTTATAGTACTGGTATTCTGCTAACAATTTAGCCCAGTCCTCTTTTGTGAAAACTACAAAAAGGTTTACTTTTTGTCTGCCCAGCTGCTCGGTTTGAATTGTTCTACAGAATATTGTGCTTTCAGAATTATCCATTTTTACATTAGTAGCATGAAAACTGTTATATGTTCCGTTAATTAAGCTTGTCCACTCATCAAAACTAATTCCAAGTGTTGTATTATATATTTCCCAATACGGACTTGAATAATTAACAGTGCTATCCGACACTATTTTGTCATCGCTTTTAAAATACAACATTATATGTGAATAACTATTATTAAGTTTAAGATATGTATTAAGATCACTATACAGCAAATATTGCTTGTAGGTTGTTGATGTGTAGCGGTCTAACTTTGACTTGTTTAAAGAATTAAAACTGGCATTAATAAGTATCTCTTCTCTCAGCTTCTCAAGCAAAACAATACAATCTTGTATTTGCTTTGAAGCTTGCTCCAATACAACCTCATTTATTTTTTCCTGTCTCTCTTTAATGATATTTTGGCTGCGGTTGTATGTAATCAAACTACTTATAGCAGATATCAGAATAATGCAGATATACGAAATAATCCATTTCCATACAACACTTTTTTTAGATAACCTGGCCATTATCCTTCTCTCCGTTTATGGCAAAGTGTCAAAAGATCATTATTTACCAATAACTTAGGAATGTATTATGGGCATCACATCATTTTAAAATGAATCCACCATACTCCGTATAACTACTTACTATAGTATATTTTGCTAATAGCACAAATATTATATCACATTAACAGCTATTTGTTTACATATAATTAAATAGCAATAAAAATTTATTCTAGAGAAGTCAAACATATGTGACACAACCTCTGAAAAGTTTTCCCTGAACAATGCTGTAATTACCTTTAATTTCTAATTGTTATTTTGTCAAGGAGGAAAGCGAAGCGATCCTTGATTAAATAATTATTAGCGATACCATACTAAGCAGCATTTTCAGAGAAATAATGTTCTACCATCTCATTTGGTGTCTTAAAATTTA
>JAAYNA010000184.1 GCA_012521105.1 Clostridiaceae bacterium
ACCAAACCTCTCAGACTTGGGCAGAGGTCTCCCTTTTAATCTTCCTGTAAGAATAAAAAAATCTTTACCTTCAAAATACTCTCTTCCTGTTTTTGTCAGAACCGGCAGTGAAGAAACAAAGCCTTGACGGTGAAGCGCCTTGGAGATTTTCAGGTTTTTCATTATTTTTTCACAGTCACCGCATTTTAGAATATAATCGTTGCCCACTGCCCAGACATTTCCCGAAACCTTTGACCCGTCCATTATATAGATATCGTTTATGGAAAGGCCTTCTTCAATGTTCCAATTACCCAAAACTTCTCGTAGTTGTTTTTTGGTATACATATTTACCACCTCCGGTTTTGTTGGTATGTGTTCTTTATTAATTCTAAGATACTTTTTTGGAGAGCAGCCATAGACTTTTACAAATGCCTTGTAAAACCCTGCGTAGGTGTTAAAACCATATTCAAGCACTACATCAATAGCTGTACGACCACCGGCGATTTCTGCAAGGGCATGATCAAGGCGTCGCTTCAAAATGTAGCTGGCAATAGAGGAACCCATAACTGAAGAAAATAAACGACAATAATGATAGATTGAATAATTTGCCATCTTAGCTAATTCTTCAGCCGTAATATTGGTTTTTAAATTTTGCTCTATATAATCCAGTGCTGATTTGATTATTTCAGGGTATTGCATGGCATTCCTCCCAACGTACAGTGGTTTTAGTATACATCATGGGTAATGTGAAAACATTTCCTATTTTGCTATCATACTAAACTTTATATGATAATTAAAGAAAATGTTTGAAAGCGAAGTTTCGCTGATATTACGAGAAATAGTGAAAAATTCCTTAGAGTAAATGCATAAGATTATCCTGTTTCTCATAAGTCAGGTTAGAGGTTGGCTTAAGCGGATTTTTTGTTATAATCAAATATTATAAGTCTTTGCCGGCGAAAAGGAGGAAAGTACTATGAAGAAGCTGAAGTTCAAAGGTACACCGCAGTTGGAGACCGAAAGACTGATATTGAGAAGGATTAGGCCCTCGGATGAAGATGATATTTTCGAGTATGGCTCGGACGATGAGGTATCAAAATTTGTGGTCTGGAATACACATAAGACCATAGAGGATACCCGAAGCTTTATTAACTTTACACTTGCAAGATATGAAAAGGATGAAGCAGGGGAATGGGGCATTGTTTTGAAGGAAAACGGCAAACTGATAGGAACTATAGGTTTTCCATGGTGTGATGTGAGAAACAGACGCGCGGAACTTGGATACGTGCTTTCAAGAACATACTGGGGTCAGGGCATTATGCCCGAAGGGGTAAAGAAGGTACTGGAATTTGCTTTTACAGAGATGGAGTTAAACAGGGTTGAATGCTGCCATGTTACCGACAATGAAAAATCGGGCAGAGTAATGCAAAAGGCCGGCATGAGATTTGAGGGCATAGCCAGGGAAAAAATATTTGCCAAGAACAGGTACTGGGATGTGAAACAGTATGCAATCCTTCGATCTGACTGGATAAAACAGCAAACACCATAATGGCAGGAAAACCAGTATTTTTCTTTGTTAGCATGATACCGATAGGTTTATATTGTCAATGAGTTATGTAAGTGATAATTATTTTCTTTCAATGATTAGGTTTGGCCTTGAGATGAGGGTGTTTATTGAAAGTAATCAGCTTTCTATGGCATAAATTCCATAGAAAGCTGATTACTTATAGTGTTTACTAAGTAGGTTCAACGATTTACCTCAGCAGCTTCTGCTATTTCCTTCGTCTCGTGAATCGTTCCATGAGGGTGCTGAGGAGGTGCATATATGGAGTATAGTTTTATTGGTTTATTGCCAACATTGATTACATTATGCCATTTACCAGCAGGTATTATAATTATATAATCATTATATACTCTTCTTTGATAGTTCAGGTCGTTACAGTTAGCTCTTTAAGCAAGGAAACCCTTTGCATGACAGTTGAAATCGAGGCGGAAAATGAGCAACAGGCCGAAGAAAAAGTTCGGCAGGCGTACAGAAACGAAGAATACATCCTTGATTCAGAACACTTTGCCGGTGTGGAATTTACCACTAAAGAAAAAGAGATGGAAGAACGGTTTAGGAAGCAAAGACGGCATGAACATGAGCGATGACAGCTCTTATTTTTCGGCAGGTAATCTAATACCTACCGTAAGTATTTCAACATAAGACAGGTGTCTTATGTTGTAGCAAGCACTGAATTTTGTCTCCCAAAATTCGCTTGTTAAGGGGATACCTCCTAATACCCCCGTAAAAATGCAAATAGAAAGTGTGGTGATAACCATAGGAGCGTTTTTGTTAAAATGCGGAAAAATTTGCGAATGCTGTAAGAAAACATTTCATTTTTACCTCAATAAAGGAGGAGTTTTATGGTTGCTTTATCAGTGAACAAAAAAGCAGGAGTAGATCCTGGCGACAGAAAACAGTACTCTGCAATCAAGGTGTTTCTTTGGCTTTTGGCGTTTTCAAAACAATACATTCCTTTTTACTTAATACTTTGTGCAATAATTACTGTTCTGGCACTTACGAGCACTGCTTTTGCCGAGCTTGTACAAAGACTTGTAAATGCGGCAACACAGAAGGACACCGAATTGCTCATCAGCTCAGCAGGCATCGCAGCGGTAATTTTACTGGTAAGTATCACAGGCAATTTCATAAAAAACTATCTTTCAACATATCTGCACAATCAGTCTAAACTCAATCTGCAATCTGCGGTGCTTCAAAAAATTCTTAACGCAAAAATGAGCAACTTAAGCAAATACCATTCCGGTGATCTGATTAACCGTCTGGATGAATCGGTCGATATTGCACAGTCCGGAATCAATACCTTCGCGGTTGAGATTTTAAACAATATACTTCAGGTCGTATTGCTGCTTTTCTATCTTTTCAGGCTGAATGTACATTTGACGGCAGGTATATTGGTAATTTCGATATGCGTTCCAATAGCGCTGAACTTCTTCTCAAAACCATTAAGAAAACTGTATGGAGAAAGACAGCAAAAGATTTCTGAACAGCAGTCATACATGCAGGATATCATCCAAAATTCTGAGCTTGTAAAAAGTTTTTCACTGGTTAAAAGAGTTTGTCGTGAGTTGAAGGAAAAATATAATCAGCGATTAAAATATCATTTAAAAATACTTTGGATTGAAGTGCTGCTGTTCCGTGTACATACCGTAATCTGGGTCATTGGCGTACTCTTTATCCTTGGATATGGTGGAATCCTGGCAGTGGATAATAAGCTTGATGTGGGCAGTGTTATTGCATTTGCGGTATCTTTTGAAAGAAGTTGCTTTTCCACTGGCCAATATAGCGGGGATGTGGGGTAAAATGCAAAATGCTGTATCGAATGCCGGAAGAGTTTTTGAACTGCTTGATCTTTCAGCAGAGATGCTCCTCTCTGATTCGAAGAATGCGCCTGATGCAGAACCGGAATCTGATGAAGACAAACTGGAAGTAAAATTTATTAATGTAGACTTCGGGTACACTCCTGGAGAGAAGGTATTAAAAAACCTAAGTTTTACTGCCCGGGCCGGTGAGGTTACAGCAATCGTAGGGCCGAGCGGAAGTGGAAAAAGCACTGCTGTAAACCTGTTGCTTGGATTGTATGAACCATCCTCGGGAAGCATTCAGTTCGGAAAAGATGATTCGGATATTCAAAAGTACCGGAGCCTTATAGGGTATGTTTCACAGGAGACCTGTCTGTTTTCAGGAACAATTTACGAGAATATTTCTTACGGAAAACCATATGCTTCAAAGGAAGAAGTAATAACGGCAGCTAGGGTGGCCAATATTCACGATTTTATAATGGAACTGCCAAAACAATATGATACAAGTATAGGGGAGATCGGAAATGATCTGTCCGGTGGACAAAGGCAGAGAATAGCAATTGCCAGAGCTGTGCTTCGGAATCCCAGGATATTCATTCTTGACGAGCCAACATCTGCGCTGGATTTATGGAATGAAGCTGTAATTCTCCAGGAGCTTAAGGAAATGATGAAAGATAAAATCAATATCGTCATAGCGCATCGTTTATCTACGATAAAAAACGCCGATAAAATATTATTTCTCGAGAATGGCGAAATTGCGGAAACAGGAACTCACCAGGAGCTGATGCAGCGAAGAGGGAAGTACTTTGAGTTTGTCAAAATGCAGAATACTGAAGCTGCTGTAGAAGGGGGGATATAAATGACCGGCGCAAAAGCCTCACAGCATCCCAAAGCGCTTAAGGTGTTTAGAATCGTAATAAAATATGTTAAGCCGTATATGATTCCTTTTATCTGCTCGATTCTTTTGCTCTCTGCCGATATGTTTTTTAGTGTGGGTATGGCTTGGATCCAGCAGTTTTTCATTGATACGATTAACGCATCCGACAAGGCTCGGTTGCTCAATTTAATAAAAACCTGTTCGGCGTTGGGAATCGGAGCGATTGTGTTTATCGTTTTTCAGTATTTCACCAGGCACTTCTCACAGGTAATGCTGACAAGGGATTTTACACTGGATGTTTTTGAAAAACTGAATAAGGTTCCATTCTCGTTTATACAGAGCAAACACTCTGGCGACTTGACATCAAGAATAACGAAAGATGTTGAAGTAACATCAGGAATTGTCGGAAGCATTATCTATGATTTGGGTTATAGCTTTTTAACATGCCTGATTGTTTTTGTTTATATGGCAAGGATCAATTTCGCTCTTACCCTGGCGGCGATTGGAGCAGGACTGCTGAATTTTATTGTGGGACGGTTGTTCGAAAAGAAGATGAGGGATGCTTCCTGCCAGGTGCAACGCAAGCAGGCTGATATAAGGGGCGTCCTTCAGGAAACATTGCAGGGGATTAAAATTATCAAAATATTCGGGCTGCAGGATGAATTCTTAAAGAAATATATCGATGAAAGGAAAGCGCAGAATCATCTGTTGATCAGGCAGACTTTGCTTGGTACAGGTATGTCTCAGATAATCGATTTTATCTTTAATGCAACCGCGTATTCATGCGCAATATCGATAGCCTTCCTGTCAATGCAAAATACAATATCAGCCGGTGAAGTATTTGCTTTTTTGGTATTGACGTGGAAGCTGCAAGGCCCGTTCCTTGGAATATCCAATATGTGGGGTGCGGTTCAGCAGTCAGTCGGAGCGGCCGGAAGGGTACTCGAAATACTGGATATGAAGTCCGAGAGTAATTCGGAGACTATTCTTGAGAAAGAAACGGATTACAGCAAAATCCCGTTGATTGTAAAGGACATAGGTTTTTCATATTCTTCAGAGGACGGCGAAGTTAAGTCCGTATTTAACCATTTTAAATTTCAGGTTGATTCGGACGGGGTTGTGGCTGTGGTTGGTGTGAGTGGCTCAGGTAAAAGCACTCTGGCGAAATTATGCGTCGGATTGTACAAACCGGAATACGGTGATATTGAGGTTTTTGGCAAGTCCATTTATTCGGATTTGGAACGTGCCCGCTCATTGATAACGTATATATCACAGACACCGTGTGTGCTCCCCGGTACAATAAGAGACAATATAGCCATTGCTGACGAGAATGCCAGTGATGAAGAGATCATTCAGGCCGCCAAAGATGCTAATATCCATGATTTTATTGATTCGATGGAAAACAAATATTACACAGTGATTGGAGAAAAAGGAACTACTCTTTCTGTAGGACAGAAACAACGAATAGCCATAGCGCGGGCCTTTCTCAGAAACTCTCCAATCATTATTTTTGATGAGCTGACATCAGCTCTTGACAGCCAATCGGAACAACTAATCAATCAATCCATTGAAAAACTAGCGAAAAACAAAAGTGTCATTGTTATTTCGCATAAGCTTTATTCAGTTAAAAATGCAAGACATATTGTTGTTTTGTATAACGGGCAGATAGTTGAGCAGGGTACCCATGAAAACCTGATGTTGAATAAGGGGGTTTATGCGAATCTTTACAATTCGCAGGCTTATTGTTGAGTTTTAGAATTGTGTGAAATCGCAATATTCCATAAATCAAAAGGTGATTAGGGAAATGGAATTCTTTAGTATTTTGTTTAAAGATGCGAAAAAGGAGAGCGAGACATTAAGCAATGCAAATAACGATCCCGGTTTTTTCGTTGACCTTAATTTAAACCAAGTTATCGATGAGATTATTAAAGGCAAGGAAGAATATCATTTAGAACAATTTTTTTATAACAACTTGCATGATATTGACTCAATCAATTATCGTTTAGATATAATGAGGGATCTTGAGTGTAAAGATTTATTTAACTGTATGGTAGATTTCTCGTACCAGTTGAAGAGAATGAGAGAATATTTATCTTTTAGCGGGGACCTCCATAACCATTATCAAAAAGAAAAGTGGTTTTTAGATGCAGTTTATTTGTATTGCAATGCAGTAAATGATTTACGGTTTAGGATGAGTTTAGCAAAAATTAAATCAGAAGGACTTTTACGGTTTTATAAGTGGCTAAATGAGTATGAAAATTCTGAGCACTTTGTAGCATTATTCAGTAAAACCAAAGAGTTACAAACCGAATTTAACAGGATAAGCTACAGTATACAAGTGGGAAAAGATGAAGTAATTGTAAGCAAGGACGAGAGTAACAGTGATTTCTGTGCTGAAATTAACAAGACTTTACAAAAATTTAGTGGAGTACAACTCAACTATGAGATAAGATTCTTTACCGATTTGGAAATGTGCGCGTTGGAGACAAAAATTTTAGAAATAATTAGAAAAATGAACCCGTCCGTATTTGAAATGCTAGATTCTTTTTTTAAGAATAACACAGATTTCTTGAGCAACAATATTATAAAGTTTGATGTAGAAATTCAGTTTTATATTTCATATTTAGACTATATTAATAAGCTCAAACAAAAAGGAATGCATTTTGCATATCCCAGTATATCTAATAATAAAGCATTAGATATTGTAGATGCATATGATTTGGCTTTTGCACAAAAATCATTAGTCTCTCATACTGAGGTAGTTTGTAATGATTTTTATCTTAACAATGAAGAGCGGATATATATTATAACCGGGCCTAACCAGGGTGGAAAAACTACTTTTGCAAGGGCATTCGGACAGATTATGTTTTTATCTATGTTAGGTTGTCCGGTTCCCTGTAGGAAAGCGAGCATATTTATATTTGATAATATATATACACATTTTAATAAAGAAGAAAAACTGATAACAGACTACGGAAGGTTAAAAGAAGAGTTGAATAGATTAAGCAAAAGTGTTAAGGACCCCTTAGACGGTTGGACAGATTGTATAAAAATGTAATACAATTTGTTCAAGGGGGAAGAAAGTATGAGGAAGAGATTCACAGTTGAACAAAAATTAGCAGCAATTAAGGATTATG
>JAAYNA010000185.1 GCA_012521105.1 Clostridiaceae bacterium
AGCCTTACGTCTGTCTGCAGGTTTTTCCGCATCTTTGGGTATAACCCAAACATCACTAAGCTTGAAGGCTCCTGGTATTCTGCCTTCTTCACAAAGTATCTGAACTCTCCGTCTTGAAATATTCCATTTCTCAGCGAATTCCTTTGTCGATAAATAATCCATTATTAGCATCCCCGTCTTTGTAATCCATCAATTTATTATATTCCAACTTGCGAACGATTCACAATATTAATCGACTTTTTCATCTGATATATCAGCTTCTTCTATATATTCTGAGGTAAGTTTTGTCAAAAGAAATATACTGTGATTTTTATTAAACGGATTAATCTAATTAACATATCCTTTTCTCAGTATATAATGAACTATTCTTAATAAAATGCAGGAATATTGGTAGAACGGCTTGCAGAAATAATAATTGGTGCAACCCATTTTATTCAACCAAAGGTGTATTACATCTAACATACTAACTATTAATACAATTCATAAAAATCCTTATCAACTTTTTGGATTATTTTAGGTACAGCTCTTAAACAATTAATAAAAACCCTCTTTTGTGCCCTTGTAACTGTCATATAAAGGACATTATCTTTATTAGAAAAACCTATATTCTCAAATTCATTTATTCCTAAAATAAATACATAGTCAAATTGCAGTCCTTTTATTTGATGATAGGATGTAACTGCAATTCTATTGTTAAATTCCCAATTGTTCCTCTTGGCAACATATGATTTAAGACCGTTTTTATTCAGGGAGTTGCTAATCGAAGTCAATTAGTTATTCCTATCCTTTGGATAGACAACAACAATCGATAAATTCGGTTCGGATTCTCTTATTTTTTTAATAGTTGAAATGGTCTATTTATCTCTTCATCAAAATTATTGCATACAGTTACACAAGGCTTTTCACCTCTTTTCGCAACGAACGAAGATCCAGAGTTCTCACTGTTTTTTCCCATTAATTGATATTGATTATCTAGCTCTGCTAGCATTTCCCTTAGTCTATATAAATCTTCCATTACATATATTCTATCATCGCTATCTGAATATCTTAAGTTTTCACTTTTCAATTGATATCTTCTTGCTAATATCTTCCATTCGTTTTTTTATGTCAGCATTTTCAAATGTTACTGTTAACTTTCCTATTACATTTCTCAAATTTTCTGAGGCTTTTTGCCAATACACCCCATGTCTTTCCAAACCATACACCTTGTTTTTTTTGAAATCTTAAGAATCGACATAAATTTCTATTATCTGTCTTTATGGAAGTATTATATAACACATAAATAATAATAATTTCCATCACTTGCAGTTTGTTCTTTTCGGCTCCAACGCTGAATTTATTAAATCGCCGCTTGCTTACTTATTTATATATTTTTTGGTATATGCATAAAAACCCGTAAAGGCATACAGTTGCTTCCTGTACACCCGAACGGGTCTTCACCAGGCTTCCGAATGTATGTATGATATTTCTTTAAGAATCAGCGAGCCTTCCATGGAAAGAGCATAATCCAAACTTCTGCCGACAAAGAATATATGCTGTGCTCTATAAATTATTTTGTGATTATAATTTCGACTATTGCCAGCATAGCATACAAGAAAGAGCATACATAGATTTGTGTGAATCTATGTATGCTCCAAATTTGTGGGATTGTGAAATTTTATGTTAACAATTTAATCTTCCATATTATATTTTAGGTTAATCATATGGCGAATTTTATCGGAAATTTTCATGATTGCAATGCTTTTATCAAGAGGCATTACATCACTCTGAGTTTTACCTTCACGGATACATCTGCATACATGACGAATTTCATATTCATAGCCATTGACATCAAAAGGAAACTCATAATCAATAGGAGGATCACCGTTGATATCTAATGTTACTTTTTGACTTCCCAGATAATTATGGAGGGTAAGACAGCCTTTTTCACCGTAGATAACCGCCTTATTATCCAAACGCCCCCGAAGAGTATCCATAAGATATGCTGTTTGCCCGTTGGTATAAGTTAAAACAAACGCATCATGGATATCGGTGCCATATTCGTTCATTGAAGCTCTGGCTTCCTTAACATGGGCATCATAACCAAAGACTTCACTCGCGATCATTATATTGTAAACACCCAAATCAAGCATAGCGCCTCCAGCCACTGCAGGGTCAATTTTACGGAATCCACGTTTACCAGGGTGACTAAATCCGATTTCAGCCCTCATAAAATCAACTTTTCCAAGCTGCCCACTATGTAAAATCTCTTTAAATTTATCATATGCCGGCACAAACACAGACCAATAAGCCTCCATTAAGAATATGCCATATTGTTTGGCAATAGCGGCAGCTTCCAGTGCCTGTTTTTCATTAATGACAAGGGGCTTTTCGCAAAGAATGTTTTTATTGTGTTTAGCATATAAGTAAATATTGTCCAAATGGAGATTGTGGGGTGTAGCTATATACACCAAATCGATTTCAGGATCAGCAGCTAAAGCTTCATAGCTTCCATAAGCATTAGGAATTTTATAGTTATTTGCAAATTCCAATGCTTTTTCATTTGTACGTGATGCAACTGCCCATACTTCCAATTCGTCTTGAAGAACAGATGCAGCAAGTACAAATTTTTCTGCTATAAAACCTGTTCCGACAATACCTACTTTTAGTTTTCTCATTTAGCTTCCCTCCCTGGATATAGCCTAAGAAGTCACCATATTCAAATTAATTATTAGAATTAATACGTTTTCGGTTCTTGGTAATCAATGATTGCATTACAATGAACAAGCAGAGGAGGGATGCTATAACAATTCTCGTCCACCATGCAGAAAGTCTGCCATTAAACGTAATAAATGTTTGAATTACACCTTGTATAAGTACACCAAACAATGTACCAGGCAAGAAAGCTACACCGCCTGAAAGTAGTGTGCCTCCTATAACAGAGGATGATATTGCGTCCATTTCCATTCCAACTGCGTGTAAAGGATAACCAGACAACATAATGAGGGAATACACAACACCAGCTAATGATGAACAGAAGCCGCAAACAGTATATGCTGCAATTTTGGTTTTCCCCGTTGGCAGGCCCATCAAAAGAGCAGACTGTTCGTTTCCGCCCAGTGCATAAATATTACGCCCAAATTTTGTATATCGAAGAACGATTGTACTTATAATTAGTGTTAAAATTGCAATCAGCACCCCTGCCGAAATAAAGCCTTTAGGCAAGAGATAAATGCGTGCGCTGGCGATAGCATTGTATGTTTCATTGGTAATATTAATGGTATCTGTAGAAATAACACAGGTCAAACCTCTGGCAAAAAACTGACCAGCCAACGTTACGATAAATGGTTGCATATTGAATTTGGTTATTAAAAAGCCTTGTATAAAACCAAAGGCCAACCCCATTATAAGAACCAAAATAGTTACAATACCAGCGTCAAGTTTAGTATTCTCCATCAGCTGAGCAGATACCATACACGTTAATGCAACTACGGATCCAATTGATATGTCAATGCCGCCGATAAGCAGAACGAATGTAATACCGACAGTTGCGATTATCAAAGCAGCATTGTCAATAAACAGGTTAAAGAACACCTGCGATTTAGAAAAACCTTTAAAATTTAGAATGCCAATAGCATATAATATTCCAAATAATACAATAGTAACACCAAAAGAGAAGTATTTTGAGTCTACGATACGTTCCCATATCTTTTTAAAACTCATACCTTCATCACCACCTTTTTGTCCTCTGTCAGCTTACTTTTCTTTAAATTTTCAGGAATCCGTGAGAATAATGCTTTGAAACTCTCAGATTGCAGCAAGCATATAAATATAACAACAATTGCTTTGTAAACTGGAAGCTGCTCTGAGGAAACCCCCACTGCATATAGTGTGGTAGTCATTGTTTGAATGGTGATTGCGCCAATGACAGAACCACCTAAATAGAATTTACCGCCCGACAGCAGCGTACCACCTAATGCAACTGACAATATAGCATCTAATTCCATATTTAAACCGGCATTGTTTGGATCGGCAGCAGCTATCATGGAACTTTCCATCAGTCCTGCTATACCAGCACATATTCCTGAGA
Organism: Clostridiaceae bacterium; assembly: GCA_012521105.1. GTDB lineage: Bacteria > Bacillota > Clostridia > DSM-8532 > DSM-8532 > Thermoclostridium. The sequence continues at coordinate 4,070 of JAAYNA010000185.1, forward strand.
AGACATATACCATGAATATGATCTTATTCACCTTTATGCCTGTATAGTGGCTGGCTGTGGAGTTAATGCCAACTGATTGGACAAACATACCAATGGAAGTTTTCTTCAGAGTTATTACTAATAGTATTATCATAGCCGTTGCTATGAAAATAGTGGTAGGCAGAATATTGCCAGGAATAGTATTGCCGATATAAGTAAATGGCTTGTAGTAAACAGTAATATTCTGGCCCTTTGTTATCAGCATTGCTATTCCCCTGCCGGCAGTCAATAAAATGAGGGTGGCAACCATAGGCTGAATTTTTAATTTTGAAACTAAGAATCCATTCCATGCACCTAAAATTGCACATGCTGCTATAGCTGCAATACAGGCAATAAACATTGGAACATTTGCTTCTCCACTGCCTGAACCTCCAATCAGGTAGCAGCATATTGCACCGGAGATAGCAATAACAGAACCTTGGGATATATCAATACCACCTGTACCAATAACCAGTGTCATTCCCAGTGAAAGAACAATTAATATTGAAGAACGATTTAATATATCTATAACACGACCATATAGCTGGCCATTTTGAAATTTGATCATAAAAAAGCCTGGTGTAAAAAAGGCGTTAAACAGCAATAATAAAAACAACGCGAATATAGGAAGAAAAAGATGATGCGAAGTTATCTTTTTTAATGTTGTCACTGATCCACACCTCCTGCAATGGTTTTCATTATTTCATCGGAGTTGATATCCTTCCCTACAAGTTCTCCAACCTTTTCTCTATCCCGCAGCACAGCTAAACGGGTACAAGTTCTGATCATTTCATCAATTTCGCTGGAAATAAAAATAACGGACATGTCTTTTTCTTTGGCCAGTTCAATGATCATTTTTTGGATCTCGGCTTTAGTGCCAATATCAATTCCTCGTGTTGGTTCATCAAGAATCAATAGGTAAGGATTGGTTGCCAGCCATCTGGCGATAATTACTTTTTGCTGATTTCCGCCTGATAGATTTTTGATAAGTTGATCCTTACTGGAAACTTTAATTTGTAATAGCTTTATATATTCATCAGCGATCCTTTCTTGCTCTTTTAATGGTATATGGCTCCATATACCGTTTTTAGCCTGCATAGCCAGAATAATATTTTCACGAACGGAAAGATCTCCAATAATACCTTGGGTCTTTCTATCTTCCGGGCAGAACGCAATTTTATGGTTTACAGCGTCCGATGGATCAGAAAATTTAACAGGTTTTCCTTCAATGCTTAAGCTTCCTTTATCAGGTTTGTTGATTCCAAAGAGGATTTCTGCAGTTTCAGTTCTTCCAGAGCCCAAAAGTCCTGCAAAACCTAAAACTTCACCTTTATAGATATCTAAGTTAAAGTTATTGATACAACCATAAGAAGTTATATTATTGGCTGTCATGTAAACTTCTTTAGATTTAACATCTTCATTTTTAGAAACTGATTGAATATCCCCCAGTTCCTTTCCGATCATTTTGGAAATAAGTTGAACACGAGGCAATTCTTCAGTATTATATGTACCTACAAGTTCACCATTTCTTAAAATTGTAATACGATCACACAGTTCATAAATTTGATTTATAAAGTGAGTAACAAAAATTATGCCAAGCCCTTTTCCTTTTAGTTTGCGGACCACGGTAAATAAATGCTGGGTCTCAACTTCATCGAGACTTGAAGTCGGTTCGTCCAGAATCAAAACTTTAGCTTCAATATCAATGGCTCGAGCAATGGCAACCATTTGCTGCACAGCAACAGGAAAGCTATCTAATGTTTTAGTAACATCGATGTCTAGATTTAAATCATTGAGTAATTCCTTAGCTTTCTTATTTATTGTTTTCCAGTCTATCATTCTCATTTTTCTTGGCTCACGGCCTATAAAAATATTTTCAGCCACTGACAGGTTAGGGCAGAGATTAATCTCTTGATATACTGTAGATATGTTTTCCCTTTGTGCGTCCAACGGGCTGTGGGGCTCGATTTGCTTTCCGCACATGAATATTTCGCCTGCATCAAGCGGATATACACCGGTTAATACTTTAATCAATGTGGATTTTCCGGCTCCATTTTCACCTACCAGTGCATGAATCTCACCTGATTTCAAGGTGAAATCTACATTTTGAAGGGCCTTTACACCAGGGAAGTATTTACAAATACCACGCATGGTTAGAAGCTCATTTCCGGGCATCTAGGTCACATCCTTTTTAAATTAGTTATTTTTAACCTATCTAATATAACCACGCCCGCAACGCTAAATTATTTAGATTCGCCGTTACAGCGTGGTTATATTAGAATTTTACGTTATCTGATATTAGACAATAATTAAATTAACTTGTTGTGATATATATTCCATAAGTTTGGATAAAACTAATACAATGATTTAAATTAATATGTTCTGTTTGGTAGTTCTTGTGCAGCAATATCGGCTGGGAATATACCTTCCTCTACCATAATTTTGCTTGGAACTTCTTCTCCAGCAACGATTTTCTTAGCTGTTTCCATCAACAGGTCTCCAAAATTAGGAGTATGTTCAACCGCGCAGTTCATTTTGCCTTCGATCATGGCATTGAAAGCACCTTTGGCAGCATCAATAGAGACAATTATTATATCCTCACCAGGTTTTAGTCCGGCTGCTTCAATTGCCTGGATTGCACCAAGTGCCATATCGTCATTGGCGGCAAACAGAATATCAATTTTATCTGCACCTGACTTTAAGAAGGATTCCATAACTTCTTTACCCTTTGCCCTGGTGTACTCACCGGTTTGGGAGAATAAGATATTATATTTATCTGCATCTTCAACAGCTGCAATAGCATCTTTAAATCCCTTCAGACGGTCAGCTGCAACTGAAGAACCTACAGTGCCTTCCAGAATAGCAATATTAAATACATCGCCGGAACGAGGAGTCTTACCTTTCTCTTTTATATATCCATGGATCCAGTTGAATGCATTGGCTCCTTCTGCCAGTGCATCAGCACATATATGAGTTACATACAGAGACGGATCAGCGGAAACACCACGGTCAACCAGGATAACAGGTATGCCAGCATCCTTGGCTTCTTGAAGTACGGTATCCCATCCAGTGGCAACTATGGGGCAGAAAGAAATTACATCAACTTCAGAAGCAATAAAAGAACGGATTGCTTTAATTTGATTTTCCTGTTTTTGTTGAGCGTCAGAGAATTGAAGAGTTATTCCAGCAGCTTCGGCAGCTCTTTTGATATCTTCAGTATTGGCAGTACGCCACTCACTTTCTGAACCTACCTGTGCAAAACCTAAAGTGATCTTTTTGTCAGAAGATCCAGTGCTGCTTGAATTAGAACTTGAACTTGAATTTGCACTTGAACTGGGACTGGGACTTGCGCTTGAATTTGAAGCGGAACCATTTTCACCACATGCAGCAAGGCTAAACAGCATAACAAGTACCAGCAATACAGATAACAGTTTTTTAAGAAGCTTCATTTAATACTCCTCCTCAATATTTATAAAATATATTTGCGGGATAATTGCTTACGAACATCCCTACGCTAATAATATAACAAAGGGCGTATTTTAAAGGAATTAAATAATATTGGGAATTGTTCATGATTTTTCAGAAAATTAAATGAGTTTTGAAAAAACTTATAATATTTTATGATACTTTTCAGTTATTTTTAGATTACAGTTTCCTATGTTTGGGCAGGAATACAAAGAATAACTTCTGTACCTTTACCTTCCTGGGATTCGATAGCTATTCCATAATTTTCACCATAGCAAAGTTGAATACGCTTTTGTAAATTGTACAGACCAAAATTGCCACTGCTTGGGTTTATTCTTTGATTAATGATATTTTTCAATAACGATAGCTGTTCATGGCTTATACCACAACCATCATCATAAACAGAAAACAAGATGTTTTTTCCATTTCTCACAGCAGTTATCTGAATTGTACCAAAGCTGCGTTTTTTCTTGATTCCGTGGTATAGAGCATTTTCGACCAGGGGCTGGAGACTTAATTTTTGTATACGGTAATTTAGTAATTCCTCAGGTATTTTAATTGTATAATCCATAATGTCGCTATATCGCATTTTCTGTATAAACAGGTAACTTTCTATATAAGAAATCTCTTCTTGAATCGTGATGATGTCTCTGCCTTCACTAAGTACTATTCTAAAGAATTTGGAAAGGGATTTGACAATTTCAATGATTTTTTCTTTTTCGCCGGATTCAGCCATCCAAATTATAGTTTCAAGCGTATTGTAGATGAAATGAGGATTGACCTGCTCCTGCATCAGACGCAGCTCAAGTCTTTCACGTTCCCTAGTATTTTCTTTGATAGTTTCCATTTGTATCTGCAGTTTCTTGACCATTGAATTAAAACTGTCAGTGAGTGCTGTTATCTCATTGCTGGTATCGTTTTCTATATATACGCCGAAATCACCTTCTGCTAGTTTTCTGGTATTCATAATTAAATTATCAATTGGGACGGCGATGCTGTTGCTTATATTATATAAAGTCCTTATCAGCAAAAGTATCATTACTCCCAACATTATAAAGTTGAATATAATCAATCGCTGAACTCTTGTCTGAATTTCAGTATTCAACTGTTCATAATAGTCTAGCTCGGAATTGATATAAGAAATCAGATAATCATAAAGTAATCCTGAAACACTGTCAATTTCTTCAAGTGTTGCTTTACGATCGTCTACTTTTTCATTATTGGCTATTTGATCCATCAGTATACTGGTGTAACGTTCCAGTGTATTCATAACTTTGCTTGCGGTTTCCAATATTTTATGAATGTTTTCCTGAACCGTTGAACGATCAAGATCATTGATTGTGGTACGAATTATCGAGAGAATTTCAGGAAGCTTTGTGGTTTCTAAATCATTACGTCCTGAAGTTAAATAGAAGGATTCTTTATAAATTTCTGTTTGTACCAGTGATACAATATGGTTGGCATTGGTAATACGGGTAGTTACATTATGGTACCTTGCACTAAAGCTATATAAAAAATATAACATAAAGATATTTAAGAGCATCATGCTGCCAACCATTATTGAAAAAGCAATTATAATCTTTTGCCGGATCGTTTGTTTCTTAAAGCCTGATAGATGTGTTTTGATTCTATTAATTATAACTATACCTTCTTTCTTTGATATTTTGAAGGAGAATTCCCTGTTACCTTCTTGAACGTCATACTAAAATAATTGATATTTTGATAACCCACCCGAAGGGCTATTTCTGAAATACTTAGGTCTGTAGTAGCTAACAATTTTTCTGCCTGCCTGATGCGTACCTCTGTCAGGTATTCTGAAAAGTTCGTACCTATTTTTTCTTTAAAAACAGTACTTAAATAGTTTGGACTGGTACATATAGCATTTGCTACCGAACTCAATGATAAGTCAGGATTGGCATAATTATTATCTATATATCTTTTGGCCTGCATTGCTATAGGGATAGAATGTTCAGTACTAATTTCGTCTCTAAGGGTCATTACTTGGCTGAAAAGATTATATACAAAATTATTGAATTTTTCGATAGAGTCATTTTGCAATACAATATCTTTTAACTGATCAATATTAATTAAAGGAGTGGAAAGATTGATCCCCATTTCTTCAACAAAATGCGCAGCTGTAAAGAAAATCTCTGTATACAAATAATACCGGTAAATAATGGAATTGAGTGCTTGACTGATGGTCGGAATATAATATTCCCAGAAGCATTCGATAGTTGATATTTTACCAATTCGGAGGAACTCCAGAAGGTCTTCTCTCTTAAACGGTATGGACGTTAATGAGCTAGTTAACTGCTCTTTATTTTCACTTATAAATGATGTTTTTGCGCTGTTATATGATTTAGTTATGTCCGATATACGTCTTACTATCGTACCTCGTTGAAAATTAACACGAAGATTTTGTATAGTTGCCTGATTCTTTATCCAGTTTTCCAAATCGCTGCACATAGCTGTTAACTGATCACTATTATCACTTTGCAGCAAATAGATTATTTCTGAATTGTTATATATAAAAGCCAGTACAGCTATAGGCGGCATTAGAAATGTCCTGTATTTATCAAGCATTAGAAAGCCACTATCGGCTGCAATATGAAGAATTAATACTTGATATAGTTGAGAGTATAGATGGATGTTAATTTTTTCAGCATACCTGATAATATCGCTTGTATCTAAAAGATAACCACTAAATAAGGCATTTAAAAATAACTGGTGTTGTATTGTTAACCCATATTCTTCTTCTCTTTTTTTCTGCCTCAGGGTTTCGATCTCTTTCTTAACCTTGTTTACTGAGTTTAAAATATCTGTGGAAGAAACTGGTTTTAACAGGTATTCATTAATACCGATAGAGATTGCCTGCTTGGCATAATCAAATTCATTATAACCGCTAAGTAAAATAATTTTTATGTCCGGCAGCTTTTCCTTTACCAATTGAGACAATTGCAATCCGTTTATGAAAGGCATCTTAATATCAGTTAGCAGGATATCTGGCTTTTTCTCCAGTATTTGAGGAAGTGCTATATCTCCATCTGGAGCATCACCCAAATATAGAATTCCATTTTCCTTCCATGCGATATTCCTTATGCCCTCACGAGAGATTTTTTCATCTTCAACTAAAAATAAGGAAATCATTGGACACTCTCCTAAAATGTATTGATTTATGGTTTACATAAATAAGTTTATTATATGGTTGCATAAGTTGTACAGGTTAAATTTAATAATTTAGGATAATCATATAAGTTGTTTATCTGAATTGCCTTGATACTTTATTATCCCAGTATTTGGCCGTTATACTCCAGGGGTTTCTGTTGAATTCCCAGTGGCTGCAGAGGTTTTGCAGAAATATAATCGTAAATATGGATAAGCAGATTACAATTTAACACTGGATTTAAACTATCATAGCTTTATAAAAAATGGCTTGCCATATGGTAAGCCATTTTTATCGTAAATACAGTATTTTACAATATTTATTTTGCCAGGTTTAATATGTTTACAATATCTTCACTGGTCATTCTTTTAAGTCCTCCAATAGGGGTAAACTTTACGCACTTTTGGGCCATTTCCTCAAACCTGTCAGATGGAATGTCAAGCTCCTTTAATGTTGTAGGGAGGCCAATGGATTTGAAAAATTGTTCAAGTCTTTTTATGCCTTCCAGAGCTGTTGCTTCAGGATCGGAAAGATTCGTTTCAACATCCCACACCTTTTTTGCATATTGGACAAACCTGTTTACATTAATTTTATACACATACTTCATCCATGCAGGGAATACAACTGCAAGCCCAGCCCCATGGGCAATATCGTATATGCCGCTCAGTTCGTGCTCAATTTTATGAGAAGTCCAGTCTTCTTGGCGGCCTGTACCCAAAAGCCCATTGTGTGCTATGGTTCCTGCCCACATTATTTCTGCACGGGCATCATAATCCCTTGGATTTTCCATAACTACAGGTGTATTTTTTATAACTGTCCTTAAAGTTGCTTCGCACAGACGGTCAGTAAGTTCAACATGGGGAGTGTTGGTAAAGTACCTTTCCATCACATGGGCCATTATATCTGCAACACCGCAGGCAGTTTGAAACGGTGGAAGTGTATATGTTAATTCTGGATTTAAAATCGAAAACTTAGGACGGATGAGATCTATATTCAATCCCCTTTTATACCATCCGTCTTCATTTGTTATAACACATGAGTTGCTGGCTTCGCTTCCTGTTGCAGGAAGTGTCAGTATGACACCTAAAGGAATTACGGCCTCGGGCATTGCTTTCCCTATGAAAAAGTCCCATACATCACCATTGTAAGGTACTCCAACTGCAATTGCCTTTGCGGAATCTATTACGCTTCCGCCACCCACAGCCAGAATACAATCAATATTTTTTTCACGGCATAATTTTATGCCCTCATATACCATGCTCAGGCGAGGATTTGGTTTAACTCCTGAAAGCTCAAAAATCTCAAAGTCTTCATCTTTTAAGGATTTTACAACTTTTGAATATAGTCCGCTTTTCTTGATGCTGCCGCCGCCATAGTGAAGCAGCACTTTATTTCCATATGGTTTAAGCTCTCTTGCTGCCTGGTCTTCTGTTCCTCTGCCAAATATTATTTTTGTTGGGCATTGAAAAGTAAAATTATTCATGGTAGAACCTCCTAGTATTATTAAGTTGCGCTGTCAAGCGCAAGTTTTCTTGTTGCTTGATATAATGCACGCAGGCGCTGTGGACTGGTGTGACCTCCTACCGCTTTGACGGTTTTTTTAAGGCTCCAGCCA
>JAAYNA010000186.1 GCA_012521105.1 Clostridiaceae bacterium
ACAGGGTCAATACTGGGTCTCCCCATGTTTGGGCTGTACAGGTCTTCTACAATTTCATATATTTTGTTCCAATTCACACTGCGGTCTATTTTCCGCAGCAAGTGATTTTTCGGAACTAACCCTTCTATATCTGTTACTGCTACTTCTTTTCGTCCGTCTTCATGCTTTATGATCATCTTCATCACCTGCCTCTATTTTCCATATTTACGCAAAAAAGCCCAGCTTTCGCTGGACTTTTTCGACAAGCTGAGATGCCATCATTAAGATGGCATCTTTAGAGATACTAATCATTAAAGCTGACTAAAAATTAGAAATCATAGTCTTTTGCGTTATCTACAGTCCATATTGAAGGCGGTCCCATTACAACAACTTTGCCATTGACTGTGACCTTTCCTACATTAGGTACTTCTTGCCCGTCTTTCAGTTCGCGGCCTTCCAATACCTCTTTTGCAGCAAACACAGTCAGATAGCCCAGTTGACTGGGATCCCATAATAATCCTGCATCCAGGCTGCCATCTTCCAGATATTGCACTGAATCTTTTGGAGTTGAAGATCCAATTACAACAACCTTATCATTCAAATTCTTTTCTCTGACAGCCATAGCAGCACCAAGTGGTGTGGGGGTTGAATATCCTAAAATTACTTCCAAATCGGGATATGCTGAAAGAAGCTCTAATGTTTTCTGATAAGCCAATTGTTGACTCTCATCTGTAGGAATACGCTCTGTTACAAGTTCAAGCTTTGGATATTTTTCCTTAGCATATTTCAGTCCAAGGTCTATCCAGTTGTTAAGGTTAGCTGCATTGAGTCCGCCGGTAAGAATAGCATACTTAAAATCATCTTTACCTGCGATCTCAACTGCTTTGTCATAGTAGAGACGAGCAAACTCTTCTTGATCTACTTGGTTAATTGAATATACAACATCATCCGGGTTAGCAGGGGTGTCCCAGTCCAGTACAACAATACCAGCATCTTTGGCTTTCTGTAATACTGGTGAGAGAGCTGCCGGGTCATTGGGAGCAACACACAAGGCATCAATGCCTTGGTTTATCAGGTCTTCAATCATCTTTACCTGTTCAGTTGCATCGGCATTAGTAGGACCAACATATTGTACGTCTACTCCCAAATCCTCACCAGCTTTTAATGCTCCTACTTCAGAAGCATTAAAGTAAGGTATACCTATCAATTTAGGCATAACAGCAATTTTCCAAACTTTACCCTCTTCTCCTGTCTGTCCGTTATTATCTGAGGTTTCAGGCGCTTTTGTTTCTTCAACAGGAGTTTTCTGCTCAGGTTCAGAGGTTGGTGGTGTAGATGTAGAAGTTTGAGAACAAGCAACTAACATGGAAAGAATCAATAATACTGCCAGTGTAGCCATTAAGGCTCTTCTCATACAATATCTCCTCCTTAATTATTTTATATTTGCATTATATCAACGGCTTAAGCCGCAGATATCAATTAAACTTATAATTTTATCTTTCATTTATATTGCTAAAAAACCGTATAGTCAATACAGCTATTAGAATTGCACCGATTATAATATCCACAAAATTACGATTTACACCCAGTATATTTAACCCCGAAGAAATGACCTGCAAGATAGCAACGCCTATAACAGTTCCTATAATTGTTCCTTCACCGCCGTTAATATCTGTTCCTCCTAAAACTGCAGCTGTTACTGCCTGCATTACATAACTGCTTCCATAATCAGTACGAGCGGAACTGTATCGTGATGCCATGATTACGCCAGCAATGCCACATAATATACCACATATTATGTACACACCCATCAATACCTTTTTAGTATTTATTCCAGATAACTCTGTTGCTTTCACATTTCCTCCGATCATATATACTGACATTCCCCATGCAGTGCGTTGTATTAATAAAGTAGATACAATGATTACTGCAACATAAATCAAAAATGGAAAAGGTATTCCCAGAAATACACCATTGCCAATAAAATTAAATTCAGGAGGATAACCGCTTAAAGCACTTCCTTTAGTAATATTTAATCCTATACCTTCAAATACGCTGCGTGTTCCTAAAGTAACCAAAATGGGCAGCACTCCGACATATGCAATGAAAAACCCGTTGATTGCACCCAGAATCAAACTAACAGCAATAATAACAATAATACCAGCTAAAATAGTCAATAGTGGATTCATTCCTGCTGATACCATTGCCTGCATAACTAAAGTTCCTATTATAGCAGCCAACATACTCGAATGGCTTAATGCAAGATTAATTCCACCTGTTAATATTACTATACTCATTCCTATAGCCAAAACACCAAGCTCTGACATTTGAAACATCATAGAGGAAATGTTATTGGAAGTTAAAAACTTTGATGGTGAAAGTATGGACATCAATATGAACAATGCCAGAAAAATTATTACAAGCATGTATAACTGCTTATTGTTTTGTATGTTGCTTTTTAACGTTTCCACCAATCACACCTCTTCTTTCACAATATCAACTTTTATTGTACGTTTTTCTTCTCGCTTAATATTGATAATATCCAGGCTTACTGCAAACAGAATGATTATACCTATAACAATGGATTGCCAATAGGTAGAAATACGAGTAAGTACCAATCCGTTCTTAATAATAGATAACAGTAACATTCCTAACATCGTACCAAACACGCTGCCTGAGCCACCAGAGATTGATACTCCGCCCAAAACCACAGCACCAATAACATTCATCTCAAAACCTATAAATGCATTCGAGTCAACCGTTTTCATAATAGTTGTATAAACTACTCCAGCAAGCCCATACATCAGACCAGCATAAGTAAATGCCATTACAGTGAGCCTATCATTATTAAACCCAATTCTCTGAGCAGAATCAGCATTTCCGCCCAATGCGTAAATTCCACGTCCAAACATGGTGTATCGCAATACAAAGAAGGTAATTACAGCAGCTATAACCATGAAAAGTATTTGTATAGGCACACCGTTAATTGTACCGTTTTCTACTTCTGAAGAAGCAAAAAACATTATATCACCTACGCGGGTAAATTCATCGGGTAATCCGCTTATCCATGCTCCGTTGGTATACCAGCGCAATGCACCGTTTATTATGGTATTAGTCGCTAATGTTGCTATAATTGATGGTATTTTCAATTTAGCTACCAGCAGCCCATTTACTACTCCCATCAGAGCACCGGTTGCCAAACCAACAATAAAAACAATGAAAGGATTTCCTCCAAAAGCCAGCATAAATTTGGCAATAACCACTGTCACAAGCGCTATTTGTCCTGATGAAGATATATCTATATTTCCTGTAAGAATTACCAGAAGTGTTCCTAATGCGGCAATTCCCAATACACTATTTGATTTCAAAAAAGATGCCCAGTTGTCAAAAGTTAGAAATGTTCTATTTAATATGGTCAACCCAATTACCAATAATACTATAATTGTTGCTACTGTAGATTCTTTATACCGGTAGAAACGTTTAATTACATTCATCAAATTACACCCCCTGCTGCCTTCCCTTTTGGTACAGCATAGTTCATAATACTTTCCTGAGTAGCTTCATTACCATCAAATTCGGCCGCAATGCGTCCCTGACGCATTACCAAAATACGATCAGAAATAGCTAATATTTCAGGCAGCTCACTTGATACCATTATAATGCCCATACCTTCATTGGCGAGACCGCGCAGTAATTGATGTATTTCGCGTTTTGCACCCACATCAATACCGTTAGTAGGCTCATCGATAATTAAGACTTTAGGTTTAGTAGCAAGCCATTTTGCCAATACCACTTTCTGCTGGTTTCCGCCAGACAATTTAGATACCAACATATCAGGATAATTTGGCCGAACATCCAAGTTTGAGATCCATGTCCTTGCAACAGCAAAAAGTTCCTTAAAATCTAATAATTTAACTTTTTTTGCAAATTCTCTAATGATAGGAAGCGTAATATTCCTTGCAACGTTCTGACGCAGAATCAGCCCTTCGGTTTGACGGCTTTCAGGTATATAAGCAATACCCATTTCTTTTGCTTCTTGCGGATTTTTAGGTGAAATTTTCTTGCCCTCTAAGTAAATACTCCCACTGGAAGGACGATTTAGCCCAAACAAAGCTTGAACCATTTCTGTTCGGCCAGCGCCAACTAATCCTGTAATCCCTAAAATTTCACCTTTTCGAAGTGAGAAAGAAATATTCTCATAGTTGCCTGCAAGACTGATATTTTCTACCCGAAGTATTTCTTCGCCAAACTTATCTCCTGCCATACGCTCAAAGCTAACACTTCGACCAACCATCAAGCTTATCAGTTTTTCTGTATTTACTTCACTTACAGGGAATGTACCCACATGTTTTCCATCCCGAAGTACTGTTATACGGTCGCATACTATAAACAACTCTTCCAATTTATGAGAAACAAACACAACTCCTATCCCGCGATTACGAAGCTGACGAATAATCTTAAACAAAACATCTATCTCGCCTTTGGATAAAGAAGAAGTAGGTTCATCCATAATAATAAGCTTTGCATCATAAACCAAAGCACGCGCAATGGCTACCAATTGTTGTTTTGCTACAGAAAGTGAACCCAATTTAACGCCCAGATCTATTTGAACGCCCAATTGGTCTAATACGTTCCTAGCTACAATATCTATATTTTTCCAATTCACAGTTTTGCGATTTTTTTCAATATGCTTGCTTAAAGAAATGTTTTCCCGAACAGTCAGATTTGGAAACAAAGATAAATCCTGATAAATTACCACAATCCCCATATCTAATGAATTTTTAGGTGTGATATTCATTACTTGTTTCCCATTAATGATAATATTGCTTCCTGGATCTGGTGAATATACTCCTGAGAGTATTTTGATTAAAGTAGATTTTCCAGCACCATTTTCTCCAACAAGACCCAAAACTTCACCAGTATTTATGTCAAAACTTATATCATCCAATGCTTTGACTCCTGGAAAAGTTTTGCTTACGTGCTGTAGTCGTACAAACGGTTCATTGCTCAAACTGTCAACACCTCCTGAGAATTCAAGCAAGATGCTTGCTATAGTATGTTTTTAAAGAACTGTTTATGAGTAAAAATGCTACAATAATTCATAAAACCATTGTTGAATATATGCCCATATACTTACCTTGAATAATATTAAAAATTGTACGATAAAAATTGCTGCAAATTATAGATATAAAATTAGACAAGAAATATCATATATGAAAAAATATTTTGTATATATTAATTATAACACATAAAATTATAACATAATATTTCAATTATTGTGAAGTGAAAACTTAAAATTATATTTAAGCCAAAAAAGTGTGCTTAATGCACACTTTTCTTAAATCATAATCATATAGGATTCTTTTTCTTAGTTAAATCACGGCCTGAATAAATTGCAAGTGCAAATATAGTTACTAAATATGGAACTATCCTTGTTATTTCGCTTGGTATGCTTAATAGTTGCATGTTATTAGACAGAGCATCAGCAAAACCAAACAATAAAGACACTACAAAAGAAAGTATAGGATTACCTTTTCCCATAGCCTCGGCGGCCAATGCTATGAAGCCTCGTCCTGCAATCATGTCTTTGGTAAACATCGACAAATATGCCATGGACATAAAAGCACCACCACATCCTGCCAAAGCTCCGCTTATGATGAGAGCTTTCTGCCTAATTGATTTTACGGATTTTCCAGCTGTTTCTACCGCTTCAGGTGCTTCCCCTGCTGCCCTAATATATGTTCCAAGCCGGGTTCTTTTTAAGAATATGTGAATTACGAAAACAGATAAAATAGCAATGTAGGTTAAAAAGTTTTGACCTGATATTATATTTCCTAATATAGGTATATTTTTGATAAGAGGAATACTAACATTGGGAAGTACCTTGCTTGGCAGTGCTGTAGATACACCTTTGTCGCCTGTTAAAAGAAACAGAATGAATACTGTTAAACCACTAGCCAACAAATTTAAAGCAATACCCGTTAATACTATATTAGTATTCAGTCTCAGATGAAAAACAGCTAGAATCCAAGAATAAACTATACCTGATAGTACAGCTATAAGAAGTCCTATCCAGGCACTCCCTGTATAAGCACTTCCTACTACTCCCATAAGAGAACTTATAAGCATTGCACCTTCCACACTAATGTTGACAACCCCCGCGCGTTCCGACATTAAAACCGCCATTGTAGCAAACAGGATAGGTGTAGTAACTCGTATTACAGAACTAATAAAATCCGTTGTGAAAACCAGGTTAAGAATCCTGTCCATTTGCAATAGCCTCCTTTATTATCATCCTTTGCTTAAGCCTGCCCAGTAATGCCGTGGCTGTTATAAGGATTATCATAATGGACTGGATTACTGTTATAAGTTCATAAGGAACATCAGTAAGCCTTGCCATAATGCTTGAACCTATCCGTAGATATGACAAGAAAAAAGCAGCAATGGGAATAAACTGAGGGTTGTTTCTTGCTAATATTGCAATTATAACTCCGTCCCATCCATAGCCTGGAAGAGCGGTCCATTGAAAGCGCTCATACATACCCAAAAGTTCTACTGCTCCGCCCATGCCTGCAATGGCGCCGCCTATAATTTGTGATATTACTATTGTGGCATGTACTTTAATTCCTGAATAGTTTGCAAATTTTATATTTTGACCAACAACCCTTATCGAATAACCTGTTTTTGTCTTGTAAATAAAGAAATAAGCCATTATAAGTAAAGCAGCAATAATAAAAACGCCTGTGTGTATCCGGGTCCGGCTTATAAACTGTGTTAGTTTTACTTCTTGCGATATTCTGAATGAAGCAAGCATACCAAAATCCGGATCTCTTAAATAATTGTTTAAAATATAAATTCCCAAGTACAACGCTACATAGTTTAGCATTAATGAAGAAACCATTTCATCCGCATTAAGCCTTGACCTCAGTATTGCAGGTATAAAGCAGAGCAGTGCTCCAACTGCTGTTCCTGTTAATATTGATATTACTGTAAGTATTAAAGGAGGCAAATGCAGACTTGTTGCCACAGCTGCAGCAGTCAGTGCCCCTAAGAAAAAAGCACCTTCCGCCCCCAGATTAAACTGGCCCGCTTGAAACATAATACTTACTGCAAGCCCAGTAAATGATACTGTAATCATCATTTCAATAACAGTACCAAGGTTTCTGACAGATGAAAGCGGGCCAAGCAAAAGTGAATTTATTGCTTCAAGAGGTTGATCACTTACAATGAATATAATAATAAATGCAAGTGTTAAAGATATAGCTATGGCAAGGGCAGTTGTTGCTATGTTAAACCACCATGTTTTGCTACGCATTATAAGCCCTCCCTATTTCCTCGTCGCTTTGCTTTTTGACACCCAGCATATAATTACCTAAGTCACTATCGGATACATCTGAAACGTCATCAATATATGCTGTTATTTTTCCATTATAAAGGACTACAATACTGTCAGACAGCTTTTTAAGTTCATCAAGATCTGCAGAAACAAGAAGTACTGCGCATCCATTATCTCTCAGTTCAATTAACTTCTTGTGAATAAATTCAGCAGCACCAACATCAATACCTCGTGTCGGCTGTTCAGCAATAATTATCTTAGAATTACTACTAAACTCTCTTGCAACTACAACTTTTTGTATATTGCCACCGGAAAGCATTCCTATTTCTGTTCTTTCAGATCTGCATTTTATATTAAAATCTGAGATTAATTTTTTTGACAAGCTTTTGATTTTTTGCCTGCTTAAAAAAATTGTATTATATATACTTTTATCATCAAGTTTCGTAGATATGATATTATTCTCTATACTCATTTCTCTTGCTATACCGAGTGTCATTCTGTCACTTGGTATGTAAGCCATTCCCATTTTTCTTCTTTGACGTATTTTCTTACCATTTGTGGATTTACCTAATAATATAATTTCACCACTATCTGGTGCTTTAAGGCCTGTTATCAACTCTATCAATTCATCCTGTCCGTTCCCTTCAACCCCTGCTATTCCAACAATTTCACCTGAACGAACTGTCAGACTAATTCCATTAACTACTGCCTTTTTATTATTATCATGCCATACCAAATTTTTAATTTCCAGATAAGATTCCTTTGGGTTAGCCTTCTCTTTTTCTATTTTCCCGGTAATGTTGCTGCCTACCATCATCTCTGATATATCATGTTCTGATACATCTTGAGTGTTAACAGTAGCTATCATTTCACCCCGACGCATAACACTTATTCTGTCGGAAATTGCCTTCACTTCTTTTAATTTATGAGATATAAAAATAACAGTAAAACCCTGTTTTTTTAAAGACTTTAATTGGGTAAAAAGTTCTTCGGTTTCCTGTGGTGTCAAAACAGCTGTCGGTTCATCCAGTATTAGAATTTTAGCACCTCTATACAGAGCTTTTAATATCTCAACTTTTTGTTTCAAGCCAACAGCCAGATCAGACGTACGTATATCAGGATCAATTTTTAAATTAAACGATTCGGACAACTGCATTACTTTCTGCCGTGCTTTATTATGGTCGATGAATATACCAGACATTGGTTCATAGCCTAACACAACATTTTCAGTTACAGTTAATGAACCAACCAACATAAAGTGCTGATGAACCATGCCTATTCCCATTTTCATAGCATCTTGAGGAGAGCTAAAAGTCACAGGTTTTTCATTAATTAATATTTCACCACTGTCCGGTTTTTCCAAGCCATATAATACTTTCATTAAAGTACTCTTCCCTGCGCCGTTTTCTCCTACCAAAGCATGAATTTCACCTTCACGCACAGAAAAACTAACATGTCTGTTGGCATATATACCATTGCCATATATTTTTGAGATTTCTTTCATTTGAATAAGATCCGGCATGTTACCCTCCATCCTTCTTATATAAAAGCCGGTATAAAACCGGCTTTTATTTTTACGGCTGAACAGATTGTTTTAATTCATTTATTTCATCCGAGGTCATATCAAATGCAGTCATCACTTCAATTACACCATTTTCTATCTTTTTCTGCAACTCCTCAACCTTAGCTATCATATCATCAGTTGCAATTTTTCGATATATCTCATTGTCAGCTAATCCTACAGCTTTTTCTTTAATGCCAAGTACTTCAGTTTTACCATATGGCAGATTTCCTTCAATATGAAGCTGAACTGCACGCAGTATAGCCTGATCAATATTTTTTAATACAGATGTTACTATTTTATTAGCAGCATCAGGATTTGTCTCCATCAAAGCAAGCGCCTGGTCTGCATCCACACCAATAGCATAAGCGTCAGCGGCAGCTGCGGCATCAATAAGCCCGAGTCCTGCCTGGGCAGCAACATTAAAGCCTATACTTGAACCAAGATCAAATTGTGATAGCGCCAGCTCTTTAGCTTTTGCAGTATCATTAAAGTCACCAATATAAGAAACTGCAACTTTTATATCACTAACTGTATCTTTTGCTCCTTGAATATATCCTACAACAAAGTCATTAATAACAGGAATATCCATTCCGGCTACCAAGCTTATTATCTTTTTGCCGTTGCCGATTGATGAATCTTGTGCAATCATGGCTGCCAATGCGCCAGCAAGATAGCTTGCTTCATTCTGCTTAAATGTTATTGAATATACATTCTGTAAGTCATATTCTTCATAATTAACTTCAGAGTCAAAAATAATATATTTTTTATCGGGAAATTGTGGTGCAACTTTTTCAAGAATTTCCTGCATCTGGTATGTTCCAACGATAATTATATCGTAATCCTGTTCTGAAATATCCAACAAAGTTGGCTCCCATTTAGTATTATCAAATCCCATTTCTATAACTTTTGTCTCTACGCCAAGTTCATCTGCAATAAGTTTCATTCCAGCATTTGCTGAGTCAAAAAATGACTTGTCGCCAAGGTTTCCGTTTAACAGACATGCTACTTTTGGCAAATCACCGTTTCCACCAGAGTTTTGTTGACCCTGTTGATTCTGTTGGCTGCCCCCGCAACCAACCACTAATAACATTATGGAAGCAACCAAAACAAAAGCAAAAATCTTTTTCATTTTCTTCCTCCTTTATATTATTTTTTTATATAGGGTTTTCTCATGTGGTTAATAATCATATTTACAAATTTTTCTCTGTCAACTTTAACAGAAATATGGCAATTAGGTTCGTTGCCAGTTATTCCCCAAAGATCTGCTACCGTTTCTCCCATGGTAAGCGGATCATTAACAGAAATATCAACAAATGTCTTCTGATATTCGATTATACTCTCATCAATTAATATACCTACACATAATGCATCATGAACAGGGCACGCCCTGAAATTAAAATGTTTCACATGAGTATCGGCAAAAAAGTCCAGAAGCTGAGCTACAATAACAGATACTTTGTCCCCTTGCAATCTGAGTCTTTCAATATCTTCTTCGTAAAATACCGCCTTCATTGAAACATCCAGCGTGTTAAGGTAAATGTTACAACCACTTGCGAAAACTATTTTTGCTGCTTCTGGATCTACATACATATTAAACTCTGCTGCAGAAGTTATATTTCCTGCATCCATTATGGCACCGCCCATTATTATGATTTTATCAATTTTTGCTTTAATTTCGGGTGCCTTTGTAAGAGCCATCGCAATATTTGTCAAAGGTCCGGTTGGAATCAAAGTTATTTTTTCAT
Source organism: Clostridiaceae bacterium (assembly GCA_012521105.1). GTDB lineage: Bacteria > Bacillota > Clostridia > DSM-8532 > DSM-8532 > Thermoclostridium. Next base: position 10,625 of record JAAYNA010000186.1, read on the forward strand.
CAGATTCTTTAAGTGTTCTTATTATATAATCCACGGCATGTTCTTTTTCAATGGGAGTTACAGGATCCGGTATGCTGGGGCCTCCAAGCCCGTCTTCTCCATGGATAATTGCTCCTGTAAGTCTATAGAGGTTACGCATTAAAGGTTTTTCACATCCTCTGTAAACGGGCACGTCAAAAACATCTGCGTAATCAAGCACCTTTCTGGCATTTCTTGTTGTGTTATATACTTCACTGTTGCCAGCTACAGTCGTAACTCCTAATATCTTGATATTATCTGCTCTTGATGCAAGTAATAATGCAATCGCATCATCGTGACCCGGATCGCAGTCGATAATTACTTTCTTCATTAATCATTCCTCCTTATAAGTTGTCCAATTTTTTCTCTTTGCTCTTTCGTAATCTTAATTTTACCTTTATATATTGAAACAAATTTTTCTTCTTTCAGCTTATTAATACACCGATTGATAGTTCGAATACTAACGCCGCAAGTTTTAGCCAATTGTTGCCGTGTTTTATAAACAATTCCACTATCTTCTGAGTACAATAGAGTGGCAAATCTTATTAGAGCAGGTTGTTGAGTATATTTAACGGTTTCCATAGAAGCATAATAAAGCTTTTTCGCAAGTGCAACTGCCATAAAGTTTGCCAGATTTAAATCACTTGAAATCCATTTCAGAAAAACATCAACCGATACTTTAATGAGTACACAATCTGTATATGCTTTTGCATTATATACTAAAGTATTTTCTCCAGCTAAAGCTTCCATTTCTCCAATTATATTTCCTTCATTTACAAAAACAACTTTAATTTCTCTTCCACTGATGCTTGCACTTGAAATCTCGATAATTCCTTTACATACCAAGTAAATGTACTCGACTGGATCTCCATGAAAAAAAAGGCTTTCATCCCTTCTTACCTTTTGGATTCGGCAAGCTGACCAAACATCTGAAGGAATATGTTTAAGAATATCTGAAACAGCAGGATAATCTTGTGCAATTCTGTTTTTTTCACTAATATCCAATCAAATCACACTCTGTTATTGGAGTTATTGGATAATTTATTTATCTATTATTTATTATAAACACTACAATTTTAAATAAAAGGACACATGTCCTTTTTTTATATTTTTTTAATTCATTATATTTTATATAAAGACAGAAATGCCGATACAAATGTATCGGCATTTTTCTGGCTCCCCAGGTTGGACTCGAACCAACAACCCCTCGGTTAACAGCCGAGTGCTCTGCCATTGAGCTACTGAGGAATATATAAAATCCGGCAACGAC
>JAAYNA010000187.1 GCA_012521105.1 Clostridiaceae bacterium
ACAGGAGATTACACTGGGGACTTAAGTTAAAAACACCTAAACAGGCATATAAAGAATATGCTCAAAAAACTGAAAAAGTAATAGAAAAAGCAAGTTAATGTCCAATTTTAAGGGGCCAAAGCAATTTTGTTTCTTCATTTATATTTTATAAAGAAAAATAAGAGAAATTCATTTTTTATTATTATATTATATGTGATATAATTATCTATGTTTATATGGTATTTTTTCAGTAAAAGCATAGCTTATTAGTAGAAGGCTATTTTTTATTTTTGGAGGGGTACAAAATGATAGAAATTGTTGAGGTAAAAACACGAAAACAGTTAAGGGATTTTATTCTTTTTCCGTTTAAAATATACAAGGATAATCCATATTGGGTACCGCCTCTTATTATGGATGAGTTCAATACATTAGATAAAAGAAAAAACCCTGCCTTTGAATACTGCGATGCTAAATACTGGCTTGCTTATAAAGATGGGAAACTTGTTGGAAGAATTGCCGGAATTCAGAATCATGCATACGTTAAAAAATGGGGCAATAAATACACCCGTTTTGGGTGGGTTGATTTTATAGATGACCCGGAAGTTTCAAAAGCTTTGTTTAATACTGTTGAAGAATATGCAAGGGAAAATGGGATGGGGGCTGTACACGGGCCACTGGGTTTCTGTGATCTGGACAGCCAAGGTCTCTTAGTTGATGGCTTTGAAGAAATGGGGACAATTATCACCTATTATCATTATCCATACTATAAGAAACATATGGAACAATTAGGATATGAAAAGGATGTTGACTGGCTTGAATATGAAATTTTAGTTCCTGAAAAAAACGAAATAGAAAGGCTTAACAAGATAGCAGACAGATCACTTGAAAAATATGGCCTTCGTATGGTTGAACTTGAAAATAAAAAGCAAATACTGCCTTATGCCAATCAGGTATTTGAGATTATTAATATTGCATATGAAGAGATTTACGGGGTTGTTCCATTAACAGAAAAACAGATTAAAGGGTATGTTGATCAGTATTTTTCCTATGTTAACCCTGATTATATCTGCCTTATAGTAGATAAGGATGAGAAACTTGCAGGTTTTGGCATTTCTGTTCCGTCATTGTCGAATGCTGTCAAAAAACATAATGGAAGAATTTTTCCTTTTGGTTTTATTGACATACTGAAAGATATTAAACATAATGATACTCTTGATTTATACCTTGTTGCAGTAAAGCCTGAATACAAATTGACGGGTATTCCTGCGGCAATGCTGAATCATAGTTTAAGAAATGCACATAAAAACGGTATAAAGAAAGCAATTGCATCACCACAGCTTGAAAATAACTATGCTGTTCAATCACTATGGCGCTTCTTCGATGCACGGCCTCACAGAAGGAGAAGATGTTTTATTAAACGGTTAAATGAGAATTCGTAGCAAAATGTTTTGTAACTGCTGAAACGACATTAATACGCCGTAGCAAAATTCCAATAAACTAATCAAAGTAAATGCCGGGTATAGGAGATAAATAAAAATTCTACATTCAACGAAATAAAAATTTCGTTGAATGTAGAAGGGTAAGTTCAGATAATATTATGTAAAATGGTAAATTTCCTGTTAGTTTAAGATAATCCAAATAAGCTGGCAATTAACTTCTGGAAACTTATTTATTAACGTATTTTTATCCAAATTTAATTAAAGTTTTGCAGATTGTTTCCAATAAGCTTATTTTAACAAATCTTCATGCTGCAAATTAACAGCGTTTTTCTAGTTTTAACGAAGTAATAATAATTTTAAATAGTTTGCTTTTATAAACATAAAACCTATTACCCCGCCCAAAGTGTTAACAATAATATCATCGATATCAAAACATCTGTTTCTATTAAATGTTAATAGCATAGCAATTAATTGAACTACCTCTACACCTATTGAAGTTTTAAATAAAAATAAAGAGTGTTATAATCTCATTAAATATTTATTTAAATCTAATTATATTAATAAAAACTATTATTGTCGGCACTTAGTGTGTAAATTTTGGGTTATTATACCAATATTTGTTAGCAAAAACCCCATACGCGCTTGATTTTATTGCTTAAATCCGATATCATTAAATCAGATATTAACGATGGAATAATCTGCAGTTGAGGTTTTTACATATGATAAATGGTTATGAAGCTGCGCCCGAATTATTAAAAGATTTTTTAAACTATATGCAAACCATAAAAGGAAAATCTGTTAATACTATACAGGTTTATTTTTATGATTTGCGCGTATTTTTACGTTTTATAAAACTACACAGGAACCTGCTTCCTGAATCCACCGATTTTGATTCCATAGATATATCCGATGTTGATGAAAAACTTCTTAAAACAGTAACTTTAAGTGATTTGTACTCTTATATGTCCTTTGTAAGTAACAATCGTTCCAATTCAGCATATGCAAGAGCCAGAAAAGTAGCAAGTTTAAGGTCCTTTTTTAAATATTTAACCAATAAAGCCAAAGTATTGGATAAAAATCCGGCTTTAGAGCTGGAGTCCCCAAAAATAGTTAAACGTTTGCCACGGTATTTAAATGTTGATGAAAGCAAAAAACTACTGTCTTCTATTGACGGTAAGCACAGCATTCGCAACTATGCCATTCTTACATTGTTTTTAAATTGTGGTATTCGATTGTCCGAATTGGTGGGAATTAACCTTGATGATATAAGAAACAATAGCTTAACGGTAATTGGTAAAGGAGATAAAGAAAGAACCATACCTTTGAATACTGCATGTATTGAAGCCATTAACAATTATCTGAAAGTCCGCCCTGTAGAAGGAGTGAAAGATAAAAAGGCATTGTTTTTAAGCGAACGTAAGCAGCGCATCAGTAAAGCTACCGTTCAGCATATTGTTAAAAAATATATCATTTCTGCAGGTCTGGATCCAAAGCGCTATTCAACACATAAGCTAAGACATACAGCCGCAACTCTTATGTACAGATATGGCCAGGTTGATATACGTGCACTACAGGAGTTATTAGGACATGAAAGCATATCTACAACCGAAATATATACTCATCTTGATGAGCAACAGCTTAGGAATGCCGTAGACAGCAATCCTCTGGCAAATTTTAATGTATCGAAAAATAAGAATTAATTATTTTCAAGGAATTTATCAATGGCTTTTGAATAATCCCGATCGCTTTCATCAGCATAAATATCTGGTTCAATCCCTTTTCCTTCAATATTTTCCTGTAAAACATTCCAGTAATGATTTACAAGAAAAACTGCGAATTTCTTGTTTCGATCCAGATAAAGAACCTGCCCTACTCCCTTCCCTGCAGTTTTATTACCAATAATGGTAATATTGCTGGCAAAGGTCTTTAACCCAAGGGCTAACAGTTCTGCGCTGCCGGCGGTATTCTCATTTACAAGAATTCCGATTTTACCAAAAGGAGTATGCCATTTTCCCGATGTGTAAGTGCTGACATAACCGTCCCGATCAATTATATATCCCGGAGTGCATTCGGGTAACAAAGCATCCAGTATTTTATCTGCTTCATCGGAAAGGCCACGATTATTATTCCTCAGATCTATAATAAGAGCTTTTTCATCAGGGTTTTCAATACTCTGGACAAACTCCGCAAACTTTACACCCGTCCCAGGATAAAGATTATTAACCATTACGTAAATATAATTTTCATTCTGCCTTGTATTAATTGAAAAGCTGTTTTCAGAGTTAAAATAGTATTCATATTCAAAACCTGACAGTAAACCTGTCAGATTATCACCGGAATTTTTTATGCTGTCGACCAGGTTACGGACATCTTCCACAGTAAACCAGTCACCTTTTTCAAGTATTGCTTCAAAATTTTTGTTACTATCTTCACTTTGCTTATAGTACAAATAATTTTCTTTGATAAAATCAACAAGTTTTTGGCTTGAAGTTGCAGATAAATTATAGTCCAACTTATCAAGGAGGTATTTTAACAGGCTATAATCCGGGTAAACTGCTTTAGCCCTGTCGGCATACTCTTTCGCTTTTTGATAATTCTGCAGCAACTCATATTCCCTGGCTATATAAGTCATTGTTACAAAGTCATTGGACGGATTGTTTGAGAGTATATCTTCATATACCTTTATGGCCTGTTCTGACTTGCCTAAATTAGTTAAACACTGGGCCTTAACATATAAAAGGTCTCTGTCCTTTGGAAAATTTATAAGAGAATAATTTACAGCTTCAATACACCTGGTGAAATTCCCCATAGCATAAAGTGTTGATGCCAGGTTTATGTGCGGCGTGTAATTTTTTCTGTCAAGAAGAACTGCTTCATTAAAATACTCTGTTGCTTTTATGTAATCCTCCTTTGCATAAGCTACACTTCCAAGTAAATTATAAGCATTAACACTCTGACTGTATTTCAAAGTTTCTAGTCCCATTTCCTCAGCTTTTGGTAAATCACTCATTTTTAAATAACACATTCCCATTAAAGCAAACACTTCTGTATCTGATGGGTTAATTTCATGATACCGGCTATAAGTTAGAACTGCTTCCTTATATTTTCCAAGGTTGTATTGTGACTTTCCTTTATATAAATATGCGTTATGAGCTTTATTATAGAATCCGATTGCCGTATCGAAAAATTTAATGGCCTCTTCGTATTTACCTTCTATAAATTTCTCCATACCATTTTCGATGTTTTCGTCGGCCTTTTCTTTTGCTTTTATTGTTTGGTTTATGGAGTAGGGAATATTAATATAAGCTGAATTAAATTGGCTGTTTATATATTGATAGTTATTTATAAACTGCTTTATTTCACCATTTTCCATTATGGCGGAATTATACCTGATTGAAAGATTTAACTGTTCAATATATTTTTTTTGCTTATTAATTTTGATAACAAGCTCAGCTAAATCAAGGTTTATACCTTCATCAAAACCTAAATAAGGTGAAATGCTGCTTATTAATGAGGGGAATGCACCATTCCCTTTTAAAATATAGCTTTCTTCGGTTTCCTCAATGTTTAGATTATTACATAATTCATCGGTGGGCTGTATATAGTCAAATATGTTTTTTTGCATTTTAACAGCATCTGTTTTATTTATTTTTGCAATATCCCAGTGGGTTTCTTCGCTTTTTTTGGAATAAAGAGTTTCCTGATCAAGCCAGGTTTCAAAATGTGATTGTTCATCAACTACAGTTTTCTTATAGAATAATGATCTTGTACGGTTTATTGTACTTTCATAAATAATACTGCCAATCTCTTTATCCTTTTCCACTGTAGAGATTTGGACGGTGTGAAAACTATTAAGTGATTTATAAGCTGCATAAGCATCTGTAAGTACCTTTTTTACAGAATAATAATCCTTCCCGTAAATCCAGGTATACTGCTGTATATTATTACCGTAAGGTCCCATACAAAACAACAGTTCTTCGGGTGTTTCTTCGCCTCTGATAACGGTATAGAAGATTAACGCGTCATTTATATAAATACTTTTAGGAATGTCCCCCTTCTTATATTCGTTTATGGTAAAGACTTCGGATCCGTCTTTTTTACATCTGATTAGTTTGTAATTGCTTTCTAGTGTTTCTACAGCCAGATAAAGCCAGTCATCATCCATATTGACAGACATGGGAACCTTATCGGTAATTTTCGTAAGTTCCCCGCCCTTAATTGGAATACGGTACAGACCTGATGTGTATTTTATTCTGTTAGAATCTGTAATATCTTTATGTATTACTATATATAAAAATTCCTTATCTATTAGCTTTATGCCATAGATTTTTTCTGATGGTGAAAAACCCATTATTCTGTTTGTTAAGTTTCTTTTGCTTGAGCCATCAATTCTTATACGAGAAATAGTTAACTCTTGTGTATTAAAATAATAAACCCATCCGTTTAGGACAAACCAGTTTTTGTAAGAAAAGTCCCCATTATCAACTATTTTGGCAGTTTCGGTACCGTCTGTTTTTGTTCTGTAAAGAACCGATTCATCAGTTGATTCACTGTAATAAATCCAATCATTAATTATTTGCATTGAATTAACTGGTTTATTAACTATTATTTCTTTTTCAGAGCCATCCTTCTTCATTCGGATAACCTTATTTGTCCCTTTATCCTTACCAATGCAATATATCCAGTCGTTAATTATATGCAGGTCTTGAAGAATATTATCTGAGATTTTTTCCTTATGTTTTGCAGCAATACTTTCCCTGAGCAAAACTCCGTCAGGCAGTATATGATAATAATAGTTACTGTCGGAAGCAAACCTTCCCCCGTTCTGAATATTCCCCAGATCTTTCTGTTCTGCTAAATCATTAATAAAAACCGTCTTAGTTTCATTTACCCAATCCACATTTGCGCCGATAGCTTCGCTTATAAAACGGATAGGAACCATTATACGGCCATTAATTCCTACTGCGGGAACTTCCATTACATTAGGAATATTATTTACCATAGCTATACGATTTCCGGGCTGAACACGGACCTCAGTACCCCTTGTTATTGTTACTGTTTTTGTGTAATTGTCCCATTCAATCTTAGCACCCAGGGCTTCAAAGACTGCTCTTACAGGTACCAGTGTAAAATTTTTTACAAAGATCGGAGGCACGTCAAAGGCAATCGCAGTATCATTAACATACACTTTAATTTCCTCGGAAGCTGTGTCTTGCTGTGCGAAGACCTGAACAGGCATATTTATTAAAATGACAAAAACTAATAAAAAACTGAGCCCTTTTTTCATAAAATCGTCCTTTCGGAAACTTCGGCCCTCTGTTCGCAGTTAAAGATTCTTCAGCCATCTTCCAAATTATAACATGCTCGAATATTAGATCTAATTATATAATACACTTTATGGCGATGACTGGCAACACACCGTTATATTCGGCCTCGATATAACGGTGTGCTGCAATTACAAGTAAATAGCTTCGGTTTTATAAAGAAACTTTTGTTTCCGGCATTGCACAATATCTAAATACAACCGGTATTAATCAAGATTTTCATAAAATGCTTTATAGCCTTTATATGCCGAGTAAACATCGGCTTTACTGGTTACTTCAAAAGGAGCGTGCATACTTAGAACGGGTACTCCACAATCTACAACATCCACTCCAAGGTTTGCAATATACATGGCTATTGTACCACCTCCACCTTTGTCAACAGCCCCAAGCTCGCTTGTATGCCATACTACATTGTTCTCGTTGAAAACTTTTCTAATCTTCGCCAATAACTCAGCATGGGCATCCGAAGCCCCGGATTTCCCACGAGAACCGCTGAATTTCAGTATAGCGAGGCCTCGTCCAAGGTATGCCGCATTATACTTGTCGTGGGTACCTTCAAAGTTTGGATCAACTGCAGCATTTACGTCTGCTGACAGCATTATTGAATTATTCAGACATCTCCTTAATATAATATCCGAATAATTATCTGAAGCTAAATAGCAAAGGTCTGCCAGGAAATCTTCCAGAATCTTAGACTCTGCTCCGGTATTACCCACACTGCCAATTTCCTCTTTGTCGGTCATAACACATATAGATGTGTATTCGGGATCCCGAACCCCAAAAAGAGCAGTCATGGAAGTATATGCACAAACCCTGTCATCCTGTCCATAGGCACCAATCATACTTCTGTCGAATCCTACATCCTTTGCCTTAAATGCAGGTACAAGCTCTAATTCTGAAGTAAGGAAATCTTCTTCGGTAATTCCATACTTTTCATTAAGCAGGCTAAGAATATTAAGTTTAACTTTCTCTTTTACTTCCTTATCATCGTAGGGCATTGAGCCTACAAGAGCGTTCATTGCTTCAGCACTGAAAGCTTCGCTAAGTTTCTTTGCCATCTGGTCTTTTGCAAGGTGAGGCAGCAGATCTGTTATTGTAAAAACAGGATCGTTTTCATCTTCACCAATGCAAACATCGACAGTCTCACCATTCTTTTTAATTATTACACCATGCAATGACAAAGGAATGGCCAGCCATTGATATTTCTTAATACCACCGTAGTAATGGGTTTTGAAAAAAGCCATGTCTGTATTTTCATACAGCGGATTTTGCTTTATATCAATTCTGGGTGCATCTATATGTGAACCAATCATTCTTGTTCCATCTTCAAGGGGCTTCTTCCCCATAACAGCCAAAATAATGGCTTTATTTCTGATGTTTCGGTAAACCATGTCACCTGCATTTAAGGTGAGCTTTTCATCAATAATTTTATCAAGGTCTTTATAACCAAGCTTCTCGGCTCGTTTTATTATCTCCTTTACGCATTCGCGTTCAGTTTTTCCAATGTCCAAAAAGGATTTATAATCTTCACAGTAGCTGAAAATTTTCTCTTTGTCCTGGGTTTTTTCCCAAGCATTTGATGTGTTGTAACCAATCTCATCCATCAGCTTCTGTCCTCTGCTTTTTTCTTTTTCTCCCACGTAAAATACCCCTTTCCTGTAAAAACATATTTGGTAAAAATTAAATCATTCATATTATACCACCCGTACGGTATAAATACCAATTTTAAAAAATAAAAAGACCCGGAAAAGAGCCGGGTAACAGATGTGCAATTTAATCAACATACGTTTATGTTATTATGGTTACAGAATAATACAAATTAACCCCCCACTGCCTTCATTTATTATTCTCTGCAGTGTTTCCTGAAGTTTCATCTGGGCATCTTCAGGCATTTTATAAAGCTTGTTTTGCAGTCCTTCGGTTATAAGTTCATACAGTGATTTGCCAAATATATTGGAATCCCATAGTTTTTCGGGTTGACCTTCGAATTCCTTTAGCAGATAATTAACAAGCTCTTCAGATTGCTTTTCCGAACCTACCAAAGGAGCTATCTCTGTTTCTATGTCTGCTCGTATCATATG
>JAAYNA010000188.1 GCA_012521105.1 Clostridiaceae bacterium
ATTATAAAATATCTATATCTAGTTTGTACTTCAATAAATAAATAAGCAATGTAGTTTACGAAAATTAAAACTATGAAGAAAAAGGGTATATGATTTTGTGTTATTGGGGCTATCCATATGATTATACCACGTGATATCCATAAACAAATCAAAGAGCTTTACTGAGTAGAAAAGTCCTCAAAGATGGTAAGCAAGAGAACAGAAAGGTTATTGCCTGAAGTCACAGGAATTTCAAAACAGACCGCTTGAACCTATTTATTCTTTTGTTTTCTTGATGCTATACATTGCAAGATACGTGAAGACGGGCTTATGTTATATCGTGCGGCTTATTTAGTTATAGGCATAGATATAGACGGTGATGCAGTATCTGGCATCAATGAATGTGATGAAGAAATGGACGATAAGATTCCGGAATTGGGACAAGGTTTGAATATTTTATGTTATGACCTGACTCGGATTAAATATAAAATAAACTCACATTTAGTAATAAAAAATTGTTAATGTGAATGAAGAGGTTAATAAAAGATTAAAAAAGGCTTCCCGGTATATGGAACTGATTGATTTCTAATAAAGCAGATGTATAATGAATGTAATTGAACTATAGTTATTGAAATGCGTTATAAGAATAAGTTGAGGCAGAACTAATGGCTTTTTTGTTGAAACTCCGTATAGTTATTGGGACTTAATAAAGACAAGGGGACAGAGAAACTGCCTAAGAGTCAAATCCCATGTTTTTTCTGTTATATATTTAAGTAGAGGAATGGGATATATATTCAAGACAGATGATTATATATTTTTCACCAGAACCTCCTTTTTGGCACTGCATAATTATCACACACCATAGATTTCACTTTGACATTACTAAGATAAAAAGACAGACTTTAATCGGACAATTTCGTAACAAACTAATGTCAGCCAAGGCTCTAACAAAGCTAGACTTAAACTTTTCATTTCACAATAAATTGCTTAGCTTGTTATATTTGCTGTATCTATTAACCCAATTATGATATAATTGAAAAAAAATAAAGAGGTTCGGGTTATGAAATATTTAATAAGGCAAAGAGTTTTTTCGTTCCGAGACAGTTTTACAATTAAGAATGAGTTTGGCGAAGATTGCTTCAATGTTTACGGGAAGATTTTTTCCTTTGGTAATAAACTATACTTAACTGACTTACAGGGCAGGGAGTTGTATTACATTGAACAACGATTATTCCGCTTCTTACCGGAGTACACAATTTATCAAAATGGTGCTCCAGTAGCCACGATAAAAAGGAATTTTACATTGTTCAGACCAAGCTTTGATATCTCAAGTGTATATGGTAATTATAATATTGACGGTAATCTTTTTGCCTATGATTTTAGTATTTTTAAAAACGGCTCTCCTGTAGCAATCATCTCGAAAAAATGGTTTTCCTTTTCCGATACTTACGGCGTTTCGGTAGACGACAATGAAGATGCAGCATTCATTCTTGCTCTGGTTATTGTTCTTGATCAGATCTATCACGACGGAGATAAATAACATACATTTCATTAAAAAAAGCCTCCGGTTCTCAGAGGCTTTTTTAATATTTATTTATATTAATTGGTGCAGAAAAATTCTATATCGTCCATTGGTCGTGCACAACACCGATCAGGTACCAGTTGCCGTCCTTTTCTTCGAATACAAGTTTAAGGCTCTTCCAATCCATCCAGTCATATTCAGGGGTTCCTTTGAAGTGGTATTCAAGTATGTGACTGCCTGCATAAACCTCAAAAACATTGTTAATAGTATTTCCCCGATCAAATTGTACGTCATAGATTACTTCATCGGCATTCAGAAAGTCCTGATCATATACAAATTCCGACAGGTATTTGGCAAATGTAAGTTCTATCGGATCGCCAATTCCATCGTAAAACCCCCAGAAATAGACTTTATCACTGTCTAATAATGTTTTTATTTCTTCTGTGGTAATTACAACGTCTTTTTCTACCTCCACATATGTGTAGGGTGAGAAACGTACCCCTTTATCAGGATGGATATGTTCAGAAAGTGACTGCATGTCTTTATTTTTAAATGCTGTAAGTACTTCAACCCCAAGTTCGCGAATCTTTTCTTCAATTGCTTCAGGTGTATTTTCGGGTGTTCTGATAAAACTTTCATTTCTCTCAAAGGGTTCGTCAAAAACCAGGTGAGTATAAACTTCCCTTACTTCACCTTCTATAAGGAATTGAACCTTTTCAATATACGGCAGTTCTGTCAGTGAATTCACTATTGAATTTATTAAAACTGTCTCATAAGCGGTACCGCCCGGGTTATTGTCAACAAATTCTCTGGAGAGATTAAGATAGCAAATTCCGTCCTTTACTTCAGAAGATAAAAGCCTTGTTCCCTCTGGTATTATGGGTTCTTTACCATATTCATGCGGGCCTTTTTGAAGCTCTCTGAATATAACCTCCTCGAGCTTTTCATCCTGCGCTTTACTGACCACACGATGTTCCGGCACAACACATTCAGCACTTGGGTTGGGAAAATACAGTATTACCACCCATTTAAAATCAGTTATTTCTGACTGAGCAGGAGAAGGAACAGCTTCTGCCGCCGGTTGCTGTGTCGCCTGGATTGTTTGAAGATTGTCGGGGTCTGATACGGGATTACGCTTAAATGAATCAAACTTAGTTCCAAAATAGAAAGACGCTCCAACAAATGTGCAAATTAGAACTGCTGAAAACACAGGTTTTAAAATACCATATTTTTTAATTATGCTTTTGTTGCTTTTTTTAACATGTTTATTTTTATTCAATGAATCCACCACCCTTTTAGTAAAATAAATATCTGTATAATCCTCTTCCTTAAGGTAATTTTCTAAATCAAGCATTATATTGTATTTTTCCCTGCATTGTTTACATTCGCTTAAATGCAGCTTTATTTTTTCTTTCTCCCTGTTTGTAACATTGCCTTCCTTGAAAGAATCCAAATCTTCTATTGACAAATGACTTCTCATTGGATATCACCCCTGTGTCTTTCCATATACTTTTCGCATATATTCTTCTTCGCCCTTAGAACCCTCATTTTCGCCGCCTCTTCAGAAATTCCCAAAATGTCACTGATTTCTGCATAAGAAAAGTCCTTAACATACTTTAGAATTAACGGTACTCTCTGCTTGTCCTTCAAACTGTTAATAAGTGTAATTATTTCCTGCTGTCTTTCATTTCTTTCGTATATCTTTTCGGGGTTCTCTTCCCCTGTCATGCCTTTATTTATAACAACATCATCAATTGGAACAGTTTTAAGCCTTTTTGTTTTTTTCATATAGCTTTTATAGGTGTTTATTGCAATACGATATATCCAGGTAGAAAACATCCATCTGTCGTCATATTTGTTAATATTATTAAAAACACGGATGAAAACCTCCTGAAGTATTTCCTCAGAGTCCTGTCTTGAGCAGGTCATCTTTACAAGGAAGCTGAATAATTTATTTTTATATTTATCAATCAGCTCCTCAAAGGCTTCGATGTCGCCATCCCGTATTCTTTTAATTTGTGTCTGGTCTTCCTGCATTACACCACATCCATGTAAAACTTATATTATCAATCCCCGGGAGAGAACAATATAATCCCTTACTAAAAATAGTGAATCCAGGGCACTGAATTCCTTACATATACTTATACTCTTATTTTTATAAAAAGTAACGGTTTTTATATTTTTTCTTTATTTATAAAGAGCGCTAAGAGAAAACTGATACCAGCATTGTAAACAACGCTAATGCATTCACTGAACAGAGAAATAAAAACCCGCTAACTTATGATATTAGCGGGTTATGCTTTGGTGCGCCCAGCAGGAATCGAACCCACAACCTTCTGGTCCGTAGCCAGACGCTCTATCCAATTGAGCTATAGGCGCATTATTTTGGAGTGCAATATATATAATAATATAAACCTTTTAAAAAATCAACTGCGGATTAAAAATAATTTATGTTAATATGTGGGTTGTATAACATTGAAAGTATATTTTCAGGATTAAAATTTAATTATTTGGTAAGACTATCCAGGCCAATGGTAGAGATTAACATAAACGGATGAGAATTATTCAGTTTTTATACTATACATGCAAACTTTTAGTAAATCCATGATTATAAATGTAAAAAAGAACAATCATGCCCTTTACATTTCCAGAAAGAAAAAATATAATAATATACAAGGTAACAATAGTTATCAGTGTAACTGTTAATGGAGGTTTATAATGCGGATTTCCGGCATAACCTACGTAAAGCGGAAAAGAAGATGGTTTCCCAAGTTATTGTCTACTCTGGTTATTATAATTGCTGTAGCTTTAATTGTTATTTTGATTTTGCTGATGTTTACTGACATTCATATTCCTTACATAAGCGAGTGGTTAGAATCTTAAAGCCGCAAATAAATTTGCGGCTTTTTTTGAACTAAATAAACTATTGAGACTACTGTATTATGTTCCCAATATTTTTATGGCATAAGGATCTAATTTTACTTCAATACTCTTTCCTTTGTTATCTTTTATCATTACTGTTTCAGTATTCTCGCCATTGTTTATTACAACAAGCTTTCCACTCCCCGGGAAATATGCACACTCGGTATTGAAATTATCGGTGGTCAAATGCTGAATATGGTGTTCATTACCAGCTGCCCAAAGTATTGCTCTGAACAGCATTCTTGTGTTCTGGGCATTAAACCTGAAACCCGAGAAATAAACACCCCTGCCGTTAGAAAATTCCCTTGCTGCTATTCTCACACTGCCGTTCTTTTCAGCCATCACTATTGTTTCACCGTCTACAGCATATATGTTAACAACTTCGGTACCAAAGTCAGGATCATCCTTAACATCATCCATAATGAAATGCTTCTCATTTAACTTGTATTTGTATTTATTTTTCGACAAAGTACGGCCTATTTCTCTGTCAACGCCAAGTATATGTGATAACTGAAAGTACTGACTGCTGAATATTGTTGCCGAGGGCTCGGCGATTCCTATAAACCCGCCCCCTGCTGCAACCCACTCTGTAATTTTTGAAACAACGTCAGGGTCTTTCCAGTTGTCACCGCCGCTCCATGCGCTGTCAAGCCTGCCGCAGTTGATAATAACCTTTATATCTCCAGGAATTCCTTTTTCCCTTATATCATCAAAGCTGATATATTCCACATCAACAGGTAATCCGGCCAATGCTTCGTTTACATGGTTTAAATCAAGATGAGGCTGCTCATGCATGTGCCCGCTGCAAATCCATGACCTGAGCTTACCCCAGCATGTTAATACCGCAACCTTACCCGGAACGGTGTATGGTTTATCATCATTGTGAAGATTTTTAAGGGTTCTGAATTCATTAGCAAGCTCTTCTATATAATCAACAAAGTCGGGAAAATCACTGACAAGATGCAAATACCCTCCCAGGCCTATTCTTTGCACAGGAGCACGAAGCAGAGCACGTCGGACTTTCACCCAGAAGTTTTTTGCATCTTTTGTAGGATTGCCCCCCTCCTTGAATGTTGGCTCACCTTTTAACCCTGTTGGGAAAAGGTATGGGTGGAGGCGCAGCTCGTGGGTTTCCACTCCGGTTACCCCTGCACACTTTCTTGCTTCAAAGGCGTTAAAAACACATTTTATTATCCCATCGAAATTGAAATCTTTAAATCTTGGGCTGTATGGTTCAATGCCAATCCAATGGTCATCATAGAATACATAGGCTTTCTTTCCATATTTATGAACCAGATCAACACATTCTCTTCCAAATGAAACAACAAATTCATTCACGAAATCCATCCATGCCCTAATTTTGGGTGAAGGAACATTATGAGTATTATTCAATAAACCTTTGTTGATAAAGTCTTCTGAAGTAAGTTTAATACCGGTTTTTTCCTCGAACTTTGTCATTGCGTACGGGCTTACCGAAAAGTCGTAAGACGCCCAGTCCGAATAACGGTACCTGAGATTCTCAGGGTCATCACCCCAGAACCAGCAGAAGTTATAAAACATTGATGTAAACCTGACCACATTTGTGTGCGGATGCTCCTTGAGCCATCTTTCCAAAAAGCTTAAAATGAATTCCTGGGTTTCGGGGTAAATCGGATCTATTGGCATAAGATGTTCCCTGTCACCCCAGTCGTTTGTTATATGATTGTACATTGATATGGCTTCCCATATCCTGTAGGCCAAAAAGTTAACAGTATATTTGTGCCACTTCTTTGTATTTTTTATTTCAACGGTGCCAGTTTCACTATTGAATTCCCAATTATCCTTAGATACCTCTTCCCCTGTTGTTCGATCAAATACCTGCCACCATTTTTTGGGATCATCGTTACAATTAATCTCGAACTGTTCCCTGAAGTATCCTTTCAGCAGATCTATCGTTACAGTGCTGTCTTTTGCAACTACAGGATCAGACATAAGAAAATTCTGCTGCAGTTTATCCCGGTTTGCTTTCGCCCAATTGTTGTCTGCCCGTACAAGACATAAAGTGGAGTAGATATCATATCCCGATGTTAAAATTTTAGGTGACAGAACTGTTCCATCGCTATCTCTTATAACATCTGCTCCCCATTTTTCTGCTAATTCCAAAGTTAAATCCTCATAACCCGCCTCACCCGGTAATGTGAAAAAACCCTTACTTTTCTCTATCATAACATACCTCCATCCTTTGTATTTATTTTATAGTACCCTATGGTATTTAAGCCTAAACAAACGGTTCCACCTAAACAACAAGTATTTACTTACCCCTTATCCATACCTGCATTTCGCCCCTGCCACGGTTTCCCCAAAGATAATACGGTATAGCCTTTATTCTAACAGGCAGGGTTTTAATTTTCCGATATGGTCTGTAAAGAGTATCATCCCACTCATCCTCAACATTCCT
Source organism: Clostridiaceae bacterium (assembly GCA_012521105.1). Taxonomy (GTDB): domain Bacteria; phylum Bacillota; class Clostridia; order DSM-8532; family DSM-8532; genus Thermoclostridium. The sequence continues at coordinate 6,861 of JAAYNA010000188.1, forward strand.
AACACCTTCGCCTGTTATTATTACAGTACCATCGGGCAGATCTTTGCTTTTTTCGGTTTTTAACTCCTTGTCCGTGCAAAGAGTAATGGCTGAAAGGTTCGGGCCGTTATCCACTTCTTCAATACAGTATACAAGAGGCCCGCGCATAATACAGACTTTGCCTGCATTCTCCCTTACCTTTGGGTTTGATGCCATTATTTCAACAGGCATATCCATAATTATCTTAACATTGTCACCGTTATTCCATTTTTCATTCAAAATGGCATATCCGCCTTTTGTTTCGTAGTTTTGCTTTTGTCCATTGATATATAATTCATAATTCCAGCACCAGGATGGTATACGCAGTGCAAGGTTGAAGTTCAAAGGTTCATCCACCAAAACTGTTAAATTAACTTCGCCCTGATAGGGATATTTCGAATTTTGCCTTATTAAAACCTTACTATTGCAAATTTCAGTTTCAACCTCTCCGCCTATATATAAATGAGTAAATAATGTATCCCGGTTAACCGAATAGATATAATCACCCAGTGATGTAAGGAGCCTTGCAATATTGGGCGGGCAGCATGCACAGCTGAACCATTTTTGGCGCACAGGCTTAACATGATGTTTGCCCGGATCCTTATCGCAGGCTTTTGGCCATACTTCAAGCGGGTTTACATAGAAGAATTCTCTGCCGTTTAGAGACATGGAACCAGGCAGCAAATTATACAACACTTTTTCAATAACATCCCCATACTCGCCTGAAAGATGCATCTTCAGCATGCGGTGCGCAAAGAAAACAAGTCCTATGGACGCACAGGTTTCTGCGTATATGGTATCATTCGGAAGGTCGTAATCAAAAGTGAAAGCTTCTCCATGGCGGGTTGAACCAATACCTCCGGTTATATACATTTGCCTCTGTGTAATATTTCGCCATAACCGTTTTAAGGCCTCGAAAAGCTCATTGTCAGCCGTTTCATATGCAATATCAGCCATAGCACTGTACATGTAAACAGCACGCACTGCATGTCCAACAGCCTTCTCCTGCTGCCGGGCAGGCTTATGAGCCTGGTTATATTCAAGGTTCGGGGCAGGCTCTTCCCGTCTGCTCCAGTGAGATACTTTTCCCCTTACATGTTCCCACTCGTATATGAAATAATTTGGTTCCTTACCTCTTTCATTAATAAAGAAAGTGCTAAGCTTTAAATACTTAGGATTTTTGGTTACTTTATAAAGCTTTACCAGTGCAAGCTCTATTTCCTGATGACCGGGATAACCTTTGATCTTCCCTTCTTCCGGACCAAAAACAGAATCTATTAAGTCAGCAAAACGGCAGGCTATTTTAAGAAGCTTGTCTTTTCCGGTGGCTTCATAGTACGCTACAGCCGCTTCTATCAAGTGTCCGGCACAATATAATTCATGACATTCACATAGGTTTGACCAGCGTTTCTCATTTTTATTTATTATATAGTATGTATCCAGATACCCGTCAGGGCACTGGGCCTTTTCAATTAAATCGATAATTTCATCTGCTGTTTTTTCAAGCTCGGGATCAGGATGGGTCATTAAGCTGTAGCCCACCGCTTCCAGCCATTTTGCCACATCGCTGTCCTGAAATACAAATCCATAGAAGTCTCCTTTTTCAAGGCCAGCTGCTATTTTAAAATTTTTTACAGCATGGCTTGGTTCTGCATCAATAACTCTGTCATTAAGTACTTCCCACTGATAAGGAATCATTGTTTCTCTTGCAAGCCTGGTGTAAAACCCGAAGAAGTTGTCGGTTATGGTAACTTTTTTCTTGGATACAGGTTCCATAATCCCCATTACAAAACCTCCCCATAGTGCTTCTTATTAATAAGGATACTATAAAGTGGAATCTATGTCATTAGGCTTTTCTATTTTATGTTTAGGATGAATAAACATAATGGTGCATTAGAAGTAAGATTATCAGTTTTTTTAAGTAAGCATGGACACTTTATATCTCAAAAAAATACGGCATGTGAATGTTCTTCCACATGCCGTATGATATTCATTTTCAGGTCGCTTTTAAAAGCTTTTTACTCTGTTTAAACAATTTTATATTCCTTTTGTTAACTTATAATTTACAGATATTTCTTAAGTGTTGCTCTAACTGCTCCAGGCCCCTGAATGAGTTCTTCAAAGTAGCCAAGAACTTTATCTGCCAATCCGGCTTCAAAAAGGTCAACTCCAAAAATCGATGAATCCGAAAGGATGGGCTTTAATTTTTCATCAAAGGGTCCCTTATCCCCAAGGTTAATACCTTCGGTTATATTCTTAAGATGATCCATAAGAGGATCGGGACTTAAGCTGAAGGGCTTTCCTTCATCATCTACAGCCAGGAGATACCTTAACCATCCGGCGAAAACAAGGGGTATATATTTTAAGTCTGTTGCATTTAAGTCTTCACGCTTTTGGTATGCTTTAATAGTTTCTCCAAACCTGATCGCCAGTTTTTGGGATGTGTCGGTGGCTATTCTTTGCGGTGTATCAGGAACAAACGGATTTGGAAGTCTTACTTCAACAACTTCCTTAATAAAGTCTTCCGGATTTATTATTCCGGGATTTATAACAACAGGCAATCCTTCTTCATAACCTATTTTTTCTACCAATTCTTTGAGCTGCTCATCTTTCATTTCCTCGTAAATTGCGTTATGACCCAAAAGGCACCCGTATATTGCGAGAGCGGTATGAAGGGGGTTTAAGCAGGTACATACCTTCATTTTTTCAACCTTGTCAACTGTTTCCCTGTCGGTAAAAATAACTCCTGCTTCTTCAAGGGGAGGCCTGCCGTTTGGAAACAGGTTTTCAATAACAAGATATTCCGGCTCTTCGGCATTTACAAAAGGAGCAGTATAGGTATTTTTTGTTGTCACAATGATGTCAGTATTCTCAAGCCCGCTTTTTTCAAGCATTTCCTTAACGCCTAAATCAGGCCTTGGAGTAATTTTATCTATCATGCTCCATGGGAAAGAAACCTTTTCAGGGTTATCAATATAGTCTACGAATCCTTCTTCAACCAGTCCATTCTTGTCCCATTCCTTGGCAAAGGCACTGACTGCCTCGTAAAGCTTCGTACCATTATGGGAACAGTTATCCATACTGACCAAAGCTACCGGATACTTTCCGCTTTTGTATCTTTCATAACACAAAGCTGCAAGTTTTCCAATAAAGCTCCTGGGAAATTCTGTTCCGGATTCAAAATCGCTGACTACATCGCCATAATATTCGCCATTAGCATTTTTTAAGCTGTATCCCTTTTCGGTTATGGTGAAGCTTACCATTTGCAGCGACGGATTTGCAAAGATATTTTTAAGGGTTTGCCAGTGACTTTGTTCTGTTGTAAGCGCTTCCACAACAGAGCCTACTATCTTTTTTTTCATATTTCCGTCAGGTTTTAATACAACAAGTACACTGAGGTTATCGTAAGGTTTGTAAGCCTTTTCAATTATCTCATAATCGTAACCTTCACATACAATTATCCCTTTGTCGGTTTTCCCTTCATTCAGAAGTTTTTGCTGAAGGGCGGCAGGAAATCCTCTGAATATATTCCCTGCTCCAAAGTGTAACCAGGTAGGGTTGTTAAGTGTATTCTCCCTGACTTTTTCACGATCAAATTCCGGTAACTCAAACCCTACTCCAACCCAAGGCTCTCTGTTCTTTAACCCTGAATCGTTTAATACCATATATTCCACTCCTTTTACATTTATTTTGTTAGAAAACTTACTCAGGCTGCAAAACCTGAAACATATTACTTCACAATAATATTATCATGCAATAAACAGCCATTCAAGAAAAAGCAATTGTATTTGTTAATTAACGTCAACTTAAACTTTGTATTTTACAATAAAATTCCGCATTGTTTACCGTTAAATTTAATGCAATCCGGGCTTACATCACATTCGTACGCCATAATCTTTACGCCGCTATGTTTTGCAAATCGAAGAGCTTCTCCTAATTCTTTATGGGTTTCGTCGTTTGGTGTAAAGCTATTAATATTATTCATTTGAATTATAAAAACAACATATGCATCAAAACCATTTTTTTTTGCATCTACAAGCTCATAAATATGTTTAACTCCTCTTATAGTTGGTGCGTCGGGAAATTTTGCAACACCTTTGTCTTCAAGGGTTACTCCCTTTACCTCAATATAAGCTTTACGATTTTTGCTTTCAAGATAAAAATCGAACCTTGACGAACCATATGTACTTTCCTGTTTTATACAAGTAATATTGTCAAAACCCGGCAAGTTAATTTCTCTGTTTGTTAATGCTTCGTATAAAACCTTGTTGGGGGCCTGCGAATCAATATTTACTATACGATTGTCTTTTTGTACCGATATAAGCGAGTAGCCTGTTTTTCGCATTGGATTATTGCTTTTTTCCAGATATACTATAGCTTCTTCGGTAAGTAATTCTTTCAGCCTGCCTGTATTTTTTACATGACATATGGTTTTTTTGCCATCAACCATGACCTCTGCGATAAATCGGTTTAGCCTTTTTATAAATTTGCCCTCGTAAATATTAGAATAAAGCAGTTGTTTCACTATCCTTTCAGGTAAATTGTTTTTAAAATTGTCAGCCTTTAAGAACCTTCACAAAGAAATTTCTGTTCCTTGGCCCGTCAAATTCACAGAAATATATACCCTGCCATGTGCCAAGTAAAGGTTTTTTGCTTTCAATAATCACCGTTACACTGCTTCCCATAAGGCTTGCTTTCACGTGTGCGGTGGTGTTGCCTTCAAAATGACGAAATTCAGGACGGTGCGGTATTGTCTTATTTAATGCATAAAGCATATCGGATGAAACATCTGGATCTGCGTTTTCATTAATTGTCATGCCTGCAGTAGTATGTGGACAGAAAACTACACATATCCCTTCGCCGACACCGCTTTTCATTATGGCTTCATTAACCTGCGGGGTTACATTATAAAAACCTTCTGAACCCGTTCTGATGCTAAATTTAAATACCATTTGCCTTCTTTCCTTTCTTGTTTTATATATAATCGGGCTTATTTTATATCAAATAGTAAACATACTGTAAATCCATTTTTATATTCAGATTTATTTATCTTCTGATAACTTTTTTACTATCTCCACATCTGCAGGACAAAATTCGAACCCTGAAAGCTCTTTGGCAGTAACCCACCTTATTTCCTCGTGAATGGTGGGTTTTGGCTCTCCTTCTGTTATCTCTGCATTAAAAAAAGTAAAGGCAATTTCCCGATCCGGGTATTTATAAATGGTTTTATCAAATATGCCGTTAATTCTGATTGTTATTCCAAGCTCTTCCCTGCACTCTCTTTCAATGCATTCTGTTAAAGATTCATTTGCCTCCTGTTTTCCTCCGGGAAATTCCCACAGGTGTTCACAATTACCACCCGATCCTCTTTTGCATATTAAAATTTTATCTTTATGTCTAATAATAGCCGCTGCTACAACTGTCATTGTATTACTCCGTTTCCTGTAATTCAATTTATATATTTCCCTCGTAAACATAACGAAGGTTTTCTCTTGCTATTTCAGCCAATCTGTATATTTTTTCAACAGGAGTTGGCTTTTTGCTCCTCATAAGCCATCTTGGAAAAAACCGGGTTACATGCAGAGGTATGTCGGGATTTACTGAGGCAATCCATGATGAAAGCTCCTTCATTTCATTCTCTCCATCGTTTTCATCGGGAATAATTAATGTTGTTATCTCTACATGACATTGTTTTGCAGCAAGAGAGATTGTTCTTTTAACTGTTTCCAGATCTCCCCTGACTTTTTTATAGAAGTTATCAGAAAAAGCTTTAAGATCAATATTCATTGCATCTATAAAGGGAAGCAGTTCAAGCAAAGGCCTTTCGCAAATATAGCCATTTGTTACAACTACATTTTTCAGTCCCTTTTCCTTTGCAAGCCTGGCACTATCCATTACATACTCATAGCTTATCATGGGTTCGTTATAGGTATATGCAATACCAATATTTCCCTTGTTTGTTAAACTCAATGCCATATTAACCAGTGTTTCAGGCATAACTTTTTCAGTATTAATTATCTCGCCGCTGGTCATTGAAATCCCACTGTTCTGGCAAAATGGACACCTAAAATTACAGCCATAACTTCCGACAGACAGGATATAACTTCCCGGAAGAAAGCGGTTTAAAGGCTTTTTCTCTATAGGATCAAGAGCCATTGAAGTTAGTTTCCCATAGTTCTCACATATTATTTTTCCATCCCTGTTTGTGCGTGCCCTGCAAAACCCTAACTGCCCGTCACCAATGGAACAATGATGGGGGCATACTTCACAAACTATTTTCAATTATGTCTCACCACCTCGAAACGCTGCATTGAATACGGTTCTTTTTTACTTATACCGGCTTTTTGCAAAGCAATAGCCACCTGCTGTTCGGGAGTATCGACTCCTTCAAGGTTTGGAAGCAGTAAACCCCTGCGATAACCGCTTGAAACAATAACACCGTATTTTTTTACATCCAATTCGTCTATTGATGAAATAGGCTCGGGTTCTGCCAAAACATCAACACTGTAAACAAGCTCGTCAAGCTCTTTTTCTGTGACGGGCGAAAATCTTGGGTCATCTGTGCCGGCACTTACAGCATTTCGTAATATTTCATCAGCTATACTTCCGGTAACAGCACTTATTGTTCCGATGCAACCTCGTAACTGGCCATGTTTTTTTAGTGATACAAATACTCCGGCTTTTCTTGTGAGCATTTCATCGGGAAGGTCATTTGGTAACTTAGCGTATTTTCCCGTCCTGACATAGGTCTCAAGGGAAAGTCTTGCAAGCTTTACATAAGCATCTTCGGCTGATTTTATCTCTTCTAATTTTTCATGCTGTTCTTTTTCATAAACTATATCAAAATGGCGGCTCTCATTCTTACCAATTACTTCGAAGGCTGCTACCGCGTAACCTACTCCAAATGAACCTTCGTATGATAAAAGTTCGGAGTTTACAGCTTTGCCATCCAGCGCTCCGGCCATGATTAAGAAAGATCTTAATCCACATTCGGCAGCGGCTTCGCAAAATGCAGGATCAAAATTTATGAAAGAAAGAAAATCGCCCTTTTTCATTGCTTCTGTCACTTGTTTATCAAATTCAGGACCTTCTTCAGTAAACCCATATGGGCCATCATGCAAGAGTTTGTGGGATAAATCCCCACTGGCTATAAATACGGTATTTCGTCCAAGTTTTTCAACTGTTCTTTCTATGGTTTTTCCGAAACGGTAATGCTCTAAATGACTTAGACCCGATAAACCAATCCGTACCAGTTTATAATCCTTATAAAATTTATTAATAAAATACAATGGAATAAAGGTACCGTGGTCCAAGCCAGGATCCCGTTCTCCTAAAGTTCCTGCTGGGATATTATCCTTTTGGGCTTCATCAGATAATACCCGGACAAAATCGTTATCATATTCAACTTCTATTGTGAGATTTCGCACCCCAAAACGGCGCATATCCCCTTTTGCTTTCAGATCAGGTGATATATGAAAATAGTCAGCGTAAAGAATTGAATGAGGTGTAGTTACGATTATTGTTTCTGGCCTGATTTTAGAAATCCTTTCTGCTATTTCCAAGTAGGCATCAGTTGTTTTACGTATTTTTTTTTCTTCTCCATGACCTATTTCGGGTAGAATTATGGGCGGATGCGGAACAATAAAAGCTGCTTTCAGCGACATACTACTCCCTCCTTGTATAATATTAAAAATATATTAACTTGAGTGCCAATTTTATCTATTATAAGTAGATCTGCGTTTCTTTAAGATTCTTAATAAATTGTATCATTACAATATTGATATAACAACAGTGGCTTACATTTTGATTATGTACTTCTTTTGCAAATAATATAAATAACTTAATATGAATTAAGAATATAAAGAGACAACAGGGTGCAAACTGGTTGCACCCTGTTAATTGATGGAGGTTATAAATGACCTGCATCATTTATATAAAAAGTGTCTTGTTAACTTATTTAATTAGCTGATTTTTACTGTACTTTTTCTTTATTTCTTCATCTATAGCTGCTGCAGCATTTTTTCCTGCACCCATAGCAAGAATAACAGTTGCTGCTCCGGTTACTGCGTCTCCACCTGCATAAACACCAGGACGGCTTGTTTTACCGGTCTCATCTGCTATTATTCCACCCCATTTTTCTGTTTCCAGACCTTTTGTTGTGGCTTTTATTAACGGGTTCGGTGATGTTCCTATAGCCATAATGACACAATCAACATCTATAATAAATTCCGAGTTTTCTTTTGCAACAGGTCTTCTTCTGCCCGAAGAATCCGGCTCTCCCAGTTCCATTTCCACACATTTTATACCGGCTACAAAATTATTTTCATCAGGTAATATTTCAACAGGATTTGTAAGAAGCTTAAAAATAACTCCTTCTTCCTTTGCATGTTCCACTTCTTCTACCCTTGCAGGCAGTTCAGCTTCAGAACGGCGATATACAATATAAACCTTATCAGCACCAAGCCTTAAAGCGCATCTTGCGGCGTCCATGGCAACATTACCGCCACCTACAACGGCAACTTTCTTAGCACGGTAAATTGGCGTTGTGCTATCTTTCTGATAGGCTTTCATTAAGTTAACTCTTGTTAAAAATTCGTTGGCTGAATATACACCCTTCAGGTTTTCTCCGGGTATTCCCATGAACCTTGGCAGTCCTGCCCCAGTTCCTATAAATATAGCCTCAAATCCCATGTCCATAAGTTCATCAATGGATAAAACCTTTCCAATAACCATGTTAGTTTCAATTTTCACACCAAGGGCTTTCAATGAGTCTATTTCTTTCTGTACAATTGCATTTGGTAAACGGAACTCAGGTATACCGTAAACTAAAACACCGCCCGGTTCGTGAAGGGCTTCAAAAACAGTAACGTCGTATCCCTTTTTTGCCAGATCACCTGCACATGTTAACCCTGCAGGACCAGAACCAATGATAGCCACTTTATGACCGTTTTGCTTTGGCTTCACAACTTCTGTTTTGCCGTGCTGGTTATGCCAATCTGCCACAAATCTTTCCAGTCTGCCAATAGCAACAGGCTCACCTTTTTTGCCCCTGATACACTTTTGTTCACATTGTGTTTCCTGCGGACATACTCTTCCACAAACTGCAGGTAAAGAGCTTGATACGGATATAATCTGGTAAGCACCTTCAAAATCTCTTTCTGCAACTTTTTGAATAAACTCAGGTATATATATTCTAACCGGACAGCCTTCTATGCATGGCTTGGTTTTACAATTTAAGCAACGTTTTGCTTCGTCAACAGCCTGCTCTTCACTGTAACCCAAAGCAACTTCCAGGAAATTATCCTTTCTTATTTTCGGATCCTGTGAAGGCATTTCATTCTTTTTTAAAGACATGTTTGCCATCTTATTTCTGCACCCCCCCGTTAAATAGTCTGCAATGATCTTCTCTTGCCTGTTGTTCAAATTCTCTGTACATTGTTGAACGTTCTATAGCTTCATCAAAATCTACTTCGTGGCCATCAAAATCCGGACCGTCAACACAGGCAAATTTTGTTTTCCCTCCTACTGTTAAACGGCATCCACCGCACATTCCAGTACCATCAATCATTATAGGATTCATGCTTACCGTGGTTTTAATTCCGTATTCCCTGGTTAATTTTGACACATATTTCATCATAACCAGAGGCCCTATAGCAAATACCTCATCGTATTGTTCGCCACTTTCAATAAGTTTTTTTAACGCATCGGTAACTAAGCCTTTTTCTCCATAGCTTCCATCATCAGTCATGACAGAAATTCTATCGCTTACTGCTTTAAATTCATCTTCAAGGATTACCAGTTCTTTATTTCTAAAGCCTATAATAGAGTGAACTGTACAGTTTTTAAGATGAAGTTTTTTGGCTACAGGATACGCAATTGCACAGCCTACGCCGCCACCAACAACGGCAACTTTCTTTAGGTTTTCTGTATTAGTAGGGGTACCAAGGGGGCCTGCAAAATCCTGAATATAATCTCCTTCATTTAACTGATTCAAAGCCATTGTTGTTGCCCCAACTATTTGAAATATAATAGTCACTGTACCCTTTTCTCTGTCATAATCCGCAACTGTTAATGGGATTCTCTCTCCATCCTCGTTCACTCTCAGGATAATGAATTGTCCGGGTTCAGCCTTTCTGGCAATTTCGGGAGCATCTATTTCCATTAGTGTTACTTGTGAATTTAAATTTTTCTTTTTAATAATTTTGTTCATTCCGTCATCCTTTCAACAATCAGAGCTGCTATCTAATAAAGACCAGCAGCTCTGACAACTATTTTGTCTGTGATATTACTAATTCCCTTGATAGTTAGTTTTTTAATTAGATTAAAAATCAACTACTGTACCGTAATATGCGCATGTAAAAAGTTTTTCCATTTCGGCTGGTGTGATAGCTCTTGGATTTGAGCCTGTGCAGGCATCTTCAACTGCAAGCTCTGCAATTTTCGAAACCTTTTTTTTGAACTCTTCTTCATTAATTCCAAACTCTTTTAAAGAGGCGGGGATATTCAATTTTTTATTATATTCATTAATCTTATCACACAGTTTGTCTACAAGTTCATCGTCATTTTTGCCCTCAATGCCTACGAAACGTGCTATGTCTGCATAACGTGATTTGGCATTTTTAGCATTAAATTTAATGACATAAGGAAGATAAATGGCGTTTGCACAGCCGTGTGGTATGTGACCTGTGGAGAATGCGGCTCCGGTTTTATGAGCCATAGAGTGTACAATTCCCAAAAGCGCATTTGTAAAGGCCATTCCAGCAAGACACTGTGCGTAGTGCATTTGTTCTCTTGCGTTCATATCTCCGTTATAGGAATCAACAAGGTAATCAAAAACCATGGATATGGCCTTCAGTGCCAAAGGATCGGTAAATGGTGAATTTAAAGTTGATACATAAGCTTCAATAGCATGAGTTAATGCGTCCATACCTGTATGAGCTGTTAATGTCTTAGGCATTGTTTCTGCCAACTCAGGATCTACCACAGCTATGTCGGGAGTAATATTATAGTCTGCCAGGGGATATTTTACTCCCTTTTTATAGTCAGTTATAACTGAGAAAGCCGTAACTTCGGTAGCTGTACCAGATGTTGAAGGAATAGCAACAAATTTTGCTTTTTGTCTAAGCTCAGGGAAATTAAAAGGTGTAATCAATTGTTCAAAGGTGGTATCGGGATACTCGTAAAAAGCCCACATTGCTTTTGCAGCGTCTATTGGTGAACCTCCTCCTATTGATACAATCCAGTCGGGTTCGAACTCACGCATTGCTTCTGCCCCACGCATTACTGTTTCTACTGATGGGTCAGGTTCCACACCTTCAAAGAGCCGAACTTCCATACCTGCTTCTTTTAAATATGAAACTGTTTTGTCCAAAAAGCCAAAACGTTTCATTGAACCGCCGCCTACTACGATTATGGCCTTTTTGCCCTTTAATGTTTTTAAAACTTCAAGAGATCCTTTTCCAAAATATATATCTCTTGGTAAAGTGAATCTTGCCATATGCACCACTCCAATTTATAATTTTTAATTCAGTAAAATCAGTTTCTTTGACAATATTTCAAATTATTTTTTATTGATAATATTTTAACAATCTTTCGATGAATAGTAAAATGCAAAAAAGGTATATCGATATATGAATATCGATATACCTTTATCGATTTATGAATAACTTAGTATAAATAATTAATAATATTCTACTTGTGAAATTTCATTCTTGACTTCATAGAGCTTCTCTATAAACGCATTATCGATTTTCTTCAGCTTGTATCCTTTGGGATAAATTAATACGTCTTTATAAATATTATCTTTCACATTGCATTTTCGCTGGACAAGTTTATAAAGCTCAATAGTTTCCAATGGTACAGGAGACGCCCACATATACGTTGTAGGAATATGTGTTAGAATATCAAACTGACTTCCTCTTTCAAAAAGTCGAATTACTTTTTTTTCATTCTGTCTGTTATCTTCTTTTTCCTTTTTTGATAAGTATGGAATAGACCTGTCCCCGTGAATTATCTCAATATATTGATCCAGATTTGAATACAGCACTTCATTGTTATTAGCGAGGGGATGTAATTCAGACATTAGAACCAAGTGTTCAAATTCAAAAATTTTCACATACGCTAAGTCATTTTCCTCCAAATAGTCGATAAAATGTCTTTCATGAACAATATTATAGCGTATTATACCCAAACGGTAACCATTTTCAACTATGTTACGAACAGCCTTCATTGAGCTGGTTTCATTAAAGTTAATGTCAATTTCTTTATTATAATCCAATGATTTTATGAACCTGGTAAAAGCATTAGTTATATAACTTCCCCTTGGAACAGATATACTAAAGCTTTGTTTTTTATTTTCCTGCTTATAATGTGATATCATTTCATCATATTGGGAAAGAATTTTTTTTGCAAAAACAAAAAATTCTTCACCCTTTTCAGTAGGGATAACACCCTTTGATGTTCGCTTAAATATTGATATTCCGAGAGTGGTTTCTAATTCCTTTATTGTCTTGCTTAGATTAGGTTGTCCCATATACAGGTTTTCTGCTGCTTGAGATATGGATCCTGTTTTGTAAACTTCAACAGCATATTTTAAATGTTGTATATTCACCCTGGATCCCCCTTAATACAAAAATTATTTCTGTATACGGTTTAGTTTTACAGCAAGCTGATTTGATAACAATGCTAAAGAAGCAGCTATATTCTCATTGTGAACAATAATTTCTTCATTAACTGATAAATGCACCGGTGCAAAATTCCAAATTGCAATTATTCCGCTATCAATCAATTGATCACATACATTCTGAGCTGCATCTGCCGGAACGGTAATGATTCCAATATGTACTTTTAAACGACGGCAAATATCATTTAACTTTTCCATTGGAAAAACAAGTTTACCACAAATGTTTGTATTCACTACATCTTTATTATTATCAAATGCAGCTACAATCCTGAGGCCATAACTTTCAAACCCGGAATATGATAAAAGGGCCCTTCCAAGATGGCCTGCACCAACTAAAACCGCATCATTAATATTATTATACCCTAAGTAGTTTTCAATACACATTATTAGTTCTTCAATATCAAAACCCGTTCTTGGCCTGCCACCGGTTTTACTAACTGCGGCCAAATCTTTTCTGACCTGAACATCGCTAAGATGCATTTCTTTCGCAATCATAGTAGATGAAACTTTATTAGCTCCACTGTCGCGAAGTTTTTTCAAATAATTAAGATAATATGGTAACCTTTTTAATGCCTGTTTAGAAATAGATATGTATTCTCTTTGTGATTTTTCCATTCGTCTACCTCATTTAATTAATATCGATAACAGTATATCGATAAACATTTTAATAGTCAAATTAATATTTAATGGCCTGTTTAAACATTTCAATAAGTACACACCATAACATACCATCCTGCTGACTTGCACACCAATCCTGATGAAAAATAAAAGCAGCCGTACCATATTGGTATGACTGCCCTTAATGTGGTTGCGGAGAGAGGATTTGAACCTCTGACCTTCGGGTTATGAGCCCGACGAGCTACCGGACTGCTCCACTCCGCGTCGTTATATATATATTTTATATATTTATTTATATTTGTCAAATAGGTTTATTCATGGTGCCGGAGACCGGAATCGAACCGGTACGAGGTTATAGGCCTCGCAGGATTTTAAGTCCTGTGCGTCTGCCAATTCCGCCACTCCGGCTTAAGTCTATATCAGCGAAATGACTATATCATTATAAGTCACTTATATCTGATTGTCAAGAGACAATTACTTAGTTTTTGATGGAATTAAAAGGAAATTGCAAACATATATTTTAGTTGCATTATCTCACTGTTGCAGTTCATTTATAGAACTGCAACAGTGTATAAGATTATTGGCTGTTTAAAGCAGAACTTTAAGTGTTGTTGTACTTTGTTAAGGCTTCCTGATAATATCTGTTCCAACCCATTTTCTTAATACTTCCGGTACCACAACACTTCCGTCATCCTTCTGGTATTGTTCAAGAATTGCAGGAAGAATTCTACTTGTTGCAAGGCCTGAAGCATTTAATGTGTGAACAAATTCGGTTTTACCGGTACTTAAACGTTTATACCGGATATTTCCCCGTCTTGCCTGATAATCGTATGCATTTGATGCCGAGCTTACTTCTTTAAAATCGTTCATGCTTGGAATCCACACCTCGATATCAAAGGTCTTTCCCATAGATGCACTACAGTCCCTTGCAGCGAGCTTTGAAACACGATGATAAAGACCTAACCCCTGAACAAGTTTTTCCGCTTTAATAACAAGTTCTTCTAAAGCCTGTTCAGAAGTTTCAGGTGTTGTATATTGGAACATTTCTACTTTATTAAACTGATGACCCCGGATCATTCCCCGTTCTTCTGTACGATAGCTGCCTGCTTCTTTTCTGTAACATGGAGTATAAGCAAAATATTTCCTGGGCAATTCCTCTTCTTTTAATATTTCATTTTGATGGTAATTAATAAGAGCTGTTTCAGCAGTTGGAAGAAGAAAATGCATACTCTCACCAGGTTCACTGGTATCTATTTTAAATACATCATCGGTAAATTTCGGAAATTGACCTGCTGTATATCCGCATTTATAGTTTAAAATGTGGGGAGGTAGCATAAAGGTGTAACCATCTTTCAAATGTTCTTCAATGAAATAATTCAATAATGCCCATTCAATTAATGCTCCTAAACCTGTGTAAACCCAATAACCGCTGCCACCTATTTTTGCACCGCGCTCGTAATCTATTAAACCTAAATCGGTTGCGAGATCAACATGATTTTTAGCCTCAAAGCTAAATGTCGGTTTATCACCCCATATTCTTATTACTTTATTATTTTCTTTACCGCCGGCTACTACATCATCAGCAGGAATATTTGGCAGAGACGATAAGAAGAAATTTATTTTTTCTTCTAATTCTCGTATAGCTTCATCATTTTCCTTTATATTATCAGAAAGTATTTTCATTTCTGATAGAAGTTCGGAAACATCATTACCTTCTTTTTTCAAGCGGGGTATCTCAGCTGATACCTTATTCCTTTTTGACTTTTTTTCATCGTTTAATGCAATTAATTGCCTTCTCTGCATATCCCATTCCAATAATTCAGTAAAATCTACATCATCCATTCTTTTTAATAATGCCTTTTTTACTTCCTCAGGATTGTTTCTTATTCTGTTAATGTCAAGCATATTCTTACACCTCTTGTTTTTTTAAGTTTTCTATTTATCTAAAGCCTTATTAATTGCTTCCTTTTCTTCAGAAGATAATTCTTTTTGTGGGTTTCCATTTTTAATTTCTTTTGCATAGACATATGAATTATCTCTTGAATATATACCTGTTAATACAAAACCATCTTTTCTTTCATCCATGGCAGCTATGGAAAAACTCATATTGTTTCCTACATTATCAAATGCATTGTAATTT
The DNA here is from genome assembly GCA_012521105.1 of Clostridiaceae bacterium. Classification (GTDB taxonomy): domain Bacteria; phylum Bacillota; class Clostridia; order DSM-8532; family DSM-8532; genus Thermoclostridium. The sequence goes on from JAAYNA010000188.1 coordinate 22,319, forward strand.
ACTATTCCTATGTGCTGCAAACAATCAGGGAGCTTTTTTTCCAATTCATTAACCCTTTTATTCATACTGATATGTACGTCATTATTTAATTTCTCCAGTTTTTCAATATACGATGTCATAAGATTTTCTACATCTTTGTCACCTAAACCCTGCATAAAGAGATTATATTTTTTTATCATTCTGTTTAGTCTGACATTCAATATCAAGAAAAAAATAACAGATGTTACCGATAGGCTAAAGGAGACAAATAATAAGTATTTCTCCAAATATATCCCTCCATATATACCAGGTGTAGCCTGTTAAAATGTTATATTTAATTTATTCATTCCATATAGTTCCAATCAAGCACAGTATACTTATTTTCGCTTATAAGCACTATGAATCTGAATAATGAAATTATATTACTACAGTCTTAAAAATTCAATACAGACAAAAATAACAGCGTCCTATATTTTAACATTTTTAGTTATAAGTTCTATTATTCTGTTGAATTCATCATTTGAATAATATTCAATTATTATCTTCCCTTTATTATTACTATGGCGCAAATCCACTTTTGTTCCCAATATACTTTTTAATCTTTCTTCTATGTCAAGTATATTAGCATCTTTACTTACTTTTCTTTTCTTCTTTTTTGTACTTTTTTGTTCGTTCACTAATTTCTCAGTTTCTCTCACACTTAGGTTTTTGTTAATAATCTCTTCTGCTAACTTTATTTGATCTTCTGCATCTTCAACAGTTATGAGCGTACGGGCATGACCGGGTGTTAATAGTTCATTAATAAGCATATCTTTTATTTTCTCTGTCAATGACAATAGTCTTACTGAGTTAGCAATAGCCGCCCTGCTCTTTCCAACTAATTTTGATAAAGCTTCCTGTGTAAGTCCATGTTCGTCAATTAATTTTTGATATGCTTCTGCTTCTTCAATAGGATTTAGGTCCTCCCTCTGCAAATTCTCTATCAGGGCTATTTCCATAGTTTCTCTTGAAGATAAATCCTTAATTATAGCCGGAATGGTTTTTAAACCTGCAATCTTGGCTGCACGCCATCTTCTTTCTCCAGCTATTATAGTATAACCTTTAGCCTTCTTTTTTACAATAATAGGCTGAACCACACCATGTTGATTAATCGATTCAGCCAGTGCCTGTAATTTCTCCTGGTTAAAGTTCTTTCTTGGTTGTTCCTTATTAGGTTCAATATCTGTAATTTTTAATGATACTATTCCAGAATCATCAGAAAGAATGTTTTCAGCGTCAAGAAGAGCTCCCAGCCCTTTTCCAAGTGCTTTTTTCATTTTTATACCTCCGAATATTCAATAACTTCATCTGCCAGGTCCATATAACATTCAGCACCTTTGGACTTATTATCATAAAGAATAATTGGCAGTCCATAGCTTGGCGCTTCGCTTAACCGGACGTTTCTTGGAATAATTGTTCTATATACCTTATTACCAAAGTATTTTTTGACTTCATCAACAACCTGTATTGATAAATTGGTTCTGGCATCAAACATAGTCAAAACCACACCCTCAACTTTCAGTTCCGGGTTTAAGTGCTTTTGAACTATTCTAACAGTATTCATTAATTGACTAAGACCCTCTAATGCATAATATTCACATTGAATGGGAACCAAAATAGTATCGGCTGCAGTTAATGCATTCACAGTAATAAGTCCCAATGAAGGAGGGCAATCGATTATTATATAATGAAATTTATCTTTAACATTTTCCAGCGCCTGTTTAAGTCTTGTTTCCCGGGAAATAACTGATACAAGCTCAACCTCAGCTCCTGCTAGTTGTATATTGGATGGGGATAATGTTAAATTGTTTACTTTTGTTTTTAGAAAAGTTTCTTCCACAGGAATCTCATTTATAATTACGTCATAAATAGATCTTTTAATCTTTGTTTTGTCTATTCCAAGTCCACTTGTAGTATTTCCTTGAGGATCAATATCTATTATTAATACTTTTTTTCCCTTAACCGCAAGGCAGGAACTAAGATTTACTGCTGTTGTTGTTTTTCCTACACCGCCTTTTTGGTTAGCTATTGCTATAATTTTAGACATTTCATACACCCCACACCTTATACTTAAATTATTATAACACACAGCTATATGAAAATAAACGCTAAAAATGGGCACATAAAAGCTCGAAAATTCGCTCCCCAACTTCGTCATATTTTTTGATAAGTCACATGTAGAAATTATTTTTATAACTTAAAGCAAATTTACAAAGTTATATTTCAAAATTAAGGACCAAAAGCCAGAGTCACTTGCCTTGTTTATAAAGCGTTGAATTTAATAAATTTATTCTTTAGTAAGAATGTTTCACGTGAAAAATTTTGTTGAGTAAGTTCAAAATTACTGTTTATAATAATAGTTTCAATCGGTTATATTGTTTTGTTATTCATTTAATATACGAAATTAATTTTATATTATTTAAGTTTAAATATCTAATTTTCACAATTTAACTTTATTTTTATATTAATATATTATGTTTTTATAAATTTAAAAATTAATAAAAAACCTGCAAACCATTTTTTTATTCAATAACTTATTTGTTTTGCAGGTTTTAATGACTAATGATAAAGATGTATGTAATAATTATAAGAATTATCATACATATTATATATTATCATTAAAATGTTTCACGTGAAACATTTTAATTTATATATCAAGATTATTTACCCTTTTTGCATGACTTTGAATAAATTCTTTTCTTGGCTCAACTTTTTCACCCATAAGTACAGTAAATATTTCGTCTGCCACGACGGGATTATTCAGATCTATTTTTAACATTTTCCTGGTTTTTGGGTCCATTGTTGTTTCCCATAACTGTTCAGGATTCATTTCCCCCAGTCCTTTAAATCTTTGAATTAATAAATTGTTATCTCCTCTTGTCCAGCCTTTTGCATTCAATAATTTTTCTAACTCACGATCATTATATACATAATGCTCTTCTTTACCTTTGTTAACTTTATACAACGGCGGCAATGCTATATATATATGACCGTTTTCTATTAATGGTTTCATATATCTAAAAAAGAATGTTAATAAGAGTGTTCTTATATGAGAGCCGTCAACATCAGCATCTGCCATTATAATAATTTTATGATATCTTAGTTTACTGAGATCCATATCTTCTCCAAAACCTGCACCTAGTGCAGTTATTATAGGAGTTAGTTTATCATTTCCATAAACTTTGTCAGCTCTTGATTTCTCTACATTCAACATTTTACCCCATAGAGGAAGTATAGCCTGATACTTTCTGTCTCTTCCCTGCTTTGCAGACCCACCCGCGGAGTCTCCTTCTACGATAAATAATTCGCATAATCTTGGATCTTTTTCCTGACAGTCGGCAAGTTTTCCTGGCAATGATAAAGATTCAAAAGCAGATTTTCTTTTTGTCAATTCCCTGGCTTTTCTTGCTGCTTCTCTTGCTCTGAAAGAAGTTATTGATTTCTCTACTATAATCCTTGCCGTTCTTGGATTTTCTTCTAAAAAATATTGAAGCTTTTCGGTAACAACATTTTCTGTTAAATAGCGTATGTCGGCATTCCCTAGTTTCGTTTTTGTTTGTCCTTCAAACTGTGGTTCGGTTAGTTTTACATTTATTATTGCTGTAATTCCTTCACGTATGTCTTCTCCAGATAAATTTTTATCGTTTTCTTTTAATATATTATTTTTCCTTGCGTAATCATTAATTACTTTTGTAATTGCAGATTTAAAGCCGGTAACATGTGTACCACCTTCTGTTGTTGGTATATTATTAGCAAAACTAAATACATTTTCTATATAGCTATTTGTATATTGGAAAGCTATTTCTATCTCTGCATTATCCTTTTTACCGTCTAAGTAGATTATATCTTCGTGAATCGCATCTTTATTCTGATTTATATATTTAACAAAAGAAATAATTCCGCCTTCATAGTGAAGTGTTTTTTCTTTTTCTTCACCTTCTCTTTTGTCAATAAGCTGGATTGTTAATCCACGGTTTAAAAATGCCAGTTCTCGGAATCTCTTTAAAAGAACATCATAATCATAAACTACTTCATCAAAAATTTCCGGATCTGGCATAAAAGTTGTAATAGTACCGGTACTTTCAGTTTCACCGACAACTTCTACTTTTGTAACGGCTTTTCCTCTTTCATATCGCTGTTTATATCTTTTTCCATCTCTTAAAACCTCAACTTCCATCCATGAAGACAGAGCATTTACTACAGCAGCTCCAACTCCATGAAGTCCGCCTGATACTTTATAGCCTGATCCGCCAAATTTTCCCCCGGAATGAAGTACGGTATGAACTACTTCAACAGTAGGTATGCCCATTTTTGGGTGTATTCCAACCGGTATACCCCTTCCATTATCTATATTTGTAATACTGTTGTCCTTATTAATAATAACTTTTATTGTATCACAAAATCCTGCTATAGCCTCATCTATACTGTTATCCATTATCTCATAAACAAGGTGATGAAGACCTCGGGATGAAGTGGTACCTATATACATTCCAGGCCTTTTTCTGACGGCTTCGATACCTTCTAATACTTGTATCTGACCTTCATCGTAATTTTTACCTTTATCTACTGAAACGTTCATTTAATCGATTCCTCCATTCCTTACGATTTTAATTATCTTTTATTTCAAGTTTCATGTATCTTTTTAATAAAGTACTTGTTGAAATAGGAGAAAGATAAACCTTACTGTTATATTTACTTTGTGTAATTATAACTGATTTTGGCAATTCATTCTCTACAACATTAATAATGAAGCCCTCCTCTTCCGATGTTTTCAGAAAACTTCTAGTATCCTGAGATATTGTTGATCTTTCCATATCAATTATTGCAATAATATCTTTAATTAAAACTATAATATCTCCACCTATATGCAAAAACATTATATCACCTGATCTTTTATATTGTATACAAAAGTAGTAAATTTTTCTATTCATTTGTATACGAAACCACTGTACCATTTTTTATTTCTATGTATGATACTTTATCATCATTTGCAGTTTTGAAATGCATTTTGTCAGTAGATGTTATTACAGCTTGATTATTACCAATTAGTTCATATAAATAATTCCGCCGTTTTTCATCCAACTCAGACATAACATCATCCAGTAACAATATTGGAATCTTACCCGTCCTTTCCTCTATTTCTTCCATAATAGCTATACTCAGTGAAAGGGCTAATGATCGTTGTTGACCCTGGGAGCAGTATAATCTGGAACTTTGGTTGTTTAGTAAAATTTCTATTTCATCTCTATGAGGCCCAAACAGAGAAATTTCCTGTTCTATCTCTCTGTTTTTGTTTTCTGAAACTAAATTCAGAAAATTTTCGTATATACTTTTATTTTCCTCATATAAAGATCTATATCTTACTTTAACATCTTCTTTACCATCAGAAATTCCATGCATTAATCTTTTCATTCTTTTTTCAAGGCTTAATATTAAAGATCTTCTTTCCTCAATAATAACAGTTCCTGTCTTTGCCTGGCTTTCATTCCATACATCAAGTTGCGAGCTGTACTGCTTGTTGTTTTTTATTTTCTTTAAAAGTACATTCTTATTTTTAACTATTCTGTTGTATTTTTGTAAATTGTAAAGATATTTTTTACTTACCTGGCATAAAACTATATCTATTATTTTTCTTCTTTCTCCTGGTGATCCCTTGATGCAGGAAAGACTTTCAGGCGAAAATAATACAGAAGGAATAACACCTAATATATCGGAAAGCCGATCCTTTTTTACTTCATTTATGAATAACCTTTTTCTGTTTCCTTTTTCATATTTTATTTCCATACTTTGCAAGTAGTTATTGTCCTCAAACTCCAGCATTATGCTGAAATATGACTCACCATGCCTTACCAATTCATTGGTATTATTTGTTCTGTGTGATTTACCGGTTGAAAATAAATATAACGCTTCTACTATATTTGTTTTTCCCTGAGCATTTTCTCCATAAATTAAGCTTACATTATCAGAAAAGTTAATTTCTTCATTAATGTAATTTCGAAAATTTATCAAATGTATTTTTTTAATTTTCATTCATAACACCGTCCAAACGGACTTTTATGTGTAAATACCTTTGTCATATTCTTACAGGCAAAATCATAAATGTAAATTTATCACCGGTAAGCGGTTTTATTACACATGGTCCAACAGATGAGCTGAAGTATACTTCGACCTTCTCATCATCAATTACTTTAAATGAATCCAGTAAATATCTGGGATTAAATCCTATTGTTATATTATTTCCATCGTTATTCACATCTATTTGTTCCTTGGAAATACCAAACTTTGTACTTGATGTAATTAACATTTTATCATCTTCTACTATTAATTTAACTGGATATCTGTTGTCCTCACTCATAATTAATGATGCACGTTCTATACTTCTCGTTATTTCTTTTACATTAACTTCTATTTTCGTTTCGAATTTTTCGGGGATAAAACTTCTGTAATTCATATATTCCCCATCCAGAAGCTTTGATACTATTCTGCACTTATCAAATTCAAACAATGCCTGATTTCTGGACATAGTTATTTTTACTTTGTCTTCTGTTTGTTCAAGAATCTTATAAATCTCACCAAGATTTTTCCCAGGGATAACTGCGCTGAAAGAGACATTTTCTTTAACTATAGTTTTTGCTACCGCAAGTCTGAAGCCATCAAGGGATACCATGGTAATATCACCGTCTTTAACTTCTATCAGAGATCCGGTGAGAATCTTTATTTTATCATCTATGCTTATTGCATATATGGTTTTTCTGATCATATCCCTTAAAGCTGATTGTTGTACTGTTATTTTATTTTCTTCTTTTACTTCAGGTAACATTGGAAAACCTTCTGAAGAAAGCCCTTTTATTTCATAATATGAATTATCACATTCAATTACAACGACAAAATTCTCCTTAACCTGAATATATATTTCAGATTCAGGGAGCTTCCTTACTATTTCGCCAAAAATTCTGGAATTTAAAACAATTGATCCCTTTTCTTTAATATCAGCGTCAACAGAACATTCAATTCCCATATCAAAACAATTACCCACAAGTTTCAGACATTGGTCTGCTTCTATATATATGCCTTCTAATATAGGAATAGTTGCTTTTGTCATAACAGCTTTTTGAACTGTATTGATGGCTTCCATTAAATCCTGTTTATTACATGTAAAGTTCATGTTCTATACCTCCAATTTCATTCATATAATATTAATTTTCAGTAATAGTAGTAATAAGGGGTGTGAAAATTGTTGAAAAAACATTTTTACGTTGATATTTCCCGCTTATCACATGTTGAATTTTCTGTTAATATCTTGTTTTTTTATTCACAGATCAAAAATTTATTAATTTTTTAGTTGTTATCCACATAAAAAAAACAAAATATCCACATGATTCTGTAGATTAAATTTTGCTTATAAAAAGTCCAGTGCTGTAGAATTTCAAAAAAAAATTATTTTCCGGTGATATTTTTTTTCATTTCTATAACAGCTCTTCTTGTTTCAGCATTTTTTTCAATTTCCTCAATGATTTTTTCATAAGCATGTAAGACTGTAGTATGATCTCTTCCGCCAAAGGCCTGTCCAATTTTTGGCAATGACAGATCAGTAAGCTCCCGGCACAAATACATAGCTATTTGTCTTGGGTAACTAATATCCCTTGACCGTTTTTTCCCTAAAATATGATCGGGATTTATATCAAAATAACGGGAAACAGTTTTTATTATCACTGTCGGATTTATTTCTTTTGTTTTGTTATTTGATATCATTTGCTTTAAGCATTCTTTTGCCAAATCCACATTAAGGGGACTATTGGTTAATGATGCATAAGCAACTACTCGGTTTAGTGCACCCTCTAATTCTCTGATATTAGATACAATATTTTCAGCAATATAAGCCATAACATCATCAGGTACTTCAAACTTTTCCAACTGAGCCTTTTTCTTTAAAATTGCAATTCTTGTTTCAACATCAGGTGCCTGAATATCAGCAATAAGTCCCCATTCAAACCTTGATCTTAACCTTTCTTCAAGGGTTGCAATTTCTTTTGGTGCCTTATCACTCGAAATAATAATCTGTTTCTGAGCTTCATATAAAGCATTAAAGGTGTGGAAAAATTCTTCCTGGGTTCTTTCCTTTCCCACAATAAACTGAATATCGTCAATTAAAAGAACATCGATATTCCTGTATTTGTTTCTGAACTCTTCGTTTTTATCATCCTTAATAGAGTTAATGAGTTCATTGGTAAATTTCTCCGATGTTACATACAGCACCTTTGCATCTTTGTTCTGCTCAAGAATATAGTGGCCAATTGCATGCATAAGGTGGGTCTTGCCCAGACCAACGCCACCATAAATAAAGTAAGGGTTGTACCTTTTTGCCGGACATTCAGCAACAGCCACCGCCCCTGCATGGGCAAACTGGTTTCCACTACCTCTGACAAATGTATCAAAAGTGTATTTTGGATTTAACAATGAAGAATGAGGATTAACGCCTTCATCTACATTGTGCCCAGAAAATGTATTTTGTGAGTCCCTGACTACCACTTCAATTTGGTATTCTTTATTTGTAACGGTCTTAATTGCATTAACTATCAGAGGAATATATCGTGTTTTAAGTATATCTCTGTTAAACTCTGAGGGAGCTTCTAATGTAATTAGATCTTGGTTTATATGTAAAGGCTTTACAGTTTTTATCCATGTATCCAGACTTATTTTAGTCAGTTCGGATTCTAAAAGTCTCTCTACTTCATTCCAAATTTCCTGTACTGATAACATTCCTATTCCTCCAGGCATAAAATTAACCGTTATTTAAACTATATCAAACTTGTTTTAATGTTTCAATAAAACGATTATTAAAGCCATGTGATTTTAAAAAGCATTATAAAACGGCGTATATCTAACAAAAACAATATGTTTATACTGTAAGTTGGTTGATTTTCCCATACAAATATCCTCCCGGTCCTGCCTATTACGAAATCTCACAATTTTGTTATTGGATCCATATGGTAAATGATTATTTTTATTATTAATGGTATAAATTGTTACTTATAATGAAGGCTAAAATTTATATTTGTATTGACGTATTGAAATTTCATAATATATAATAGGTTATGCATGTCACGGTATATAGTATATTTTAATTGAATATAACTTAAAGATTGCTTTTGAATGGAGGTGCATCTAAGTGAAGAGAACGTATCAGCCAAAAAAGAGACAAAGAAAAGTTGAACATGGCTTCCGTAAGAGAATGAAAACCAGAAATGGCAGAAAGGTTTTGAGAAGAAGAAGACTTAAGGGAAGAAAAAGATTAACTGCATAAGACCGCTGATATGTGGTCTTTTTTCCTTTAATTGTGAAGAAGACATAATAATTTTATGGTAATCAGGTTTTAACAATAGGTGTATTTTGATAAAATGTAAAAGTATTAAAATGGAACAGTGGTGGAGATAATTATTCTGAAACATAATCCGGATATACCAGGTGTCGAAAATAAGAGAATGGGTAAAATAATTACAATTAAAAATAATCGGTCTTTTCAGAATATATACAGAAAGGGTAGATATGCAGTATCAAAAGCTTTGACAGTGTATATGCTTCCCAATAATTTACAGATTAACAGAGTTGGTATAACAGCAAGCAAGAATTATGGTAAAAGTGTTAAGAGAAATCGAATAAGAAGATTAATAAAGGAAAGTTACAGAGCTCTTCAGGAAAATTTAGATAAAGGTTATGATTTTGTAATTGTTGCAAGGAAAAGAAGTGATAATGATACACCTGATTTTCATAAAATTTGTAAAGAACTTGACTACCTTTTTAGAAAACTGAACGTATTAAAAAGGAAATAACATGAAAACTTTTATGCTATGGCTTATAAAGGTATATCAGAGATATTTATCACCGTTGAAAGGAAAAAATACCTGCAGATTTTATCCTACATGCTCTGCATATGCCTACCAAGCCATAAAAATACATGGACCGCTGAAGGGTTTTTTTCTCTCTGTTAAAAGAATCTTAAAATGCCATCCTTTTAATAATGGAGGGTATGACCCTGTACCGCGGGAAGGAGAATGAATATGTTTGATGCTATAGCAAGAATACTTGGCAGATTACTGTATCTTATTTACAAAACTATTGCGTTTCAAAATTATGGTGTTTCATTAATTTTGTTCACTATCATTATAAAATTAGCATTGTTACCATTAACAATCAAACAGATAAAATCTACACAGAAAATGCAGGAAATACAACCTGAGCTTGATAAAATACAAAAAAGATATAAAAATGATAAAGAGAAATTAAACCAGGAATTAATGAAACTATACCAGGAAAAGGGAGTAAATCCTGCAGGTGGATGTCTGCCTATGTTGGTGCAGCTTCCTATTATTTTTGCTCTTTTTTATACAATACGTAAACCCCTTACATATATGTTAGGGTGGACTAAGGAATTAATTGGGAATGTAATTATAAAAATAATGGAGATTAAACCCGAATTTTTCCATGGAAATCAATATGCATTTCTTGATCAATTTGAGAGTGTCAAATCAGATCCTTTAGCTGTAGCCGGCTTATTCGAAAGAAACCCGTATTTTGAAATTAATGTAGTAGATGCTGTAAATACCATTCCAGGATTGGTGGGAGAGGGTATTGAAAAAATCAGCCTTAATTTTCTGGGCATATTTAATCTTGGTGTAAAACCCACTTATGACCTGAACCTTATTACACAAAATCCAGGCTTGTATATTCCAGCCTTGGTTATGGTGCTGCTTGCGGTAGCGACTACATTTTTATCAACGAAATTATCTATGAGACAAATGAGCCAGAATCCAAATTCTCAGGTTAATCAAACCAATAAAACCATGATGTATTTTGGTCCGATTATGACTCTTTTTATTGGTTTCCAGGCACCGCTAGGGTTATCATTATATTGGACAGTAAGCAATCTGTTCCAAATGGCTCAGCAGTTCTTTTTAGATAAACATATCTATAAAAAGAAGGAGGAGTAACTAGTGGCAGAATATGTTGAAAAAGAGGGAAAAACTATTGAATCTGCAATTGAAGAAGCATTAATAGAGCTTAATATAGAAGAAAAAGATGCAGAGATACAAATACTTGATGAGGGAAGTAAAGGACTTTTCGGGATAATTGGAGGAAGAAATGCATTAGTACGTGTTCGTAAAAAAGTAGACTATGAAAAAATAGTCAGAGGATTCTTAGAACCAATTTTTGATGCAATGGCAATTAATGAAGAACTCGAGATTAACGAAGACGGTGACAGCATTAATGTCAGGGTATCTGCTGATGATATAGGTATTATTATTGGCAGAAGAGGTGAAACTCTTGATGCTTTGCAATATTTATTGGGACTTGTGGTAAACAAATACAGCGACAGTTTTGTCAGAGTAACTTTTGATGTTGGAAACTATCGTGAAAAGAGAGAGGAAACCCTCGAGAAACTTGCGAAAAGGCTTGCTTATAAAGTAGCAAGGAATAGAAAAAGTATAACTTTGGAGCCCATGAATCCATATGAAAGACGAATAATTCATGCAACACTACAAAATTATAAAAATGTTGTAACATATAGTGTTGGCGATGATCCTAATAGAAAAGTTGTAATAAGGTATAAAAGAGAACAAAGACAGGAATAGAAATAATAGAATCAAATAGTGGACGATGGGTAACCATTGTCCATTTTTAATAATGGTGGAAAATCATTTATGTAAGTGATAAAATATAGCCTGCTGATAAAGTTTAGGTGGTGGTATAGATAAAAGATTATAGCGTGGCTAATATCCAGGATACTGATACAATTGCTGCTGTGGCATCAGCTATTGGGAATGCAGGAATTTCTATAATAAGAATAAGTGGCAGTGAGGCTTTTAATGTTGCCACAAAAATCTTTAAAGGGAAGGGTAATTTTAATGAGTATTCTTCTCACACAATTCGCTATGGTAAAATTATAGATCCCGATACTAACGAAATTATTGATGAAGTATTAATTTCAAAAATGGCTGCACCAAAAACATATACCACGGAGGATGTGGTGGAAATAAACTGCCACGGTGGTTTTATTACTGCAAAAAGGATTCTTGACTTATTACTTAGATTGGGTGTAAGACCTGCAGAAGCAGGTGAGTTTACAAAAAGGGCTTTTATTAATGGAAGAATTGATCTGGTTCAGGCTGAAGCAATAGCAGATTTAATTGGTTCCATTACTGAAAAAAGTTCAAAGGTTGCAGTTACACAACTTGAAGGCAGACTGTCTCAAATACTTCAAAGGATACGAAAAAGTCTTGTCGAAATTCTTGCAGAGATAGAGGTTAATCTGGATTATCCTGAATATGACTTTGAAGAAGTAACGATAAATCAATGTGTACAGATAATTAATGGTATTATCGGTGAATTAAAAAATCTTATAGAAAGCTTTGATTATGGGAAAGTATTAAGAGAAGGATTGAATGTTGCTATAATAGGAAAGCCCAATGCAGGTAAATCCTCGCTTCTAAATCGTCTTTCAGGAAAAAACAGGGCCATTGTAACCGATATTCCCGGTACAACCAGGGATGTTCTTGAAGAGTATGTGAATATTCAGGGGGTTCCAATTAAATTGCTGGATACTGCAGGGCTCAGAGAAACATCCGATGTAGTTGAGAAGATTGGAGTAGAAAAGGCTCTTGAAGTTATTGATTTGGCTGATTTAATTTTGTTTGTACTTGATGCGCATACAGGTTTTGAAAAGGAAGATAGTGATATTCTTGAGAAGGTTGAAGATTATTATTCCAAAATCTTATTTGTAGTCAACAAAACTGATAAGGCAGATGAGGAAAAGTTAAAAGAAATTAAAATCAAAATCCCCGAAATAATAGAAATTTCAGTTCTGGAGGATTATGGAATAGATGTATTGGAGAAATCAATCCTGCAATATGTAAATAAAGCTGAAATTGATACAGACAACCAGATAATAATTACTAATGCCAGGCATAAAAAGCTGCTGGTTGAAGCTTTGGATTGTCTTAAATCTGCTCTTAGTGCGGCAGAAGCAGGAATGACTTTGGATTTAATCTCGATGGACATTAAAAATGCAGCAGAAAAAATTGGTTTTATTACGGGACATGAAATTACTGAAGAAGTTATTATGAATATTTTTGAACGATTTTGTATAGGCAAGTAAAGAGGGATAATGTATGAGTTTTGTACATGAGCCATATGATGTTATAGTTGTTGGAGCAGGACATGCAGGCTGTGAGGCGGCCCTTGCGGCTGCAAGAATGGGGGCGAAAACCGCAATATTTACAATGAACCTCGACAGCATTGCCAATATGCCCTGCAATCCGAATATCGGCGGAACAGCAAAGGGACATCTGGTCAGAGAAATAGATGCATTAGGCGGTGAAATGGGCAAATGTGCCGATAAAACATTAATTCAGTCAAGAACTCTTAATACGGCTAAGGGGCCGGCGGTATATTCGCTAAGAGCACAAATTGACAGGCGTTCATATCAACAGGTAATGAAGCACACTCTGGAATGTCAGGAAAATCTTCATTTATGCCAGGCCGAGATTGTGGATCTTGTTATCAGAAACAATAAAATAGAAGGTGTTAAAACTCATATAGGTTCTTTTTTTCCAGCAAGGACTGTTATATTAACAACAGGAACATTCCTGAAAGGTAGAATAATTATTGGCGATGTATCTTATGATGCCGGACCCGATGGTCTTTTGCCGGCTAATAGTTTATCTGAAAGTTTAAAAAGGCACGGCATTGAACTGATGAGGTTTAAAACCGGAACGCCTGCAAGGATTAACCGACGCAGTATTGATTTTTCAAAAATGATTGAACAGCCCGGCGATGATCCTATTGTGCCCTTCTCTTTCGAGACTGAAAAAATTGAAAGAGAACAGATTTCATGCTATTTATTATATTCTACAGAAGATACCCATAGGATAGTACGTGAGAATCTTCACAGGTCACCGCTTTACAGTGGAACAATTGAAGGCATAGGCCCAAGGTATTGTCCTTCCTTTGAAGATAAGATTGTGAAGTTTGCAGACAAGAAGCAACATCAAATATTTATCGAACCCATGGGTTTGGATACTGAAGAGGTCTATCTGCAAGGGTTTTCTACAAGCATGCCTGAAGATGTGCAGCACGCTATGATAAAAAGTCTGCCGGGACTTGAAAATGCCCAGATTATGAGATATGCCTACGCAATTGAATACGATTGTTTAAATCCAACCGATTTGAAACTGTCCCTGGAATTTAAAAAGATAGATGGTCTGTTTTCTGCAGGGCAGATAAACGGAAGTTCAGGGTATGAGGAAGCTGCAGCCCAGGGACTTATGGCGGGGATCAATGCCGTACTGAAAATTAGGGGGGAGGATCCCTTAATACTTGACAGATCCCAGGCTTATATAGGTGTATTAATAGACGATCTGGTGACAAAGGGTACAAATGAACCATATAGGATGATGACTTCCCGTGCAGAATACCGCCTCCACTTAAGGCAGGATAATGCAGACGCACGCTTAACTCCAATAGGTTATAAAATTGGTCTTATTAGTGAAGAAAGATATCGTAAATTTATTAAAAAACAGGAAGCTATTAAGAATGAAATAGAACGGCTCAGGAAAAAAACCGTTCCTCCAAGTGTTAAAGTTATTGAGTTTTTAGATAAATATAATAGTTCACGGATTAAAAGCGGTATTAAACTTTATGATCTTTTAAAAAGGCCCGAAATAACCTACAGTTCGTTAAAGGAAATTGATAATGAGATGCCGGATCTACCCAAGGTTATAGCCGATGAAGTATCTATTTTAATCAAGTATGAAGGATATATTGCAAAGCAAATGCAGCAAATTGAGCAATTTAAAAAAATGGAAGAAAAAATGATTCCTGAAGATATAAATTACGATGAAATCCAGGGACTCAGGATAGAAGCAAAGCAAAAGCTGGCAAAACTCAGACCCCGATCTTTAGGCCAGGCTTCCAGGATATCCGGGGTATCACCGGCAGATATATCTGTTCTGATTATCTATCTAAATGCAAGAAGCAGAAGGAGTAAAAGAAATGAAGGCTGAAAATATTGATCTTTTAGTAAGGGGATTTGATGTATTCGGTATTGAACTTACAGGTAAAGAAGTAAATATTTTCAAACACTTTTATAAGATGGTTATAGAGTGGAATGAAAGAATTAATTTAACAGCAATAGTGGATGAAAGGGAGGCTGTTATAAAACATTTTATAGACTCTGTTTCCGTGATTCGTTTTTTTCCGGATGATGTTTTAAGCATGATCGATGTTGGAACTGGAGCAGGTTTTCCCGGAATTCCAATAAAAATTGTACAAAACAATATACATGTTACCCTTTTGGATTCTCTTGAAAAAAGGGTACGTTTTTTAAACAGCGTTATTAACGAAACCGGTTTAACGGGAATTGATGCCATTCATGGCAGGGCTGAGGATTTTGGACAGGATAAGGAGCACAGAGAAAGTTATGATGTTGGTATAGCCAGGGCAGTCTCTCCGTTACCGGTTCTTTGTGAATATGTTATGCCCTTTGTACGTATTGGCGGGTATTTTGTTGCTATGAAAGGAAGTAATGTAAAAGATGAAATTTCAGAGTCTCAAAAGGCTATCTCGGTTCTTGGCGGAGAAATAGAGGATATAAAAAATTTTGTATTACCCTTTGATGATATTGAGAGAAATGTTATTTTAATTAAAAAATATAGACATACACCGACAAAGTATCCAAGGAAAAGTGGAAAACCCGCAAAATCCCCTTTAAAATAACCTCGAAATCCTTTATTTCCAAGGGTTTTATGCGATCGATTCCTTCAATAAAAAAAAGGAATACAAAAAGTCAACGGCGAATATAAAATTTATGGAAATACCAAACAGGTTTTTCAAGTTTAACAAAAGAAAATTAAGTAAGGAAGGTGCCGTTATGACTTTACAGGAAAGGATTCTCTTTAATCGTTCCGAAAAAAAATCTGATCAAAGAAAAATTACCTATATACCTATTGAAAATATCAGGCCAAATCCATATCAGCCCAGAAGAAATTTTGAACAATCATCATTAGAAGAACTATGCAGCTCAATTAAGGAGTATGGTGTAATCCAACCGATAAATGTGCGGAAAACACCCTCAAATTATTACGAGCTTGTTTCAGGGGAAAGAAGACTAAGGGCATCGATTATGGCAGGGTTGAAAGAAATTCCTGCAATAATCATTGATGTAAATGAAGATGATTTAGCCATAATGGCTCTGATAGAAAATCTGCAGCGGGAAGATTTGGGATACATGGAAGAAGCAGAAGGGTACAGAAACCTGATAAAGGAACATGGTCTAACTCAGGAGGAATTAGCTCAAAAAATAGGAAAAAGCCAGTCTACAATAGCTAATAAGATTAGGTTACTAAGACTTCCACCAATGGTTAAAAAAATACTTTCGGATCACAATCTTACCGAGCGTCATGCAAGGGCTTTACTGAAGCTGCACGATGAACAGCTGCAGTTGAAGGTTTTGCAAAAGGTTTGCGAAAAAGAATTAAATGTAAAGAAAACCGAAGAGCTTGTTCAAAAAGTTCTGGATAAATATGCAAATCCAAAATCATATGAGGACGGAAAAAGGCTTACTCGTTCAATTAAGGATATCAGAATATTTGTCAATACGATAAAACAGGCAATTGATATGATGAAAAAATCCGGTGTTAATGCCAAGGCGGCGCAAATAGACAGGGGAGAGTTTGTTGAATTCATAGTAAGAATACCCAAAAAAGATCATTCCATGAAAAAAGCCCAGTAATTCTTAGCAACCTTCCAATTAAAGTTAAATAGAATCTAAACTTGTATACAGGCACTTCCCATTTTTACAGGAAGTGCTTTTATGCTATATCATAGGGAAAAGCGAGAGTAGACAGAAAATAAAAACTTTATTAAAATAGGAGAAGATGTTTTTATTATTTACCAATAAAACAAGCGGTATGATATAATTTACATTTTAAGTGATTAATAATAAAAAATATAAATTGAACATATTAACAATATTGTGCATGAACCATACATGCCCGGTTTAGCAGAAAAAAGCTCAATTTATATAAATTAGAAGGGAGCATAAATTAATGTCGGACATCAATAATACTCCGGAAGAAAATTTGGATAATGGAATTATACCGGTGGATATTGAAGCAGAAATGAAACAGTCCTTTATCGACTATGCGATGAGTGTAATTATAGACAGAGCATTACCGGATATTAGGGACGGCTTGAAACCGGTGCATAGAAGAATACTGTACACAATGCATATATCAGGGTTTACACCCGATAAACCCTACAGAAAATCAGTTGCAACAGTAGGTGAAGCATTAAAGAGTTTTCACCCCCATGGCGATGCTGCAGTATATGACAGTCTTGTCAGACTTGCACAGGATTTTTCAATGAGGTATCCCCTCGTTGATGGGCATGGAAATTTTGGCTCAATTGACGGAGATGCACCTGCAGCGATGAGGTATACCGAAGCACGACTTCAAAGAATTGCTTTGGAAATGTTAAGAGACATCAATAAGGATGCCGTTGATTTCAAGCCTAATTTTGACGATCATGACGTTGAGCCTGTTGTGCTGCCATCCAGATTCCCCAATTTGTTAGTAAATGGTTCTTCGGGTATAGCCGTTGGTATGGCAACAAATATACCACCCCATAATCTGTGCGAAACAATAGATGCAATAATTTATATGATTGACAACCCTGACGCTGATATACCCGAGCTGATGGAATATATTAAAGGGCCTGATTTCCCAACAGGTGGGTTAATTCTTGGTAGAAAAGGCATACGTGATGCATATACCACCGGTAAGGGGCGTATTGTTGTCAGAGCTGTCACTGATATCGAAACCTATTCAGGAAACAGGCAGCGAATAGTTGTGACCGAGCTGCCCTATCAGGTTAATAAGGCAAGGCTTATAGAAAAAATAGCAAATTTGGTTAAAGATAAACGCATTGAAGGAATCTCTGATCTTAGGGATGAATCAGACAGGGAAGGTATGCGAATTGTTATTGAACTGAAAAGAGATGCCAATGCAAATGTTGTCTTAAATCAGCTTTTTGTAAATACTCAACTTCAGGATTCATTCAATGTAAATATGCTTGCTCTTATCCAGATTGATAATGGCAAATTTGAGCCCAAGGTAGTTAATCTGAAAGAGATGATCTACTATTATATCCTCCATCAGCAGGATGTAATAAGACGAAGGACCAAATATGATCTTGAAAAAGCTGAGGCCAGGGCCCATATACTGGAAGGTTTAAAGATAGCTTTGGATCATCTTGATGAAGTTATACACATTATCCGTCATTCGCGCACCGAAGCCCAGGCGAAAGAAAAACTTACGGAGCGTTTTGGCTTAAGCGAAAAGCAATCCCAGGCAATTGTTGATATGAGATTAGGTCGTCTTACCGGTCTGGAAAGAGAAAAGATTGAAGCGGAATATAATGAACTCCTTGAAAAAATTGCATGGTATAACGATATACTTTCAAAACCTGAATTGGTAGACGGCATTATTAAAGAAGAACTTCTTGAGATTAAAAACAAGTATGGGGATGAAAGACGTACCAAGATTACTCATGATGCTGATGATATTGAATTGGAAGATCTTATTGAGGATACAGATATAGTAATTACGTTGACACATTATGGTTATATAAAAAGAACATCTGTTGATGTATATAAAAGTCAAAAACGTGGCGGGAAAGGAATTACAGCTCTTACCACCAGGGAAGATGATTTTGTTACCGATATATATACAACAACAACTCATCACTATCTGCTGTTCTTTACTAATAAAGGCAGGGTTTACAAACTGCGTGCCTGGGCTATTCCGGAAGCAGGACGGCAGGCAAAAGGAACTGCCATTGTGAATCTTCTGGAGTTAGGACCCGATGAAAAGGTGTCTGCTGTTATTACAATGACAGGTGAAGAAGAAGATATGTATTTATTTATGGCAACCCGTGGCGGTATGGTTAAGAAAACGCCTCTTGAACAGTATAAGAATATACGTAAAGGCGGGCTAAATGCAGTAACTCTGAAAGAAAATGATGAGTTAATTGAAGTTCGGCTAACAGAAGGTAATGATGATGTTATACTGGTTACAAAAAACGGTATGTCCATTCGCTTTCAGGAAAGCAACGTACGTTCTATGGGAAGAACCTCACAGGGTGTTATCGGAATAAGGCTTGATGAAGGCGATGAAGTAATATCAATGCTGCGTTACTGTGAAAATACAACTTTGCTTGTTGTAACTGAAAATGGTTTTGGAAAAAGAACAGAAATGGACGAGTACAAGGTTCAGAACAGAGGTGGTAAAGGAATACTCACTTATAAGGTTACAGAGAAAACAGGAGTACTTATTGGTGCAAAGCTGGTAGATGACCAGGATGATATTTTACTCGTAAATTTGGATGGTAATATTATCCGCATACAAGTAAGTGAAATCAGTGTATTAAGTCGCGTTACACAAGGTGTAACCTTAATGAGAACGGGTGACGATAATAAGGTTGTTTCAATAGCGCGTATAACAAAAGAAATGAAAGATGACGAAGAGGAGTAATAAAATAAAAAAGCAGGCGGGGAGTTACAATCCCCGCCTTTGTTAATACTGCACTGGAATTGCTGAGTAATTTCTTCCGTTGTTTTAAATAATAACAGTAACGACTTTTTGTTAATTTTACTTTTATCTAAATTCTTGACAAACATCAATTAGCGTGATAATATATAAAAGCTGTCGCCTGACACGACTTACAAACCAACAGTATAAAAGGTTTAAAGTAATCTTCAGGTCAGCTTAAGCAAATAACATGTTAAGTAAATACAACAAAAATTGGTAGA
>JAAYNA010000189.1 GCA_012521105.1 Clostridiaceae bacterium
AATGCCAAGAGTTCAAAACACCCGAAGCACCCGCTTATTAATACTGAGAAAACATTGTGCAATAAAGTAAAAATTAAAACATCCGAACCCTTATACTTCATATGGTTCGGATGCTTGTAATTAATCTATATTATTGTGGTACGGAGATTACATCATGCCCTGCATGCCTCCGCCCATGCCTCCTGGCATTGGCGGCTCCTTTTCAGGAATATCTGCAACCAGACTTTCTGTGGTCAGTACCATAGAGGATACCGATGCAGCATTTTGGAGTGCTGAACGGGTAACCTTAGCCGGGTCAACAATACCCGCTTCAATCATATTAACATATGTTTCACTTAATACGTCAAAGCCAATTCCCTTATCACTGTTTTTAACCTTATCAACAATAACCGAGCCTTCAAGGCCTGCGTTAATTGTAATTTGACGAACGGGTTCTTCAAGCGCCTTCTGAATAATCATTGCACCTGTTCTTTCGTCACCTTCAAGTGTATTAACCAGTTCGCTAACCTTTCCAATAACATTTATAAATGCTGTACCGCCACCGGGAACAATACCTTCCTCAACAGCAGCACGAGTAGCAGCAAGGGCGTCTTCAATTCTTAATTTCTTTTCCTTCATTTCAATTTCTGTTGCCGCACCTACGCGGATAACAGCTACACCGCCAGAGAGTTTAGCAAGTCTTTCCTGAAGTTTTTCGCGATCAAAGTCCGAAGTGGTTTCTTCTATCTGAGACTTGATTGAAGCAATCCTGTCCTTAATAGCCTGTGGATCTCCGGCTCCGTCTACTATAATAGTATTTTCTTTTTGAACAACTACCTTGGCAGCGCGTCCAAGCTGATCCAGAGTTGTTTCTTTTAAGTCAAGACCAAGTTCTTCGGTAATTACCTGGCCACCTGTTAAAATAGCTATGTCACGCAGCATTTCTTTTCTTCTGTCTCCAAAGCCTGGTGCCTTTACTGCAGCGCACATAAATGTTCCTCTGAGTTTATTCAGAACAAGTGTTGCCAGGGCTTCACCTTCAATGTCTTCAGCAATGATCAATAACTTCTTACCCTGTTGAACAATCTGTTCAAGAATAGGAAGAATTTCCTGGATATTTGAAAGTTTTTTATCTGTAATCAGAATATAAGGTTCTTCAAGAACTGCTTCCATTTTATCGGTATCGGTAACCATATATGAAGAAATATATCCACGATCAAACTGCATTCCTTCAACAACTTCCAGTTCTGTTCCCATAGTCTTTGATTCTTCTACTGTAATAACACCATCGTTTGAAACTTTCTCCATTGCGTCTGCAATCAATGATCCAATTTCATCATCGTTTGCAGAAATGGAAGCAACTCTGGCAATGTCTTCTTTTCCCTTTACCTTCTGGCTAATTTCTTCAATTCCTTTTACTGCAACCTCAACGGCCTTGCTTATTCCTTTCTTTAAGATCATTGGATTAGCGCCTGCCGCAACATTTTTCAAGCCTTCGCGGATAATAGCCTGAGCCAGGAGAGTTGCTGTTGTGGTACCGTCACCTGCAACATCATTTGTTTTTGTTGCAACCTCTTTAACCAGTTGAGCTCCCATATTCTCATATACGTCTTCAAGCTCAATTTCCTTTGCAATGGTAACACCGTCATTGGTAATTAACGGAGCACCGAATTTTTTGTCAAGAACAACGTTTCTTCCTTTTGGCCCAAGTGTTACCTTTACTGTATCTGCAAGTTTATTAGCACCTATTTCCAGCGCTTTTCTGGCCTCTTCGCCAAAGATAATCTGCTTTGCCATTAAATATTCCCTCCTCATTCAACTATAGCAAGAATATCACTTTGTTTTAAAATGGTATATTCAACACCGTCAATTTTTACTTCGGTTCCCGCATATTTGCTGATAAGAACCTTATCGCCCACTTTAACTTCCATTTTAACTTCCTCTGTACCAGGACCAACAGCCTTTACCTCAGCGATTTGAGGCTTTTCTTTAGCAGAGCCTGGAAGTACTATTCCGCTTTTAGTGGTTTCTTCTGCTTCTACCATTGAAACTACCACTCTGTCAGCTAAAGGTTTAATATTCATATGTTTACCCTCCTTAATTTAGTTCCCGGATACCCGGATTATTACTTTTCATATTCGATTTTCAATATGGTTATTTTTGAATTAATAATTTATTAGCACTCAACGGTAACGAGTGCTAATACAATATTATATAGATTTCCCTCTTCTAGCAAACATATTATCTTAATGAATTTTTCCGAATATTGCCGTTTTGTATAATTATCTTAAGATATCTGCATATTGCTTTAGTTTCCTTTAATTTTCTGCATTTTACATATTGGTAACAATAATTTAACAAAAACATAAACAACAGAAGAGGGAGGGTATCTGAAAATACCAGAATATAGTATATACTTTTTCAGGTAGCGCTATACATTTTTACCCTTTTGTATTTAAATAGTATATTTCTTTCAATCCTTCAAGAGTAAGCAGGCTGTTAATCTCATCCACCGAGCGGCATTGAGATGCAATGAGCCTTGCAAGACTGCCTGTTGCTACTACTTTTATGTTATCTTCTCTCATTTCCTTTTTAATCTTTCCAACAATATATTCTATTTGCCCAACATATCCAAAAAATAACCCTGATTGAATACTTGCCGTAGTATTTTTACCAATCACATCAGAAGGGCAGGTAATTTCTACACGAGGTAATTTGGATGCCTTTTCAAACAATGCTTCAGCCGATATCCTTATTCCGGGGCATATGACCCCACCCAAATAATCCCTGTTACCGTTAATTGCACAGAAAGTTGTAGCTGTTCCAAAATCAACAATTATTACAGGGGCTCCGAATAACTTCACGGCACCAACTGCATTTGCTATTTTATCGGCTCCCACTTCTTTCGGGTTCTCGTATCTGATATTTATTCCTGTTTTTATCCCGGGTCCGACAATTATCGGATTCTTTCGCATATATTTTTTCACTGCTGCTACCAGAGAATTCATTACCGGTGGAACTACAGAGCAGATAATTACATCCTTAACTGACCGTATATCTTGTTTTGTGTGGTGAAACAGCGAATGAAATAATATGCCTATTTCATCAGATGTTTTATCGGGATCGGTTGAAAAAGCCCAGTCAAATTTTAAATTATGCCCGTTAAACAATCCAAGGGTTGTATTTGTATTTCCAACATCAATGGTCAGTAACAAGATTATCCTCTCCTTCCTTTAAGCAGCAGCAAAAACTTCCTAACATCAGGCCATATCCTGTAATATATACACTTCTACAGTCCAAGCTTTGTGCTGCGAATTTGTTTGATTTCAAACTGAATCTCTTTTTCAAGCTTTTCTATATCCATCCTGATATCCTCAACGGTCTCTTCCCTTCTGGGGTTAGCTATTCTTGACACCACAGACTCGGTATTATAGCGCTGAGAGGATTTTTTTTGATATTCGCCTCTGTTTCTTCTGCTATAGTTTGTATAGCCGCCTTCTTTTGGAGATCTGTTTTTTTTGTTATTTCCCTGTTTGCTTATGTTGCTGTTCTTTATGTTTTGATTAATATTCCGTTTGTTATTCGACAATATATTCACCCCTTCTATAACAACTTTCAATAGGTCCGGCAAGGAGATTCTTTAGCCTAACTATTACAATTGCGTATTGATATCTCTCCAGAAAGTATTGTCTGGCGCTTCCCATCAGGCGTTTCCACAAGCAGCCTTCCATCGTCCAGAACGTCAAGTGCTTTTGCCTGCCACTTATTGTTACCCTGATATATAATAATATCACGGCCAATAGTTATTGAAAAGCTTCTCCAGATATCCATAAATTGTGCACTTGAGCCCTTTTCAATAAAGTTAAGATATAAATCCTCCAGCTCCTTTAAAATCTCTGCCACAAGTAAACTTCGTGAAATTTCTTTTTCTGTATTAAGGCATAGTGAGGTAGCTGATTCTTTCAGATCATCCATAAAGTCATTTTCTTTATGCCAAACGTTCAAGCCAATTCCAAGGATAATGGCCTGGACTTTATCGGGCTCGGCTGTCATTTCAGTTAAAATACCGCATACTTTCCTGTCATTAATGAGAATATCATTTGGCCATTTTATACCTAACCTGTTCGGAACATACTTTTCAAGGACTTTACATACCGCACTTGAAGCTGCAAGGGTAATGGATTGCACTGCATCTGGTGCAATTTCAGGTCTTAAAAGGACTGACATATAAACTCCGACATCTGCATCCGATTGCCACTGTCTGCCTCTACGCCCCTTACCGCCGGACTGGCATCTGGAAACAACCACAGTGCCCTCCGGTGCACCGTCAGCAGCCATTTTTTTTAATTCGTCGTTTGTTGAATCAATTACGTCAAAAAAAAATAAATTCTTTCCAAGAATTTTTGTGTTTAATTTACTGACGATTGAACTTCTGTCGTATATATCTCCGCTATTAACAAGTTGATATCCAAGCCTGTTAATAGACTGAATTTTATGGCCTTCCTCCTTTAATTTCAGTATGTGTTTCCAAACAGCCGTTCTGGATACTCCTAATTCTTCACTAATCTGCTCACCAGATACAAACCTTCCTTTTTTATCTGTAAGCATCTTAAGAATTCTATCCTTTGTATTCAACTTATTTACCCTGCCTTTCAGTTATAGAGAGCTTAAATTAAGCCAAGTTTATATTTTTTCAAATCGGGTACAGGAATAGTGACATATCTGTTTGATCCCTTGTCAAAGAAAAAGGCTAACCCTTTGCTATCACTGTACATACCTTCCAATAAACCGTTTTGTGATTGTGCCAACAGGAAGCAATACAGTAATACCCGATTCACTCTGCTGTACCTGTCGTTAAACCGTTCAAGAAGGTTATTTACATACAGGGTTTCGGAGTTTTCGAACAGAATGGGGTCATCCAGCCCTTTTCCGTAAAAACTTATCTGATCTCCGAGGATGGTTGTGAAAATAAGGCATTCAGGGTTTCGGAAGGATCCAAACAGGTATTTATCAAGTGGAACCATGGTGTCTATGTACTTCTGTTTTATATCAGGGTACTCCATACTTAATCTGTACAAATCCCCATCTGCTATAACGCAATCATCGGCAGGAATATTTATTTTTATGCACTGGTAAGCCGGATCTTTGCTTCTTACGTCATCGTCCGGGTGCAGTAGTGCACAAAAGCATGGTTGTGGTCCGTAACTCCAGGGAGTTTGTTGTTCTCTGTCCTTCCATTCAGACAACTTCAGACCGCATTCAACTACATCATTGGCTTTTTCAACCGGGACATAATAATATACCACCGCCATAAGCCCCTCCTGCTGGATTGACTATAATCCGAAACAAATATTATTATTAAAAGCTTATATATTTTGCTTAGAAAAAATCTTAACTTTAATATAAAGTAACAAAAATACTCTGCAGAAAGACATGATTCTTGCGTATTTCTTTACCTTTATTATATAATTATATAACACTATTATTATGTTTGCAAAATGTTTTCAAGTCACAGCAGATTTCCAAACAAACACTATTATTTATTCTATTTGAGGGATGATTTATGTTAAGACTATTCGACATGGATCGGGAACAGTTAAAAGCTTTAGCCGAATATAGGGATGTTCTGGAAAGAGGTCAGTTTTTTAAGAGAAACTTCTGGCAAAGTGAAAAGGGGAAAACTGGTATTCGTCTTAATTGTCAGGTAATAACAAGATATTGTCTTGAATATATTGAAGGTATAACACCGGATATGCTCCCTGATTATAACTTAAAGCAGCTCAAGGAAATATTTGTTAGAAACAGGCTTTCGGGAATGCTGCAAACAGTTTTCGAAAATGATGTGGTCGAAGTCTTGAAAAACGCTTATCCTGATGAATTCAAAAAAAGAAAACTAACCGAATGGATGTGGAGTAAGCACGGTATTTGGAACAATGACAAATATGTAATAGAAGCAGTTCAACATATGGTCTTAAAAGAAGGTATACGCCGGGTTGAACTTATACCCGGGTATGACTGGAAAAAACGTTTGCTGAAGTATGGTATTTATAACGTTTTATCCAGATTCGACTGGTCTATATACAAGCTTTTTGATTTTGTTTATCCCGGCCGTTTTCACCCGGCTGATTTTAAATATAAAACTAAATGGACAACTGATTCTGTCAGACAGTCTTATGAAAATGCCTATCGCCTTATGAATAAAGTTTTTTCTGAAAACCAGATTGCCGACTACGAAATATTGCTTTTAAACAATAGCGATTTTAGAAAATTAGGACTTATAAGTATGTTATTGACGGTTTTTGACGGTAAGCCCCTGAGAGCAAAAGAATTTTATTTTTACAAAACTGTTGGCGATATTGAAAACCAGAAAAAACTTAAAGAGGATATTAAAAAAGCCTTGATAAAAAAGGAAGATGAAACTATAAAAAAACGACTGTCGGAGGTTTATGCAGGTAAATTTATTTATAATCTCCATTCAAACAGCGGGCTGTATTCTTACTTAAAACGTTGTGCTAAAAAAAGAGGGATAAAAATAAATGCACTTGTTGAGCAGTTTGGTTATATTTATAAAAGCTCAAGAGCTGAACAGAAAGTAATAAAACCCGAACAAATCTGGAATCTGAGAAAAAAAAGGCTCACATATATAGAAATTGCTGAAAAACTTGAAAGCAATCCCACCACTATATCTGCTTTGTGTAAAAAATATTTTGGTGGTGATCCGCTGATCCCCAGACCTATAAATGATTACATTACCGTACAGGAATTGATGGACCAGCATCGTGTTGATCATAAAACAATAATGAAGCTGGTTCAGGAAAACAATTTTGAAAACCATGTTACCATTAGAAACCGCTATCTTAAAAAATCCGAGATAATTCCTTCAATACTTGAATATAAAAGGCAGAGCCTGCACCATCAGGCTCTATTAGACAGGTATAGCGGTTAAGTTTCAGAAACGTTAACCTTGTTTTAATTTAGGTTGACGATAAAGTGACTATTGGGTACTTTAAATTTTAGCAGAAATAAGATATGATTGTGTCTGTTCTATATTATTACCTATTACTCAATCAGGTTGAACTGTAATTTCTTTTGCCCCCCTACAGTTTAACCTATTTTTTTATTGTCAGAATTAGTCTACAAGATCATTTCTTACAGCAAAAACAGCAAGTTGTGTACGATCGAAAGTATTTGTCTTTTCAAAAAGTTCACTTATAATATTCTTAATCCTTCCTTCACTTAACCTTAAAAGACATCCTATCTGTTTGTTGCTCTTTCCTTCCACTACAAATTTAAGTATTTGTCGTTCTGCCTGAGATAAATCAATCTTAACTTTTTCGGTCTTACTTTCGGAGATGGATTGAATCATTGAATTAAGTGCTTTTTTATGAAAAACAGGATATCCTTTATAAACACTTTTTATCACCATTCTTATATGATCCTGCCCCGAGTCTTTTAAAACATATCCTTCGGCTCCATATTTTATTGCTTCGGTAATGAAGTCCTGATCTTCAAAAGTTGTAAACATTATTACCTTTACCTCGGGCATATGGTTTTTTATAAGTTTTGTGCCTTCAATTCCATTACAGACTGGCATTCTGACATCCATAATAACTATATCAGGCCTGTGTTGGCAGCATAAATCAAAGGCTTCGCTGCCATTCGATGCAAGAGCTACAACTGATATTTCAGGATCCTGGGATAAAAGTGTCCTGATGGATTCTCTGAAAATAAAACTGTCATCTGCAATAATAACCCTAACTTTATTCTGTTCCGTATCAAACACCCCCTGAAAGCTATCATACAGGCAAATTAGCTATAATATTAAATCCTTTCTCCCCATCAGAGCCAAAGGTAATATTTCCGCCTAATTTTGCAATCCTTTCTTCCATTCCTGTTAAACCATATCCCTTAACAAGATCACGGCATCCCTTACCGTCATCAATAATATAAAGCCTTATTCCCTTTGAGTGGCCCTTAATTATAATATTCACTGTTTTAGCCTGCCCATGGCGTATTGCATTGGTAACCGACTCCTGACAAATCCTGTATATGGTCATTGCCCTGGCAGTATCCAGTGTGGGTATATTTTCTGATATTGAAACTTCAATTTTTGTACCCGATGAAAGATGATCATTGGTCAAATCTTTCAACAAATCAGACAGATTTGTATTTTTAAAAGATTCTGCATACTTTCCTTTAAGATAGTTTCGAATATCATTTAGTGCCTGTCTTGAAATCTCTATACTTTTATCAATTATATTCTTTAATT
The DNA here is from genome assembly GCA_012521105.1 of Clostridiaceae bacterium. Lineage (GTDB taxonomy): Bacteria > Bacillota > Clostridia > DSM-8532 > DSM-8532 > Thermoclostridium. Next base: position 8,249 of record JAAYNA010000189.1, read on the forward strand.
CTTCCTGGCCATCTTTTAGTTTTAATTTTACATTTTCAGCAAGGGCAATTAACAGCGTCAGAGTATGCCCTACGGTGTCGTGCAACTCTCGCCCCATACGGTTTCTCTCTCTTGTCACCGCAAGCTCTTCAGCAGTTTTCGAATACTGCTCCAACCTGTAATTGGCTTCTGTTAGCATTTTATTCGCATGGATAAGCCTCTCATTTGCATTTGTTAACTGTATGTTTTTGTTTTTTATTTCATTTAATAACTGCTGTTCTTCTCTACGATCTTCAAATATTACAATCTTTCCATTATGGGATTGATTAAATCCGGTAAGTGTCCCTATTTCCAGGTAAACATCCATGCCGTTTATCTCCAGTTTCCCTTTTACAGAACAGCCAATCTTACCCGATTCAAGGGCATCTGCCAATGTATCCCGCATACTGCCGGTAGCATTATTTCTTATATATCTTGATAATTTTCGGGCAGAATCGTATATTTTTAAGTTTAAACCCGGGAACATTATGTTTATTGAATCATTCAGTCCAACTACAGTATTTTCATGATCAATAATAGCTATCCCATCTGACATATTCTCAATAAAATGCCTTGCGGCTACAGGAATCAGGTTCAGGAATTTTTTCTGGTAAACGGCTATGCCAAAAATAATAAGAGTTATCAATAAAACCTGTGCAGTTATATCAAACCCCCTATTGGGTATTACATCGGTAAGCATAAGGATATTAGCCGTTAATGGGATCAAAAGTGCTAATATAAATAAAATGTTTTTATTTTGTGTTTTCCCAACTTTCTTAAGGCTGATAAAAAAACAGACAGTTCCCGTGATAATGCAAAAATAAGACTCAACGGTATGTACCCAAAAAACCGGACCTCTTATTAGTTTTGTTTTAAATATGACCTCTTTATAGAACAGATGATGAAGCTCATTAGTAAGTAAAAAAGCGTAGCATACGGCAGGAAAGAAAATTAATATGAATTTAAAAAGGTTATTGTCTATGATTTTATGATTGGTTATAACAAGGCAAAAATACAACCAGCTTACACCTATGTAAACGACAGGTAAAAATTTAATTTTAAGTGCCAGCATTTCCTGTTCATTATTACTTGACATCAGTAATAAAATTTCTGCAATGTTCCAGAAAAGAAGTAAACCAATACACAGCATATAACTGTATGTTGTTCTGCACCTTCTCCCGTTTGCAAAAAGGTAAGTCAGGATCATTGCAGCCAGAATAGCACATATAACCTGTATAAATATGCCTGCCTGGTTCATAAAAACCTGCTCCTTTTTTCAGTATACACATCTGCATACACTCAGCTAAATTCTCACCAGTTGTATTTTCCCCCAGACTCCCATTTGTTCACCAATAATTATTATAACACCAGTAACTCCACTGATATTTTGAGCTTTCTTAAGAGCTTTTTCAATGTCATCTGCACTTTTGACCATATTGCCTACAGCAGTGGCAGCAGCATCTGCAATACAGGCATCCTTTGAAAGTACCGTAACAGCATCTGCTTTTCCAAAGCTCAGTGAATGCCCTACTGTTGCTGACGAAGTACAGATGCTTACCGGAAGGTCTTCAGGGGATACTTTTATGCCCAGTTTCCCCGAAAAACGGGAGTTTCCGGCGTAAATGCCTGCTATTCGTTCCTTTGTTCCGGCAATATATATATCCCCACCGTTTTCAACAACCAGTTCCTTAGTGTATTTCAGCAAATCGTTAGCCACATACAGACTAATTGCTCCTGCAATGGCAGCCATTGGGCCTACACCTGCAATTTCAGCTGCCTGGCACATATGCTTTATTATTAGGGGAGCATCGGGCAGTGGCTTTACAGGTGTCAGACTGCTAAAAAAAACCGGCTGTCTGCGGATGTATTCCTCCACCTGCTGCCGGTACTTAATAATACTTTCGCATGCCTGTTCACTAAGATTTTGAGTGGCTCCTATATACAAATCTGTTTGCTTAACCTTTTTTGAAAAATATACTAAATCACTGCTGTTAAAAACTTTTCTGTAATATCGTTGTTCCGCATTTTTACCCATAAACTTTACCCTGCTCATACCTGGATTTTTACATTCTATGCCGTTTCATTTCCTCTATGAGCCAGATGCAGTAATCTCAAAGGGCATGCCTTAATACATAAACCGCATACAAGGCACTCTTCCTTATTAAATGTTAAATAAAAATCTGGAGCAGACATAGAAAGTGCCCTCGAAGGACATACAGATGTACATGCTCCACAGTGAACACACTCTTCCTCCTGCCATGTCAGCATACCATTAAACAAGTGGTATTTTATTTCCTGCCCATTAATAAACTGAAGCGCTTTATCAATGCTTTCCTCTTCTCCTGATAATTCCACAATCAGTTTACCGGTCCTGTTTAAATGAATATCTGCATGAAGAATATTAACTTCAAGCCCAAAATCACGTACCAGTAAAGTCATCAGGGGGAATGTTACCTTAGAAGGTGGAAATGTTAAACTCACTTTTACTTTTTTCATTTTAATCCCCTCTTACATCCAGTTTGTTAAGCGGTTTTGCATTCTGTGGCAGTTTCTCTGCCGGCATGGTCAACAGAAATTCACCCTTTTGTACCTGCATTTTTAGCAACTGGGCAATTTCTCTTGCTTTAACCATACTGGATAAAGGTGCTGTAGGTACCTTTTTGTTGTTAATGGTCACAAAACCGCTTCGAAGCTCCTGGTAGGAAACTCTTTGGGAAAAAGAGGTTTTCCCGCTTTTATCAACAATATTTGTGTAAATATCCTTATCAGACACAGAAGTTTTTACAGCCATATCCTCATCCAGTATCGGAATTGGTATGCCCACTCCAACAAACAGCGTTGTTCCGTATTTTTCATATATCGCAGCCCGTACAAAGCTGGTAGACATTTTTTTCATGTCTCCAATCAGGGCTAATGTACCAGCCGGACCAATGGGTATACCGTTTGGCATCCGTTCTTGCCCTGGATTATGTTGGGTACCCTCAAATGCAACATAACCCTGTGCGCCGCCAATAAATACGCGAGTTCCTATGCCAATTGTCCGGTATTCGGGATCATTCAACAAAGGACTTAACTGACCCGAAGTACAATATGTAACATTGCCGAATTGGGGTAACAGAGTTCCCATATATGTATATATTGTCTTATCGGTTGAATTGGTGGCAGCTGCATAGTTTTGATAGCAATTCCTTGGATTGAACATGTACGCCTGGTTTACATTGTATTTATTTATGGTTGTTGTAATACTTTTTCTTGGATAGCAGTCGGTTCCATAGCTCTCTGCGTAAAGCCTTATATCTTTGCCATTTATGAAATCTTCTATAACATGGGCTCCGCCATAAGCCATTCCCTGGCTTTCAGATAATTCGGTTGCACCGATATATGCATCAACTGCTGCAATACCAGCGTAGGCCATAACATCATTAAGCCATACCCTTGTCATGCGAATGGGTGGAGAAGAATGCCCAAAATTTATAAAAGCGCCGCTTGAACACATTGGACTAAATGTTCCGGTTGTAACCACGTCTACCATTTGTGCTGCTTTTTTCGGGCCGTTTTCTTCTACTATACCTATCATTTCCTCAGCGGTTACTACAACGGCTTTACCCTCACTAATTTTTTCGTTAATCTCATCAATTGTTTTTACAGGCATATCTATCGCTCCTATTGATCCTGATTCACTGGCTGCAATTAAAGCTAATAACACAATAAGGCTCATCATTGAGCTTTATTATTAAACATTATATCAGTAATTTGAGAATTTGCAATAAAACCTGCCTTTGTGGCAGTGCCTGGCCCTTACTATAAAATTTTAAACTTCTTTAATTCCTGTTTCAAAGATGCAGGATCTTTAAACACAATTCCCTCAATGCCAAGTTCCCTTGCAGCCGAAATATTTACCGGAGTATCATCTATGAAAATGCATTCAGCAGGGTTTAAAGAAAATTTCTGAAGCATTTTTACATATATTTCCCGTTCGGGTTTTAACAGGCCATAGTGGGACGATATAAAAATACCGTCGAAAAATTCGAAAAAACTGTATTTCCTGAAAACCTTGTCGTATGCCTCTTTATGAAAATTCGACAGAAGAAAGAGATTATAGCCTTTCATTTTTAATTCTTTCAGAAGCTCCACGTTATCTTCAATAGGTGTCATTATTTCCACCCAGTTATATAAAAGGTATTCTATATCTTTAGCGTAACTTTTGCATTCACTGGCCATTATACGTACTGCATCTTCATAATTAACAGTTCCCCGATCCAGGTCAAGCCAGATTTTGCTGCCAAACACCGACTGGTACAGAATTTGTGATTTTTCACCCTTACCGTAAAGCTCATGCAGGTAGTCCTCGGGCTCAAATGTTAAAAGCACTCTTCCCAAATCGAAAATTGCTGATTTTATCATTATATCTCCTCACACTATAATTATTTTTTTGACATTGTAACACATTATATTGTATTCACCCCTTTATGGGAACATTTTTTAGTAAAAATAAGTCTTATATTAAAAATAATAAGTGGTGTATGTTGGTATATTTTAATTCATTTGTAACGTGTTCGTATGAAAAATATGCTATACTTATTCTATTAACAGAAATTAGTGCTGAAACACTGTAGAGCATTATCCTAAGTGGATTTTAAATTGAAAGGTGTGATTGGAAGTGTCTGATACTTTATTTAATATCTATCAGCAGGTCCGCGGCTTTGGTATGTACATAATAATTACCACTTTTGTAATTTTTGTTGTGGCTTTTATTGCAAACCTGATAATTCGTAGAAGGTATCTTATTATTCTTGACGATTTGCTTGACTGGCATAGAAAAAAAGAAGCTACCTTCCATTCGGACATATTAAACAGGATTGTTGAGGAATACAGAATTACAGCAGTTGAAAGTTACAGCGAGGTAAATACTCAGGCAATAATTGAAAAAAACTTTAATTTACGTCTAAGGGGCCTTGCCTTAGGCGAACGATTCATAAAAAATACCAATACCCTTCTAATCACACTGGGCCTGTTTGGAACTTTTGTAGGGCTAACTACCGCAGTTGCAGAGCTTGCAGGAATATTCACCAATATGGATATTTCCGATCTCATTGAAAACGCCGGAATGCAACAGCTTATCAGCCACCTTATAGGCTCTCTTGAAGGAATGTCTGTGGCATTTGTTACAAGTCTGGTGGGTGTAGGATGTTCTATTATACTGACAATTCTTCTTACAATATTCAGTGCCGCAGAGGCCAGAGAAAATTTAATGGTGCAGATTGAAGAATACCTCGATAATACAATAGCTCTGGTTGTGTCACAGGATAAGGAAACTGAATATACCATGATGAACAACATTTTAAGAGAAACCTTTATGGAGTTCGGTGACAAAATTCAGGCTTCATTAAGAAATACGGTAGAAAAATTCGGAGAAAAGCTGACCACCGTTGTCATGGATGTTAATGTTTCAAGCCAGACCCTTGATGCAACCGTTGATAAATTTGATGCTTCCCTTGCTAATTTTGCTTCAAATATGAAGGACCTGAACGAATTTAACATAAATATGCGCAACAATATAGAAAGAATGGATGTGAACTTCATTAAAGTTGCCGAAGCTCTTACAAAGGCTTCGGATATTGTAGTAGAGAATTATAACAGTATTGAAAATTTCTCTAAAAATATTCGTGAAGCTGCCGATGAAATGACTCAATATAACAGTCAGCTTGTTAGTGATATCAGCCAGCTTGTAAGTGAGATATCCTCCACCGTTCAGGTTGTGGAAAAACTTGCAGGGGCAATGGACACAAACATGCAGCAGCATACCAGGGATCTGGAGGTTTACCAGGAGCACTTTACAAAAGTCATGATGAAAATAAACGACGAAATTAAAGAATTTGGTCACCTTGCTGCAACATCTTTTTCCGAAGCCCTGAATAAAGCAAGCTCGGAAATGAGTGAAAAGGTGAAGTTTTCCATAGAAGAAAGCTTAAACGGCATACTTCAGCTTTTAGACCAATTCCGTGAAAACCAGGTTCATTTTGCAAAAACAATTGCGTCCCTTCCTGAACAGGTTCTGACATATAATCAGGTTGCAGCTGCAAAGATAGATCGCCAACTTGAGGAAATAAGGGGAATAACTGTAAAATAACAGGATTTGTAGTGAAGGGGTGTAGTATAAGATGAAAGTTAGGAACCGAAATTTTAGAAAGCCTGAGGAAGCAGAACATTTCTGGCCCTCCTTTACAGATGTTATGTCCACTATAGTCCTTGTACTGTTTTTTCTTGTGTTTTTAGCCTATTTCCAGCAAATGTTTTCGGTTTCAATCTGGAATGAGAGGCTAAACAAGGCGAAGGCAGAGCTTTTGGCCACCGAAGATGAATTAAGACTTGCAGGAGAGGAACTGGAACTTAAAAAACTTGAAATCTCAGACAAAGAGGATGCTCTCCGCATAATGCAGAATGAGGCTGAAAAACTAAAAGCTGAAGTGGAACAGGGAAAACGCGAACTGGCAGTTTCTCTTGAAAAGTTACTGGAACAGGAAAAGATAATAGCAAACAGTAACAGAGAGCTGGGTGAACTCAGAGGAAAACTTCAAAATATTTCGGTTTTAAGGCTAAGTATTCTTGAAGAGGTTAAAAAATCTATTGAGGATGAAATCGGAACCTCCACCACTCCCGACGGAGAACCGTTGGTAGCTATCGACAGTAACGCTAACCTTATTATCAACAATCAGCTTCTTTTTGCTAAGAAATCTGCAGATATATCCACCGAAGGTCAGGCACTGTTAAGCCGTTTTGCCGTAGCATTTGAAAGAATACTTGACGACAAAAACATACGTGATTATATTGATTCAATTAATATAGAAGGCCATGCCGATGTAGACGGATCATACCAAAGTAATTATGCACTGTCATGCGAGCGGGCTTATGCTGTAATAAATACAATGATGGCGAAAAATCCCTCTCTTGAGCAAAAGTATGGAGAGTATTTCGCAGCAACGGGTTTTTCTGAATTTCGTCCTATAGACCCCGGTTTGTCTGAGGCAGCCAAAACAAAAAACCGCCGTATTCAAATTTCAATAACCATTAAAGACACCCATGTACAGAACATAATTCAGGAATACCTTGAAGAAGTCAATATTGGTGAATAGATAAATTTTGGGAGGATACCGATGGATCTGAAATTACGTTTGGACATCCGTACGATTAAGTTCCAGGATTATGTCCGCAGAAAGCCTGACAGACCTTTCGGCTACTACGGGCTTGGAATTCAATATATGCTTGCCGGTAAAACCAATTTGGCAGACAAAATGTTTACTCAGGCACTTAAAAAAGATCCTGGCCATGTTCCCGCAAAATTAGGCAAACTTGAGATACTTCTTATAGAAGAAAAATATACAGCTGCCGCACGGTACTACCATAAAAACAGCGATTGTTTTCAAAGAAAAAAAATATATATGAAGCGTGTATGCAGCATAGTAAGCAATATTTATTTATTGCGCAGTTTCTCGGCTTATTTAGGAAAATTACGCTCTGTTTTTGCCTTTGACGAAAAAATAGGAGCACTTCAAAAAATGTTTAATAACAATACAAAAAACCCCGTTGTTAATATTCTTCTTTCCATGTATTTTCTGAAAAAGGAAAAGCACGACGAAAGAGCATTCACATTATACAACTTATGCATATACATGGATGGCATTATTGACAGACTCAGGTGGGATCTTGTTCGGGCAGTATCTAAAAAGCAGCCTGCAGTTTTAAGGGATGTTAAAATTGCAGATCTTTTTCAGTCAATACCTGATAACGCATATAGAACTGACTATGTAAATTTCCTGCTTACCTGCTTTATGGCGCAGCAGGATACGGAAAAGGTAATGAATTCATTTTCCAATCTCAATGAAAGGCAATTAGTCCCCAGCAAAAAAGCCATGTGGGAATATATTAATTTCTGTAATAACAGGAATGTCTGGAATTCTACCGTGGCATCGTACTGCCAGAAGCTTATTGAAAGTGGCTGGGTTAACAGTTACCTGTCACAAACAGCAGTTCAGCTGAAAGATAAAGGTATTATAGATCCCGGCAACAGGATCTTTAGAATCCTGTCACTGTACGGCTATTATGATGCTTAAATCTATTTTAAGCTCATGCATCCCTGTTTTTGTCCCAGCCCTTACTTTCTTATACTGCTTTATTTAATCATGTCTGGCATTTGCTTTTATAATCTCTACTATCAGCGCAGCAGCTTTAGTCATGTCTGAAATGGCTATCTGTTCCTTTGTTCCGTGTACATTTGTCATACCCACACTTAAATTTACAGCAGGAATACCTTTGGTGTTTAGAATGTTGGTATCACTTCCTCCTCCCGTAGATTGGGGCAATAATGGAAGATTCAATGCATCTGTTGCCTTTTTTAACAAGCCCATAATGGGATGAGTCTCAGGGATAAAATAGCCTCCGTAAGCCCTTTTAACTTCGATTTGAACTGTAGCCTTTTCCTTCTCCACACTGTTTTTGAAAGATTCTACCCACCGATTGGTATACTCGTCAAGTTTTTGTTCGCTTATACTTCTTAACTCCCCATCAATAATTACTTCGTCGGGAACAATATTGGTGGCTCTTCCGCCTTTAATCATACCTAAATTGCAAGTGCTTTCCTCATCAATTCTTCCCATAAAAGGCAAATTGGAAACAGCAACGGACGCCGCACGAATGGCATTAATCCCTTCCTCAGGACTAACTCCTGCATGAGCTGCCTTACCCTTAACCTTAAACTGTATCTTATTATGATAGGGGGCTTTTATAGCAACAGTTCCAATAGGTCCTCCTTCATCCAATACAAAGGCATATTTGGCCGGTATTCCGGAGGTATCAAGTGCCTTCGCTCCATACAAACCGGTTTCTTCAGCAATTGAAAATACAGCGTATATGTCACCATGGGATACTTTTTCTTCATCAAGGATATTAATAGCTTCCAATATACATGCAACCCCCGCAAGGTCATCACCGCCAAGTACCGTTGTGCCATCACTTGTAATGATATCACCGTTTATCACCGGGACTTTACCCCTGCCTGGCTCAACGGTATCCATATGCGCCATGAAAAGCAAAGGTGGGGCCTCGACATTTCCCGGAATCTTTACGATAACGTTACCTGCGTTTCCGTTAATTGCTTCCCCGGCACTGTCTTCCTCTGGCCGGTACCCTAATTCTTCAAGTTTCCTTTTTATAAGATCTGCCATCTGCCTTTCGTTACCAGATGTACTGTCAGTTCTGACCAGTTGGCAAAAAGTTTCCACAAGCCTTTTAGTATTTACACTAAACTTATTGCTGTTTAAATTACTGCTCATTTTTTACACCTTCCCTCTAAATACTATCGTATAAAATTCTATGATTTACTTATTTCATCCATTAATACCTGTAGAGCCAAAACCACCACCACGATTTGTTCCAATATCGTTAACAGAATCAACTATTTTTAACCTCATCCTGGGCACTTCCTGCAGGACCAGTTGTGCAATTCTGTCACCTTTTTTAATATGATATATACCCTGTTTATTTCCACTGCTGTCAACTGCATAATACTCGTTATTATCTCCCGGTCCGACAGATATATTGGTTACGATTATACCCAGCTCATCCCTGTACCCGGCGTCTATGGTTCCGGGTGAGTTTGCTATTCGTAAAGGCGTTTTCAGTGAGATTCCGCTACGGGGGCGTACCTGGATTTCGTAACCGGGTGGTATGGCTAATTTTAATCCGGTGGGAACAATAACGGTCTCACCTGGCCCGATTACTACATCCTCGGCGGCGCATACATCCATACCCGCATCCCATTCATTCTGATATTCAGGTAATTTTACACCTTCTCTGCATATTTCCACTGCAACTTCAATTTCTTTCATAATTATCAAACCCCATTCTGTATATGAAATAATTTAATTATTACACCCCACGATAGAAATGACCCCGTGTAAGGTTTTTATTTTTCATGCTCAACAGCAGATCCTGGGTTTTTGCTGCCGACTTTTCTCCGTTAATCCACACTTTCCTGTAATAATTACATATATCTTTTATTTCATCAGGGCTTTCATCCATTATACCAATTCTTAACGTTTTTACATCGGTATTTTTAAAGGGCATTACATCGTCTATCATCAATATGCTGCTGTTGTAAAGCGTTGTTCTTTTAAGCACAGGATCTGTAATATATAAAAAACGCTTTCCCCTGCTATCTGTCAAATACCCCTGTCTTCTCATACAAGTACCGCATTTTCGGTTACAGCTTCCATTATTGCTTGCCGGGCAGTATTCAAGTGTCATAACGGGTATTACCCCATAAACATAGGCTTCGAGGGGAATATTTGGAGACTTCATTCTTTCCAGTGCTTCAAAATTAAGCTCCAATGAGGGCATTATTCCCGACGGTTTATACTTATTCACAAGTTCTATTGCAGCTGTATTGAATATATTCATTGTAAAATCAAGAACAACAGGTATATCGGGAAACTCTTCCCGCATTCGGCTAAGCGCCCCTAAATTCCCTGTAAGGATACCATCGGGGTTTTTCTTTAGCGCTGCAATCCTTTTCACATACACATCCATCTGTTTGTCGGTTAAAATGGCCGGAACTACTACAAAAACTTCAATGCCATCATTTCGAATTTCTTCCGCCATTCCAAAATCCTCTGCCCTGAGGTATATCCTGTCAACAGACAGATCACCCCATAACATTTTCTGTGGTGTTTTATAAAACATCAAACTGATTTTTTTTGTCTTAGACAAGTCCTGGGCTTTTCCCGGGAAATATTCCTCTTCAGGATCTGTATATTTTTCTGTAACAGCTGCACGCTTTATCGATAACTCACTTAAGGCATCCCTTCTCATCTCATTTATCAAAGAAATGGGCATGAAAGATCTGTTATCGGTTAAAACATTAATTTGGTTAAAATAATATGCTGTATCACCTGTCTTTTTTAACTGCTCCACAACACGTTCTTCAGTTAAAGGTTTTTTTACTGCTTCCTGGCAGGGCGCTGCTCCTTCAATATTGACGGTGTTTTGGTTGTAATCGGTAACAGTTAAGATGGGCTTCTCGCCTTTAAATAACCGGAATTCGCCCTTTACAGGCACTGTAGGAACACTTTTTGCAGCAATTTCAGACAAGTCTGCCATTAATCTCCTGTCATAGGTTTTGTAAACAGGACTGCCGGGTTTTGCGTAGGATTTGAAATTACCCAATAGAACTGTATCACCCGCTTCAGCACTTTTTACATGCTTTCTGCCCCGCATCATAACACTGATAATGGCAGATAATGTATCCCCATCCCATATTTCGATGCCATCTCCAATGCTAACCTGTTCATTGAGCTTAACATTAATTAATCTGTTATTTTTACCGCCAAAAAACTTTTGAGGGCCATCCCCATCCGGCTTAACAACGGTGCCGACCCGAATCCCCCAATGCTTTGGATGCTCAATGCTAAGAAGTTCTTTTTCCATACCTTTAAGGTACCCGGTAGTAAAACCACCACGGTTGAAGACCTGCTCAAGCATACGAATATCCCGGTATTCCACCTTATATGATGAAGGATCTGACATTGCAAGATCAAGATATTTTCTGTATATCATAACCGTTGCAACCACATATTCAGGAGACTTCATGCGACCTTCAATTTTCAGTGCTGCAATACCTGTTTTTAAAATATCAGGCAATAATTCCAAGGTCATGAGATCTTTCGGGCTTATAAGATAATCACCCGAATTACTGACACCTTCAATTTTATAAGGTAATCTGCATGGCTGGGCACACCTTCCGCGGTTTCCGCTTCTTCCACCAATAAAACTGCTTAAAAGACATTGGCCGGAGCGGGAAATGCATAAAGCTCCGTGAGCAAAAATCTCAGCCTCAATACCTGTCTCGCGGATAATTGTTTCTATTTCCGGAAGGCTTAGCTCTCTTGCCAGCACAACACGGCTAATACCAAGGGCCTGAGCTGATTTTACGCCATCGGTATTGTGAATTGCCATCTGCGTACTGGCGTGGATGGGAAGCCCGGGTGTTATTTCCTTCAGAATACCTGTAAGGCCAAGATCCTGGACAATTATTCCATCAATCCCCTCTTTATATGCAAAAGAAGCCAACCTTTGGGCTTCTTTAAGCTCTTTGTCCGATATTAATGTGTTTAGAACAAGATATATTTTAATGCCTCTGATATGGGCATCCTTTATAACTTCTGAAAGAGCTTTGTTGTCAAAATTACTGGCATTTGCTCTGGCATTAAAGGCTTTTGCACCCAGGTATACCGCATCTGCACCTGCTGCCGCTGCAGCTCGGTATGCTTCAGGACTTCCTGCCGGAGCCAACAGCTCTATGTTTTTCTTTATCATATTCCTGCACCCTGCAGATTTTCACCCTGCCGGTCTTTTTCTCCTTCCTTTTGCTCACCCCGGGAAACAGTTTCATCCATGACGCATTCTGCGTTATTATCGTCTTCCTGTGTACAATCCTTTTCAGTGCCCTTGCTGCCTCCCTGCTCTGCAACTGTTTCTTTCCTGGGCTTATACTTATACTTGTATACTATTTCCTTTTTCTTATCATCCTTTTCAAATAATTTTCTAATCCATTCTATAATATCCAAAATCCCCTTTGCCTTCAGCAAAATATCCTTCTTAAATAATTCAACCGCATCCTTTGCAGAATCTGAAATTTTTCCTACATTATGGACAACCTTTTGTATAGATTCCATCTCTTCTTTTATAATGTCTGACACCTTTGCAACATTATCTGTTATTTCAGGAAGCTTATCAAGGGTATTATCGATGTTGCCGCGATTTTTATCCAGTATTTTGTTTAAATTTTTTAATATACCGACCAGGTTAGCAATGGCTAACAAAAGATAAAACAACACACCTGTGGCAAGAATAAAAAGTACTACTTTAAACAGGTCACCCCAGGTAATAGTTGCATCAAACATACTAAATTCCTCCAAAAATACAGGTTTTATTTTATATTATGTAACCTTGGCTTGTGGGAAGTGTCTCCTGTGGCCCTTGCCAGTGAATTCCTCACTTCGGTAAGTTCTGCTTCACGTCTTGTAAGCTCTAGCAGAAGATGCCTGTTTTCTTCATTGGCTTTCTGAAGTTGTTGAGACAGCGCATCCCTATCCTGCTGAATCTCCTGCAAAGATTTTTTTGTGATCTCCAACTCTCTCTCTAGAGCTTCTTTAGCTTCGGCAAGTTTAAACATTTCATCAGTTACATTAATTGCGGTTAAAACAGAAGCCATGGAAGTGCTTAAAGCGGGATTGGCACGCATAATTTCAGTGGTCTTTTGATCGACATATAATGCCACCTTCTGCATATACTCGGCAGATTCATAGCCACAAACTGTGTACTCATTCCCCGCAATACGTACGCTAACCTTATTCTTGCCGGCCATCTCATCAACTCCTGTTTTCTTTCGTATGATAGGGTAAAACTACTTTAAGAAGCATACTTATGTAAGCAAAGATAATAAAAAGGCATATTTTTACTATCTTAGTTAACTTATCGGTTTAACATTGATAAAACTTGAATAGTTTACAACAAGTATACCATATACAATTGTAGTTCTTCAATAAAAAACATATTGTGGATAACGTTTGTTTACTTATATTGTACGATATCCTTATTTTCAAGCACCGCTTTATTTGCTGTCAAAACTTTGCAGATATTGCGCAATATTCATTTTTATACAAAGGAGCATGCGTGCCGGTAGGTGCTTTGTTGCTCAAGAAGACAAAACACCCGAAGCAGGACCCGCGTACAGACATTTTGTAAGCTTCGGCCTGCCAGAGCTAAACTATACAGTTTAGTTTCAAAAGTTCAAATACGCGGGTGATTCGGGTGTTTTTGGAGGCGCAGAGCAACACGCTTCGAAGCCATGCTGCATTGCTGTAAGCTGGGAGCGTAAAGCTGGGCCACCCGGGATATGGAGACCTCCATGCAGAATCATTTTTATACAAAGGAGCGTGCGTGCCGGTAGGTGCTTTGTTGCTCAAGAAGACAAAACACCCGAAGCAGGACCCGCGTACAAACATTTTTGCAAGCTTCGGCCTGCCCGGGCTGAAATATACAGCTCATGCAAATGAAGCGTTGGTTCCAGGCATTGTACAATATCTGTACCAAATACTGTAAACAGCGATAATACAAAGGGTATAAGCAGCCTGGCTATACTCCCCGCATAGTAAGTGATATCCTTTTTCTTTCGGGATCTATATCCAAAACCTTAACAGTAACTATATCACCAACAGAAACAACTTCCATAGGATTTTTAATGAATCTATCCGCAAGCTGTGATATATGCACTAATCCATCCTGGTGCACACCTATATCAACAAACGCCCCAAAATCAGCCACGTTCCGTACAGTGCCAGTTAAAACCATGCCAGGTTTCAAATCCGAAATCTGCAGTACGTCACGCTTCAGCATTGGAGGGGGCAGTTCTTCCCTGGGATCTCTTCCCGGCTTTTTCAGCTCTTCAATAATGTCCCTGAGGGTTGGTTCTCCTATTTCAAGCTCTTCAGCAAGATTCTTAAGACCAGTTTTTTGCACCATCAAATCTAATAACGGAAGCTCGTTATTCAATACATCTTCATGGGAATAGCCCAGCTTCTTTAAAAGTAGCTCGCATGCTTCATAGGATTCGGGATGAACAGCGGTATTATCCAGCACATTATCACCGTCTCGAATTCTTAAAAACCCTGCACATTGTTCAAAGGCCTTCGGTCCAAGCTTAGGCACTTTTTTCAGCTCCTGACGGTTTCTGAATCTCCCTATGCTTTCCCGGTAGGCAACAATATTAGCCGCCAGGCTTTTATTAATTCCGGAAACATAAGAGAGCAGTGATACCGATGCGGTGTTTAAATCCACTCCAACCCTGTTAACAACATCCTCCACTACTGCGCCAAGAGTTTCACTCAAGCGTTTCTGATTCATATCGTGCTGATACTGTCCCACTCCTATGGCTTTGGGATCTATTTTCACAAGCTCAGCCAACGGATCCTGTAAACGTCTTGCTATAGATACAGCACTTCTTAATGATACATCAAAGTCCGGAAATTCCTCTGCTCCGAGCTTTGAAGCAGAATACACCGATGCACCTGCTTCACTGACTACCATGTATTTAACATCTCTTTCTATTTCTTTAAGCATATCGGCAATAAAAATCTCTGATTCTCTGCTTGCAGTACCATTTCCTATTGCGATAACATCAACTTTGAATTTCTCAATTAATTCCTTCAGTACATTCTTCGCTTCTTCTGTCTTATTTTGCGGAGGCGTCGGATATACAACACCGGTGGCAAGAACTTTCCCTGTTTCGTCAACAACACATATTTTACATCCTGTGCGGTATGCCGGATCAAGCCCAAGAACAACACAATTTTGAACGGGCGGCTGCATTAAAAGATTTTTCAGGTTCTCTCTGAAAACTACCATGGCTTGTTCTTCGGCTTTTTCAGTCAATTCATTTCTGATTTCCCGTTCGATGGATGGCTGAATTAACCTTTTATAAGCGTCTTCAATTGCCATAGACATGTGCTTTCTTTTTTCCTTATTTTCTACGCCATAGCTGTCAAACAGAAATGATAAAACCTTTTCTTCGGGCACTGAAATATCAACCTTTAAAAACTCTTCCTTTTCACCCCTGTTAATAGCCAGTATTCTGTGGCTGACAATTGACTTCACGGGCTCCTTATAATCATAGTATTGTCTGTAGACCGAATCTTCCTCTTTCTTAGCCTTCGATTCTACAATACCAAAAGAATGGAAAATACTTCGGATTTCCTTTCTTATTGAGGCATTGTCAGAAATCTCCTCTGCTACTATATCTCTCGCACCCTGCAAAACATCATCCACACTTTTTAAATCCTTTTCAGGATCTATGTAGTCCGGGGCTTTGCTTTCTATGGTATCATCGGAAATACTTTCCAGCATAATTAAAGAAGCAAGCGGCTCAAGGCCCTTTTCCCTGGCAATCAATGCCCTTGTTCTGCGTTTGGGTTTAAATGGTCTGTAAATATCCTCTATTTCCTGCAGGGTCATTGCGCCTTCAATTGAAGCCGATACTTCGTCAGTCATTTTACCCTTCTCTTCTATTAATCGATACACATCCTGCTTGCGGGCTTCCAGGTTTTTCAGGTATAAATAACGATCATTAAATTCACGCAAGACCTGATCATCTAAAGAGCCGGTCATTTCTTTACGGTATCTGGCGATAAAAGGGATAGTGTTCCCTGCATCTATAAGATCAACAATATTATTGACCTGCACCTTACTTAACCGGAATTCTTTCTGCAAAACAGTCTTAATATCCATAATTTTCCTCCTGTAGCCGAAATTGACCAATATAAGTCTTTTAGTAAATAGTTCATCCCCCTGAATAAATGAACCCGAAATTATTGCAATGCTTATCTTAAAGCTGATGCATGTTATTATGCAATATAATAATTAATTAAAGTTTCGGGAAAACATACCATTTCAAAAAGACGGGAATTTTTAATTATTTATAGGGTTTTATTATTAAAAACATGCTTCTCAACCTTTTTCTTAACTCGCTGAAGTGCATTGTCAACAGACTTCACAGGTTTATTCAGTTCTTTGGCTATCTCTGTGTAGGATTTCCCATTCAGATAAAGAGAGAGA
Source organism: Clostridiaceae bacterium (assembly GCA_012521105.1). Classification (GTDB taxonomy): domain Bacteria; phylum Bacillota; class Clostridia; order DSM-8532; family DSM-8532; genus Thermoclostridium. Next base: position 24,932 of record JAAYNA010000189.1, read on the forward strand.
ACTTCCCATTCAAAAGATGAAAGGATTTCCCCCATTTTATTCTCTATTCCGCTGACTTCTTCTTTAGTTATTAAAAGCTGCTCGGGATCCTGCACAATCTCGTCTGAGATCATGTCTAAAAAGGTTTTGTCAGAGTCGTCATCATAAACTTTACGGTTCAAAGAGATATAGGTATTTAACGGAATATGTTTCTGCCTGGTTGCGTTTTTTACAGCAGTTATCATTTGTCTTGTAATGCACAGCTCGGCAAAAGTTTTAAATGCCATAGACTTATCGCGCTGATAATCACGGGTTGCTTTATAAAGCCCTATCATTCCTTCCTGTACAACATCCTCACGATCAGCACCGATAAGGAAGTAAGTTTTTGCTTTTGCCTTTACAAGACTTTTATATTTATTGATCAAAAATTCGGTGGCGTTTTTATCACCGCGCCTGCCAAGCAAAACTATCTCTTCGTCTTCTAATTTTGAATATTCTTCTGTTTTTAATCCTGTTACCACTTTAAGTCTCCCAATCCTCTTGGTTTATCCTGTATTTATATATAAACAGATTTCCCTATTTTCTTATGGAAACAGAAAAATCAGAAGCAAAAACTTTACTTAAATAAACTAAATTGGTTAATATGCCTTACATGAAATTATATGTTATTGCTTGTACACTGTCAAGGCTCTGACTTCTTTAAAACCAGCCCTTTTGCTGTAATATACATTTCCCGGATGTTTAAAGCGGCGAAACGCTCCAGCTCAATCTGTATCATCTTTTGAGCTTTTTTAATTGCTTCTACCAGGTTATATCCATAAACCATTATAACATCCATATCGAGAATAACACCGTCATCACCTTTGTTTATCCTGAACCTGGCGACTTTATCCATTTCATCCATTCCAACAATTATATAATTAACAACCTGGTAAATGGCATAATCGGATATAGTGTATTTCCCATTATAACTAAAAGGAGGACGTACCACTGATTTTTCACCCATGTTTTGAAAATGCCCCTTGGCTTTCCTCTTAAAAATCTGAAGAGGATCAAGGAAGTATCCTGAAAAGTCCTTTTTTAATTCAATACTGGGTACAGGTATCACATGTTTACCCTGGCCCGTTCTTGTGTTAATAGCCTGTTTTATCTCCAAATCACTGGCTACATCTTCTATATAGACTTTTTCACTAACTGCACCAAGACCAAGGGTTTCGGCTATTCTTTCCACCATACCGTCCGAAGTTCCCAGAATCAGTATAGCCTTCGGATTATACTTTTTTATGGCATCTATCACCTGGTTTCTATGAGTTGAATCTGTAAACAGCGCTGTTTTAACCGAACCTATTTTTGTTGGTTCCTTTTTAGCTGATTTTCCTGCAATAATAAGGTTTTGATGAATAAGCAGGCCATCATCAATTATATAGTCAATACCTCTTTCCTTAGCCACCCAAAGGGCCCTGTAGCTTTTTCCGGTACCACTTGCCCCAACGAAACCTACCACTCGCATAAGCTCACTCCATAATTAAATCAGTCATTCATTTGAAAAAAGAAACCTAAGAAATTGCTTAATACACATACTAACATAATAATAACCACATTATACCATAACCTGGCCAATTTTAACCCTCAAAATGTTTAATCATAAAAGCGAAAAGCGGAGACTCAGATATCTCCGCTTTTATTATTTAATATCAAATTACAAATTTATCAGTTAACAATTGCTTTTTCTGTTTCTTTGTCAAACAAATGCATAGTGTTCATATCAAAGGCAATTTTTATAGTATCGCCGGGTCTTGTTGTTGATTTTGGGTGAACCCTTGCAGTAAAGTTAATGCCATTGATAACCATATACAGATAGGTTTCAGAACCAAGCATTTCGGTAACTTCAACCTTGGCAGTAACAGTTGCATTTGCCCATTTTTCAAGGTTCTGTGGCTCGTCATGAGTATTTTCAGGACGAATACCAAATACAACTTCTTTTCCTACATATCCTGACTTTTCAATAACCTTTGCCTTGTCAGCAGGAACTTCAAGTTTATCTTCTCCAAATTTCAGGTATAACTTTTCATCTTCTTTAATAACAGTTACATTTGCAAAGTTCATCTGCGGGCTTCCAATAAATCCTGCAACAAACATATTAGCAGGATTATCATACAATTCCTGCGGACTGTCAATTTGCTGAACGAAGCCGTCCTTCATAACAACAATTCTTGTACCCATTGTTAAAGCTTCTGTCTGGTCGTGAGTAACGTAAATAAATGTTGTTTGAAGTCTCTGATGCAATTTGCTAAGCTCAGTTCTCATCTGAACCCTTAATTTAGCATCAAGGTTTGAAAGAGGTTCGTCCATTAAGAATACTTTTGGTTCACGTACGATAGCACGTCCTAAAGCAACACGCTGTCTTTGTCCACCCGATAAAGCCTTTGGCTTTCTGTCTAAAAGGTGTTCAATGTCGAGAATTCTTGCAGCTTCGTGTACTCTCCTCTTTATTTCATCCTTTGGAGTTTTTCTTAATTTAAGACCAAACGCCATATTATCAAATACGGTCATGTGAGGATAAAGTGCGTAGTTCTGGAAAACCATTGCTATATCTCTGTCCTTAGGAGCAACATCATTCATGAGCTTGTCTCCTATGTACAGTTCTCCTTCGGTTATTTCCTCAAGACCTGCAATCATTCTGAGAGTTGTTGTTTTTCCACATCCGGAAGGCCCAACAAGAATAATAAACTCTTTGTCCTCAATATCAATATTAAAGTCACTAACTGCTGTAACACCACCGGGATATGTCTTGTAGACGTTTACTAATTTTACGCCAGCCATTAAATCCCCTCCTAATAAAAATAGATTACTAACTTTTTGGCATACCAATACTGTAACATGAACTAGTCTCGGGTTACCACTACTTTTTTAAACAAAAAAGGTTTTTTTCTTTTAGTGACTTTGCATAATATAATTAAATATTTTTCAAAAGAATAATTGTGCTGTATTTTTTTATACATTATAGTTGCATTTTTATGCATTTACGTATATAATTGTGTATAAAAATACATGGAGGGTTATAAGTGTTTAAGATCGCTGTTATTGGTGCCACCGGTTATGTTGGTACTGAAATAATCCGTTTGCTTGTACAGCATCCCAATATTGAAATAAGTGCTGTTGTATCAAAAAGCTTTACTGGCCAATCCTTATCAGAGATTTATCCTAATTTTAAAAATCTCTTTGATAAAACACTTATGGATATGGATCTGGATCTGTTGTGTGAGAAAGCAGACATTTTTATTACAGCTTTGCCTCACGATGCATCAAGAGACATAATTCCTGAGCTTATAAGCAGGGGCAAAAAGGTTATTGATCACAGTGCCGCATTCCGGTTCAAAGATAAAAATGTATACGAGACATGGTATAAAACAGTGCATGGCATGGATGATTTATTAGACAGGGCTGTATACGGGCTTCCTGAAATTTATAGGAAAAAAATATCTGATTCAGTTCTGGTAGCAAATCCCGGCTGTTATCCAACCTGTACTATTTTAGCCATTGCTCCTTTGTTACGGAATAAACTTGTTCACTTAAGCAACATTGTTATTGACGCCGCATCAGGAGTAACAGGAGCCGGAAGGAAATCCGACCTTTCCTATTCCTTCTGTGAAGTTAATGAAAATTTCAAAGCGTATGGGGTCACAAATCACAGGCATACCCCCGAGATTGAACAGGAGTTGTCGGCTCTTGCGGGAGAAGATGTTATCATATCCTTCACTCCTCATTTAATTCCAATGAAGAGGGGTATGCTGTGTACCAGTTATTTAAATTTAAAAGATAATAACTGGACTTCCGAAAGCCTTTACAAAGTATACAGGGAATACTATAAAGACGAGTTTTTTGTGCGGGTCTTAGAGCCAGGAGTTCTTCCTGAAACTAAAAATGTTTCAGGCTCAAATTTTATAGATATTAGCGTAAATTTCGACAAGCGTACAAATAAGGCAATAGTTATAAGCGCGTTGGATAACCTCGGAAAAGGTGCTGCCGGCCAGGCTGTTCAATGTATGAATATTATGCTTGGCCTTAATGAAAAAACCGGATTGTGTCATCCAGCCTTTTACCTGTAGGTTAACATATAAATTCAGGATATCATACAAGGTCAGGAATAGAGGTGTAGAATGAAAGACATTATAAAAAAAGCAGAAATACTTATTGAGGCATTACCTTACATTCAGGCGCTTAACGGGAGAACCGTAGTAATTAAATATGGTGGCAATGCCATGATCAGTGATGAACTTAAGCACTCTGTTATGGAAGATATTACACTGTTGAAGTATATAGGTGTGAACCCTGTAGTTGTTCATGGCGGTGGTCCCGATATAACCCGTACCCTAAAGCGCCTCAATGTGGAATCTGAGTTTGTCAATGGCCTTCGAAAAACAGACAGCACTACAATGGAGATTGCACAAATGGTATTGGTAGGAAAGACAAACAAAGAAATAGTATCCTTAATAAATCATATGGGCGGTAAAGCAATTGGCATATGTGGAATTGACGATAATCTGATTGAATGTGAAAAATTAACAACATTCTCGGTCAACGGGGAAGAAATTGATCTTGGTTTTGTTGGGAAAATTACTAATATAAACCCTCATATTCTTAATGTTTTGTCTCAGGGACCATATATCCCGGTTGTGGCCCCTATAGGCGTTGACAAAAACGGGCAAAGCTATAATATAAATGCCGATACTGTTGCAGCCGAACTGGCATGTGCTTTAAAGGCAGAGAAATTAATTCTCTTAACCGATGTTGAAGGTGTGAAATCTTCCAAGGAAGGGTCGGAAATTCTAAATGCCCTTACAATAAGCGAAGCAAAAAGTCTTATAGACGATAATGTAATAGTAGAAGGGATGATACCCAAGGTGATGGGGTGTATAAAGGCCCTTGAAAACGGTGTTAAGCGCACACATATAATTGATGGAAGAATGCCACACTGCATACTTCTTGAGATGTTTACAAACAAAGGTATAGGAACAATGATTGTAAAGGAGAAGGTGCCTTATTACGACAGAGAAAAATTATAGGCAATAAAAAATAGCCTCCTGGATAGATTTAATTATACTGGAGGCTATTCTGGTGGGCACAACAGGGCTCGAACCTATGACCCCCTGCTTGTAAGGCAGGTGCTCTCCCAGCTGAGCTATGCGCCCACACAATTGGTGACCCATGGGGGAATCGAACCCCCGTTACCGCCGTGAAAGGGCGGTGTCTTAACCTCTTGACCAATGGGCCATAAATATAAGAAGTGGGAGGCGTGTAATTAAATACCCATACACAGCTTCTCACTTCTATTGGTAGCGGCGAGTGGATTTGAACCACCGACACTGCGGGTATGAACCGCATGCTCTGGCCAACTGAGCTACACCGCCATTTTTCGCGTTTGGTTAAGACGCTTTATCATTTTAGCATGCATCTGTTATTTCGTCAAGTGTCTATTAAAAATATTTGTACATGCAGTTTTTGTTAATATACTTTCCTTATGTGGTAATATGTGTCAGTGACAAGCAATTCTTTCACTTACTCACATTGTAAAGATATTGCTGGTTGAATACAAGGAAGCTTTTAGCAGAATGCAGCTTAGAGATGTGCAGTCAGGGTGAGGATAAGCACCGTTCCAAAAGCTCAAAGACGCGGGTGATTCGGGTGATTTTGCCGACGCAGAGCAACACACTTCGAAGCCATGCCTCATTGCTGTAAGTTTGGAGCGTGAAGCTGAGCGGCCCGGGATATGGAGACCTCTATGTAGAATCATTTTTATACAAAGAAGCGTCCGCACTGGTAGGCGCTTTGTTGCTCAATAAGACAAAACACCCGCTTTTCAAATTTTTGAAAGAAAGCAGAAGAACCGTCCCATGCCTCCTTATTTGGATACTAGGGCTTCGGCCTGTTTTACTGCAAGATATGCATCCTTTGCATAGGACGCACCTATCTCCCGTGCATAGCCTTCATCAACAGCTGCGCCACCTATCAAAAGACTTGCTTCAATGTTTTGTTCCCGCATTTTTTCAGCTACTTTCCTCATTTCTTCCATTGTTGTTGTCATTAATGCTGAAAGGCCAATTATATCGGCTTTCTCCTCTGCCGCTGTCTTAATAATTACCTCCGAATCAACATCTTTGCCAAGATCAATAACATCAAAGCCATAATTTCTCAGCATTAAAGCTACCATGTTCTTGCCAATATCATGAATATCGCCTTTTACTGTTGCCAGAACTATTTTTCCTTTACTTTTTTTCCGGCTGCTATTTTCCTCAAGTAATGGCGATATATAGTTCATTGCAGTTTCCATTGCTTCTGCACTTTGAATCAGTTGGGGAAGAAAATATACTCTTGCCTGATACAACTCGCCAACACGGGTTATTGCCGGTATTAAATGTTCATCAACTATCTTAACCGGCGGTATTCCCTTATCAAGTTCTGCTTTAATAGAATCTATAATCTCTGCCCGCCGGCCTTCCAGAATACAGTTATAAATCCGATCTCCCTGTTTTCTTTCTTCTTTTGATTCATTTTGCTTTCCATAAGTTTTAATATAGTGGTTGCTGTTGTAATCTTTACCTGTTAAGGCATCTGTTGCTCTTTTTATGTGCATGGTCTCCTCTGACTGCACATTCATAATAACAGCGGTAAGGCCTTGGGACATTGCCATTGCAAGAAATGCTGCATTAATCCACGATCTTTTTGGAAGCCCGAAAGAAACATTTGACAGGCCGATAACAGTGTTTACACCAAATTTCTTTGTACACCATTCAATTACTTTAAGGGTTTCAAGACAAGCTCCCTGATTTGCTGCAACGGTCAGAACCAGTCCGTCCACTAAAAAGTCGGATTTTGTATATCCATATTTCCTGGCCTCTTCGTATACATCCTGTATTATCCTGATCCTGTCCTCTGCATTTTCGGGAACACCATTGTCATCAACAGGCAACAGAATAAAAGCTGCACCGTATTTTGCTGCCACCGGCAATATTTTCTCAAGCTTTCTTTGCTCCAGTGATATTGAATTTATTAAAGCCCTTCCAGGATACACTCTCAATGCAGATTCCAGTGCTTCGCAAGATGAAGAATCAAGGCACAGCGGAACCTTTACCATCGGACTAAGAGTATTCACTATTTTGGTAAGAGTTTCCTTTTCATCTATCTCAGGTATACCGGCATTTACATCTAACACCAATGCGCCCTGATCAACCTGATCCATTGCAAGTTCCATAACCATATCCATTGAACCTTCTTTAAGTTCTTCTGAAAGCTTTTTCTTTCCTGTCGGATTAATTCTTTCACCAATAATACAGACAGGTAAATCATGGCCAATGGAAACTATCCTGCGCGACGATGAAAGAATTAAATCCTTGTTTTTATGTTTACCTTCACAGCTCTTTTTTCCCTTTGCAATTTTACTGAGCCCAAGTATATATTCGGGGGTTGTACCGCAACAGCCACCAATAAGGTTAACTCCGGCTTTTATGAACTGGTTGGTAAAACCGGTAAATTCTTCGGCATTCATATCAAATACAGTTCTTCCATTAACAAGCTTAGGCATTCCTGCATTTGGTTTCGCTACAAGGGGAACTTTTGCATATGGTTTTAGCTTTTTAATTATTTCAATCATCTCTTCGGGTCCGGTAGAGCAATTACATCCTACCGCATCTGCACCCAGGCTTTGGAGGGTTATAAGTGCTGTTATCGGATCTGTTCCGTTTATTGTATGACCTCCGCGTTCAAATGTCATGGTAACAATAACAGGCAGATCACAGGTTTCTTTTACGGCAATCAGTGCCGCCCTGGCTTCCTGTATATCCATCATTGTTTCAATCACGAAAAGGTCCACACCACCCTCAAGTAAACCAATTACCTGTTTTTTATAGGCATTTACAATGTCCTCAAAGGAATAAAACCCAAAGGGTTCCATAAGCTGTCCCGTAGGTGCTATATCTCCGGCTACCAGTGCCCTGTCTGTGGCAGCCTTTCTGGATAATCTGGCCAGTTCCCTGTTTATGCCCGTAACATCGCTGATATTAAATTCCTTAAGCTTCAGTTCATTCGCGCCAAATGTAAAAGTATAGATTATATCTGATCCGCTTTCAATGTATTGTCTTTGAATATCAATAATTGTCTCGGGATTATCAAGAACCCATTTTTCAGGGCAGCAGCCTGCCGGCATTCCCCGTTGCTGAAGGAGCGTTCCTGTTGCTCCATCAAGAATTACTATACCTTCCGACACCATTTCTCTAAACTTATGCTTTGTCAAATCAATTCCTCCAATTCAGTTTTTTGATGACTCAACTCCAACAATTGCAGTAACTGTTTTTTCAGGGATTAGCATATACTTTGGTGTAATTTTAATGCCCCAGTCCTTTAAATTCAGCCAACGATAAAAGATATCCTGGTTGGTTAAATCCAAATCACCGTATCCCGGACTGTATCTCATATGAGTTAATACCTTTCCTTCGCGTATAAACCGCTGTCTTAAAAAACTCATAAGCCAATCTAAACCGGCATCGGTTATTTCAGAGGCAGCAGCATCATAAACCAGTGCTTTTGCCATTTCCCCC
>JAAYNA010000190.1 GCA_012521105.1 Clostridiaceae bacterium
AAGCAAGTAGTGTTATAGCAATAACTAAAACTATAAATATCATCCATCTTTTCTTTATCATAGTTACTCCTTCCTTTATTTCATAAAATTGTATCTTCTATTAATAGTCTGCTTAGAAAACTATTAAATATGCCTTATAGCTAAATATTATGGTTCTTCTTTTATATCATTTACCGTATTTTTTATCCTGCTAGAAAGAGCCAGTACTCCAGATCCCTTTAACAAAAAATCCCCTAAACTCATCGTCTAAGGGAACAAAAACACACCTACATATTTACTTGAAACACCTTCAACCTTGCTATTTCAAGATATTCCTACTCTATTAACACCACGCACTCCACATGGCTTGAGTGGCCATTACTGATGTTATTTTGTCCCTTTAAAGCCTGTAGTTCAAAGTATTAATAAAATCAGTTATTTATCATTGATTATATATCTTCATCAATTATCCAGGTTACAAACCGCTCAACCAGTTTAAGCTTTTTCTGGTTGCAAAGTTTCAGTTTTTCGTTTATTTTGCTCCGCAAATCTTCTTCCGTATCGGAATACGAAGAAATGCCCAGCAAAAGGTAATTCGGGGTTGTATCAATGGCCTCGCAGATTTTAAGCAATGTATCAATACTCGGGATAGAATGATTATTTTCAATGTTTGATATATAGTTGTTGCTGAGGCCAGTAGCCTCTGCCACTTCTTCCTGTGTCATGTTCAGCACTTTCCGCCGTTTTGCAATTCTTTCGCCGAGAGCTTTATAGTCTACGTTCACAAATATCACCAAGGTTAAATGTATCATTTATGACAAAATAGTTTAACAAACCATAAAGGTATATATACACTTGAATTTTAAATTTATATGGGTTAAAATGAATAAAATACATTTTTAGTTAAAATCTTTTTTACGGAGTGGATAAAATGCTGAACATCGGTATTCGTGAAGATTTCCCGGTATCATGCGAAATTATGGAAACATATATCAGCCAATACGTAGAAAAACATGGCAACGTATTCTGCAGTTTCCGGTTTGTGAGCGAAAAAAAGCATAAAAAGCATATTGATATGCATATCCTGAAAGGACGAAGACATGACTTCCTTTTTCCCGAACACTACATGGTGAAGCTCATTGGTATCAGGAAGGCTAATAAAATACCGGTCATGGAACTGAATAGATTCAGGCCGGGGATATTTTGATACTGTGAATCATAATCAGATTAAAACTGTTTAGTAGGCAAAAAAGGGATTTTGTCTTTTCAGTCCCAAAACGGTTATGAGGTGGAAAAATGATTAATATAGCTATCTGTGACGATTTTCCTGTTTTTCGCGAGATTATAGAAACATTCATACGGCAATACGCCGAAAAAAGCAACAATATATTCAACATATGGCAATTTGACAGCGGTGAAGAACTGATTGACCTGCTAAACAAGGAAAATATCAGCTTTGACCTGCTTTTTCTTGACTGTTTTATGAAAAAACTAACCGGACTTGAAACCGCGAAAAGAATACGGCAGCTTGAACATAATGGCTTCAGGCCTGCCTGCAGTATTGTTTTTGTTACATCTTCCGACAATACATATGATTTAATGTCGGTCCAGCCCCTAAAAGTGGTACGAAAACCCGTAAGCCAGGTAATAATAAACGAAATACTTGCCCATGTTTTGTCCGAAAAGAATAAAATTGCCGTTTCCTCAGAGAAAAACCATTAGATATGTTTTGCTTTATATATAGCATAGCCGGCCGATTTAATCGGCCGGCTCCGCCATTATACTAAATTACATTTATGCTTAAAACCCGATAAGTTTTTTCATGGCAAATCAATCACACCAAGCGGCGGATCAGTTCTTCCTCAGAGCCGTAAAGAAGATCAATCGGCCTTAGATGTATCATCGTGTATGCACCCGGTGCCTGCCTGGTGATGGCGCGGGCGGCAGAAACCATCATTTGTGCGGTCATTGCAGGATTGTCGATGCTCATTTCAAAGCTGAAACGCTGATTCTGAGCCGAACCGGACACACCCTTCCTCTGGATGCTTACGCTGTGCCCCCTGTCAACCAGCATGTCCAGGTCAGAAACCTGCACAACATGGGTTTCATCATTTACAAAATACGGGTCTGCCTTTATTTTAGCTGAAACGGTATTAAAATCCGCTCCGTCTTCCAGTACAACATAAACCATACGGCGATGTACACCGGCTCCTATGGGTATTGTAACAGACATCGCATCCTTCACGCCGGGAATTTTTCTGACTGCTACCGAATGCCCCATGCTCATTCCCGGTCCGAAATTGGTGTATGTGAGCCCTTTAGGCGCTGCGGCCTCAAATAAAGCCCGAATCGCAGAATCAATACCGGGGTCGAATCCTATGGCCGTGGCACATGCACAGTTTCCCTTTTTTGCTGCCGCATCAAGGCGCGTAAACAGGCTGTATGTTTCGCTGTGGATGTCAAAACAATCCACAGTGGAAATACCTTTCAGCAGGATTTCCTCTGCTATATCAGGAACATTCCTGCTTGGAATGCACAGTATAACCACCTGTACTCCCGGCAGTTCATCAACACTGCGTGCAACAGGAATATTGCCAAGTGCTCCATTTTCAAGAGTTCTGCTTATAACACCGGCAAGTTCAAAATCGGGAGCAGCATTGATTGCCTCAATGGCTGCCTTGCCTATATTTCCGTATCCGTATACTGCAGCTCTTATCATATTTTGCTCACCTCGTAACTACAGAGTCTAAACATTTTGTCAGAACTTATAAATTCCGTTTTGTTTTTTATAATACTATAAACTTAAGTTTTTTTAAAATGGTTTTAAAGCAAAATTCAAAATGTTTTTCAACCATCATGTTAAGTTCTCTCAATTTCAGACGACCTGAACTTAATTTATTATCAATATTTTTCACATACAGTCCAGATATTCAACCGATTAAGTCTATATAATGGTGTAAAAAGGAGTTGAGCCAAAGCTCATACCTCGGTAAAATATAGTTGCTAAACAAATACCAAACCGAGGAGGATGAACCATGGCTCAGTTTAATATTACTATAA
>JAAYNA010000191.1 GCA_012521105.1 Clostridiaceae bacterium
CGTGGGTTTTACTAAAAAATAGAACAGGGTAAAGGGCATATTATTGGGGAGCTTAAAGCTCCCCCTTTTTAAATTATATTTTATTCACCTTCGTCTTCTTTCACTTCAATGTCTTCGCCCGTTTCATTTAATTTGGCGAGTTCTTCTCTTATTATCTGCCTGATGTCATCCCTTGTAACAGGACTATCGTCACTCTTTGCGTCTTTATCAGCCTGTATTTTTGAAAGCTCTTCCTGAATGCATTTTCTGATTGCTTCTTTTTGTTTCTCTCCCTTTTCAATTAACTCATTAATAAGTTTTTTTGCATCCTCAGAGGCAACTTCTCCCTTTTTAACCAGTTCGTTTACCAATGCTTCTACCTTTTCAGCCGAATAAGTTATAAGCCCTAACCCGAAGTGGAGTGTCTTTTCTAAGTATTTCATCATATTTATCACCCTTTCTTTCATATTAATAACGAGGTTGTTTTAATACATTACCAATTTTGCGGTTAGAGAAAAATTTCTTCTCAGGCATCCAATTAATAATACGTTTAATTTCACCGGAAGTATGATCAAAATCCTTAATAATCAGTGAATATTTCCTTTGTATCGGTATTTTTTAGTTTAGCCTGTTTATCTGGTTCTTATTATGTCAAAATAAACCCCGTTAATTTTTTTAGTATCCTCGCATTCAACAATTGAAGATTCCTGGGTATAATTCCCTGTCAATGCCTTTCCAAGTAAGCTTACATAGGAACTTATTTTTTTAGTATCATCAATGCTTGTTAGAATATTTTTGTTTAACAGTTCAGCCAAATCGTCAATTTTTCCCAAATTCTTTATATTTACATGCTGTTTAAAAAATTCTTTTAAAAACTCATTCTGATTCTCTTTCCTGAATTGGTCGGAGTAATTTTTAAAAACACCATTTTCGTCATATCCCTGGCGAAATCTTACAAACCCTTCAGCCTGTTCTCCATTGAGGTGCTGCATTCCTTTTTCAATATCAATATGCAGATTCTGCACCGGATCGTCGTACTTCATTCTAACAGGAACATATATTTTTACACCGCCAAACAGATCTACAATTTCTCTAAAACCCTTTGTATTAACATAAGCATAATCATGAACAGTTATACCAAAAACCTCTTCAATTAAGTCGGCCAAAAAGTCAAAATTACTGTCACCGAACCTACCCGTTCCTTTTTTATATTCAATTCTTGCACCAACAGTGTGGGCTGCATTGATCTTTTGAAAACCCTTTGCATTGTATAAAGCAGGGGATTTTTCCTTTAACCTGTTAAGTATCTCTTCGCTGTAGTCAATATAGATATCCCTCGGAAAATTAAACAGTTGAATCTTCTTATTCTTCTCAGATATAGACGCAATGATTATGGTATCGTAATTACCGCTATAAGCATCTTCTCCGATAAGCAGAACATTTCTGTCCGAGTCGCTGACAAGTGGTTTATAATATCTTTGGTTATCAGTTATGTTATAATTTGCACCCTCTTCTCTAACTTTACCCCCGCCCTCTTCAACCCCATTACCACTGTTATTTATATCGCCGCCTGTTGAAATGTCAGACATTATTGGAGTATTATCAGCAGACACAACAGACGATATAAAAAGACCTGTTAATATTCCTGCCCCCACTGCGATTATTATATATAAAATAATAATACCCTTCTTTTTCATATAACATCTCCTGGCTTTAAGATCTGATTCTTCAGTATTTTTTATTTCCTTGCTATAATAATATAGATCTTAAATAAGTTTTTGTGTAGATCCAAAATATACGAATTTTCAGATAAGTATTCATCACCCTACACTTTTTTATTCGAAAGAAGCAATATACTCGTCAATTGTATAATTTTCAGATAATAACCGACAGGTGACAGAGATGGATTTTTGAAAGTTACCGAATGGCCGGACGCAACATGTAACATGACGGCTGATATTTTTATGCTAAGCTTTTCTCTAAACTCATTTGGAGACATTTTATAATACTTTTTAAAGCAATAGCTGAAATAATGCGGATCAGAATATCCAACAGCTTCGGCAATTTCATAGTTTCTCGTGTTTGTGCCGGCAATAAGATCTTTTGCTTTTTCCATTCTCAATTCAATATATACTCCTTGTTATAAATTATACCATATTTATACAGCCGATTTCTATTTTCCAGGTATTAAATTTTTCTTCGCTTTGGTCCTGCGCCCGGTCTGATGTTTCAGTTGATAATTTCTTTGGTTCTTTTAATGCTTATTATAAATAATCGGTTTTATTCGGGGCATAATACATTTATCACCTGAAAGCTTTATTTGTGTTAATTTGTTTTATTTTTGCTTGGATTTACAGGCTTTTTGGTGAGAAACATAAATGTATATAAAGATTGAAAGTGTGATGTAATGCGGGTTGGAATTCCGAAAGGGTTATTATACTGTAAATACCATCCCTTTTTTGAAACTTTCTTTCACGGTCTCGGGGCCGAAATCATAAATTCTGAAGATACAAATAAAAGCATTTTAAATACGGGTGTGAAGGCCTGTGTTGATGAAGCCTGCCTCCCTGTTAAAATTTATCACGGGCACATTGCTTCAATAAAAGATCAATGTGATTTATTAGTAATCCCGCGTATTATGCAGGTGTATAGAAATGAATATATTTGCCCTAAGTTCTGCGGCCTGCCTGAGATGGTTATTCACAGCATACCTGATATGCCTCCGGTTACGCTTGCTCCACTATATATGCATAATAAAAAATCCCTGTATAAATGGTGTATTTCATCGGGATCAGCAATAACCCGTAACAGAAGTAAAATTAAACATGCTTTTGAACTTGCACTAAAGGCACAGAGTAACTATAAAACCGGAATTCTGGATCAAAAGGACATTACCGTTATGCTCGCCGGTCACCCATATATAGTAAACGATGCCTTTTTAAATATGAATATTGTGAATAAGCTAAAAGCAAAAGGAATAGGGATTATAACCGAAGAGTTTGCTCCCAGCTCTATTACAGAAACACAGATTAAAAAACTGTTGAAAAAACCCTTTTGGACATTCAAACGCAATTTATACGGGGCTTCAGCAGCTTTTTATGAGCAGAAAAAAGTACATGGGATTATATATCTGTCCTCCTTTGCCTGTGGCATTGATTCAATTGTAGTAGACCTTATCCGCTTCCATATAGGGGAATTTCCCATGCTTGTTATTAAGCTTGACGAGCACACGGGGGAGGCAGGTGTTGACACCAGGCTTGAAGCATTTACGGATATGCTTGAAAGGAGAGTTGTAAATGAAAATAACCATCCCTCACATGGGCAATGTTTATATAGCAGTCAAAATTCTATTTGACGGCCTGGGAATCGATTATGTTATTCCTCCGCTGAACAACAAAGAAGCACTGTCTCTAGGATCAAAATACTCACCCGAGGAAATATGCCTCCCTCTTAAACTTATGATTGGAAATTATATTGCCGGAATAAAAAGTGGGGCAGATACTATTCTTCTTGTGGGTAGTTGCGGCCCGTGCAGGTTTGGTGAATACTCGGAACTTCAGCTTAAAATACTTGAGTATTTAGAATATAATGTTGATTTCATTGTTATCGATGCTGTCAAAAGTATTGGAATGCGTGAGCTGTTTAACAGAATTCAAATAGTTGGCTCTGAGAGCAAAAAGAGATTCCCGGGCAAAATCAATTCGGTTATACGGGCATATAATGCCATGTGTATTTTGGATGAAATTGAAAGCCAGGCCCACTTTAAAGCAGGTTACGAGAAAAACAAAGGTGAATGCAAAAGGCTTCTTAATTCCTGCAAAAGTGAAGTTTTGAGCTGTAATCAGCCGGATAAGGCATTAAAGATACTGAAGGAATACCAGAAAAGAATAAAGAATATAGCCGTTGACTATTCAAAAAACCCTATAAAAGTAGCCATAATTGGTGAAATCTATACGGTTATAGAACCTTTTACAAACCTTTTTATTGAGGACGTTTTAATGGATATGTCAGTATCAACCAAAAGGAATCTAACCCCCTCATGGTGGTTAAAAGACATGCTTCTGAAAATAATAAAGCTTAATTCCATGAAGCTCTTAAAAGCCTCAAATGAATTTCTTCCGCTTTACATAGGCGGACATGCACGGGAATGTGTGGGGGAAGCTGTGTTGGCTTCGAGAGAAGGCTTTGACGGTGCCATTCAGATCTTTCCAATGGGGTGCATGCCTGAAATTGTTTCAAAGGCAATTTTACCTACGATCTCCCGGGAAAAAAAACTCCCTATGCTCTCCCTGATAGTTGATGAAATGACCGGAGAGGCAGGCTATATGACCCGTATCGAGGCTTTTATTGACTTACTTGAAAGGAGACGGGAACATGTATTCGCTGGGAATTGATGTAGGTTCTGTTAGCACAAACCTTGTTTTACTGGACAATAACAATAATGTAGTGGAAAAATTATATGTCAGAACCAAGGGCAGGCCTATGGAAGCAGTGCAATTGGTTTTTGCCGAGATTCAGAAAAAATATGACGACAGGCAAATATATTCCGTTGGAACAACGGGCAGCGGCAGAATGATAGCGTCAATTCAAACCGGTGCGGACATAGTTAAAAATGAAATAACCGCCCATGCAGTTGCAGCAATTCAAACAGAAAGGGATGTAAAAACCGTTCTTGAAATTGGAGGCCAGGACTCGAAAATAATAATAATCAGGGATGGTGTGGTAACAGACTTTGCCATGAACACGGTGTGTGCAGCAGGTACAGGTTCTTTCCTTGACCGCCAGGCCGAACGTCTTGGCATTCCCATTGAAGAGTTTGGAGACCATGCTTTAAAGGCAACCGTTCCTGTACGAATAGCAGGACGATGTGCTGTTTTCGCGGAATCGGACATGATCCATAAACAGCAGCTTGGATACAACACTTGTGATATTATTGCCGGCCTTTGCGATGCACTGGTAAGAAACTACCTCAGTAATGTGGCTAAGGGAAAGGATATTTTGCCAAAGGTCATTTTCCAAGGAGGTGTGGCTGCCAACAGCGGAATTCACCGCGCTTTTGAAAAGGCTTTGAATATGCCTGTATTAATCCCGGAGCATTATGATGTAATGGGAGCTGTGGGCGCTGCGATACTTGCCAGGGAGAAAGTTTCCAGAGAAAAAACTAAAACACATTTTAAGGGGTTTTCCATTTCAGCCTCAAGTTTTAAATCCAAAAGCTTTGTCTGTAGTGACTGTTCAAACCAATGCGAAGTTGTTTCGGTCCTTGAAAACCAGCAGCCTGTGGGCTATTTCGGTGACAGATGCGGTAAATACAACCGGTTCTCTGCCTCTGCCACCGGTATTGCCATGCACTGAAATGGTATTAACTATCAATCCATCCAAGGGACCGTTCCACAGCTTTTTTCCAACCTGCATACAGTTTTCTGCTGCGCTCTTCATCCATTTTGGGTTCAAAAACACGGTCCTGAGCCCATGTTTTTGTAATATTATCAAAGCTTGACCACATTCCTGTCCGAAGCCCTGCCATAAATGCTGCACCAAGGGCGGTAGTTTCTATTACTTTGGGCCTCACCACATTAATACGCAGGATATCGGCCTGAAACTGCATCATAATATCGCTTACAC
>JAAYNA010000192.1 GCA_012521105.1 Clostridiaceae bacterium
TACAATAGTATTCATAAGAGATCCTCCTTTTCAATGGTTCTTTATGCTGATTCCATTGTATCAAAAAGTGAGGATCTCTTGTTCTTTTTTATCCTGAAAATGTCCTACAATTATTTTACACTATGTATCAGTAACTTTTGCCAGGTTTACCTTTTTAGCGGCTTTTTTCTTTTGTATGAGGTAAGCGACCGCAATACTAGCTGCCCCTATAAGGTCGGTTTCAAGTCCTGGTATTATAAGCATACAGCCGCCTATTAATATAATGATTCGTTCAATTAATGATTGTTCGGTCAGTAAAAATCCAGATGCTGCCGAAGCGACACAAGTTATACCTATTATTGAAGTTATCAGCATTAGTACTATACCGAAAGGAGTTGAATCAATCAACAGCATTTCCGGGTTATATACAAAAATATACGGTACAATAAATGCTGCAATGGCAAGTTTTACAGCATTAAAACCTGTTTTTAGTGGATCTGCTTTTGCAATACCAGCTCCAGTGAAAGCAGCAAGCGCTACCGGAGGAGTTATATCAGCAATAATGCCAAAGTAAAAACAAAACAAGTGAGCTGCTAAAAGCGGAACATCCATTTGTACTAATGCAGGAGCAGCTATCGTAGAGGTAATTACATAATTAGCTGTTGTTGGTACTCCCATACCTAGAATTATTGAAGTAATCATTGTAAAAAACAAGGTAATGAGAAGATTCCCTCTTGCAATGTGTATAAGCATTGACCCCATTTTTAATCCGAGGCCTGTTTTTGTAACTACACCAATGATTATTCCAGCACAGGCACAGGCAGTAACTACTGCTAATGCATTTCTAGCTCCTTGTTCAAGACACCCTATAATATCCCTAAAAGTTATTCTTGTGGCCTTTTTTATCATGCAGCAAACAACGGACAGTGCTATTGCTACAATCGCTGCCCTCATTGGTGACCGGCCCCTAATTAATAACAATACAATTCCTATTAAAGGAAGCATTAGATGGCCTCTTTCTATTATTATTTTTCTAATACTCGGTAACTCCTCTCTCTTCAACCCCTTTAAATTCAGTCGTTTTGCTTCTAGATGCGTACCAATGAATATTCCAAAATAATAAAGAAAAGCGGGTATTGCCGCAGCGGCTATTATTTTAACATACGGCGTCTCTGTGAACTCCGATATAAGGAAAGCTGCTGCTCCCATAATAGGAGGCATTAGTTGACCTCCTGTTGATGCGGCAGCTTCTACAGCTCCTGCAAATTCGGGTTTATAACCGAGCCTCTTCATCATTGGAATAGTAAAGCTACCAGTACCAGCCACATTTGCACAGGAACTTCCTGATACTGTCCCCATAAGACCACTTGATATGACCGCTACCTTTGCCGGACCTCCCGCTGCCCAGCCAGCCACAGCATTAGATAAATCTATAAAAAATTGACCCATCCCAGTCTTTTCTAAAAATGCACCAAATAGTATAAACAAAAAGATAAAAGTTGAAGATACTCCTACAGGTAAACCAAAAATACCTTCAGTCGTAAAATAAATATACCAAACAAGGTCCCTTAATTCTACCCCTTTATGTGCTAACATACCTGGTATATAGGGCCCTAGCAACGCATACAGTAAAAAAATAGTTGTTACAAAAAGAATTGGAGTGCCAACAACTCTTCTGGTAGCTTCAAAAACTAAGACAATGGCTATTATTCCCACTATAAAATCCATCGTAGTTAAAGTTCCTGAACGCATAACTAAGTCCTCATAAAAAACAATGAGATACATAGGAATTACTACTCCAAATATTGATAAAAAAACATCAAATGGGTGAATCCTACTTCTTGACCATTTTTTTCTTGCGGGATACAATAGAAAAATCAAACAGAAAGCAAATGCTACATGTATAGACCTTTGCTTTAATGCATCTAATGTTCCAAAGATCCCAGTATATAATTGAAAAATTGAAAATGCAATCGCAATTATTGCAATTAACTTCGCCCAAAACCCAGTTAACTCTCTATAATCAGATTCCCTATCAAATTTTTTCAGTATTTCTTCAGTATTTATTGTTTCTTTACTACCAGTTAAAGATGACATTTCTTCACCTCTTCTTTTTTAATTTATACTGTTTTTTAGCTGTTATTTTTAATAAGTTATTTGGACCTACATATTTTAGAAGCGGGTAATCTTCACCACCTATGTTTATCGAATGATGTGCAATAGGTGAAACTCTAATATAGATAGAACTAAATTCTTTTTTCATGTTCAATATATATTTCCCATTTTCCATACTTAAATTACCATTCTCCTCAGTAAACGGAAGACCTATTCCTAACGATTCATAAACAGTTTTGAATAAAACTAGATTATTGTAATCATTTATGTCAAAAAACTCGAAAACTGGTGTTTTGTGAGCAGAATGTATATAACTTAAAACAAATACCCCGTTATGAACAACTAATGTTGTTCTCTTATCGGCGTCAACATCATTTAATATGAGAACCTGTGAACTAACAATTTGATAATAAAAACAAAATAAAATTATCGTTATTATAGCACATACTAATATTGTAGCTATTAGTTTATTTGTTATGATTTCTGGGCAGTTAAACCTCTGCCCAGAAATCTCTCTTTTTGTTTTATTCATTACTCAATATAATTTCTTTCTTTAAAATATTTTTCCGCTCCTGGATGCAATGGAATTGACATCCCTTCAAGACCAGTTTCTTCTGTTATTAATTTACCCACTGCGTGTGATGCCTCAAGTCTTTCTGTATTATCGTACATCGCCTTAAGTATATCGTAAGCAAGTTCTTCATCGAGCTTTGAGTTAACCGCTAGCATGGCCCTAACAGACAAAGCAAGCACATCATCCGTCTGCCCATTATAAGTATTTGCAGGTATAATAGTTTTTGTGTAAAATGGATATTTCTCTATTAACTTATCTGCTACTTCTTCTTCTATAGAAACTAAATTAATCTCATGTTGAGCACATACATCCTGAACTGCAGCAGTTGGTATGCCAGCCACTATAAAAGCAGCATCTACATTACCATCTTTTAAGCTATTTGCAGCATCCGCAAAAGTGAGATATTGTGGACTAATATCCTTCTCCATATCCATACCTGATTCCGCAAATATTTGCCGACAATTTGCCACGTTGATGCTACCAATACTTCCTATACAAACTTTCTTTCCCTGTAAATCTTTTAACGTCTTTAAGTTTCTATCAAGAGTTACTATTTGAATAGTCTCTGAATATAAAGTTGCGAGCCCTCTAATATCTTCAAATTTGTTATCTTCAAAAACTTCAAGCCCTTGTTCAGCATAATAAGCGGCATCATTTTGAATAAATGCAACTTCAACCTTTTGATCTTTTAATAAATTTATATTTGCAATGGATGCTCCCCCAGCCTGAGAAATGGCATTTACTCCTTCTATTGATTCATTCAATATTTCTGCCAAAGCCCCTCCTAAAGGGTAATAAGTTCCTGCAGTTCCACCTGTAACTATATTAATAAATCTACTGCTTGAAGCTTGGCTATTTTCATTACCGTTATTGTTTCCACAGCCAACAATAAAACTTAAGATTAAAAAAACCACTAAAGTTAATGATAATAATCTTTTCATTTCGATCCTCCCATCATATATTTGGTAGATTTTCGGAAACTCAGTTTCCTTTATTATCAAGCCCTCTCAAGAGGGCTATTATTTTTTTTACCTCCACTTGTCTCTGTTGCAAAAATAGCTGATATTTATAGATATCATGAGATATTATGA
>JAAYNA010000033.1 GCA_012521105.1 Clostridiaceae bacterium
ATACAATCACTCCATTCCTGGTTGAAAAAGTTGGCCTACTTTTTCAACTTTTTCAACTTGTTTTACTGTGATTGTATCAACTACACAACCGATATACTATGTGAGGGTTTCTTTGACGCTTACATATAATTTTAAAGAGAACACGGATAAAAAACCGACATTCTTTTATATTATTGCCCAGTCTTGAATTTCCTTCCCACCGCGTAATATGACATATCTGAACACTCTAATTAAAGCACACATTAAACATGTCTACACACTCATGTCCAGTACAACGGATACATCAATTATATTTCTTAATCCTTTATTCCTGAAATCGTCGCAATCTCTTTTAAAAGTCATATAGCGCGCAAAGCGCTGAAATTTAAGGACTTCTAGGCATCTTTTCTTTGTTTGCATTCCTATTACTGTCTCTGTATGCATTGGGGCAAAGGTGTAAGAGAGGGTGTATATAATAGTTCAATCACTAAACCTAAACATTATTAAAAACATATGCATCTTGACCCCAGCATATTACTCAAAGATCAGTATTATTTCACTAAGATACTCTCCCTTCTAATTTATCCTCACGGAACTTTATGACACTCATCTAAATATTTATGAGCAAATGAAATCAATGTTAGTATGTCTAATGCTTTGATTTCATCTATTTTCCAATTTATTTTTGGAGTATGTGCTGCAGGATTTCTTACTAAATGAAATATCGATTCAAGTAGTTCTTTCAACCCCAGAAATTCATTGATTTCGCTCTCCGTTTTTAACGAATTTAAAAAAATATAAGGGTCATTTTTTGCAAATGCTTTTTGAAATAAAGCCGAACCATCTGTAGTTAATCCAGTAATTTCACGAACTCTTTCGGCTAATCCTTTCGCAGCTTCAAATACTGCATCATAATAATCCTTTCTCAAATAATCCCGAATACAATATTTTTTGACTTCATGGTGAATAGCTCTGTTATAGAGCTGTCTTCTTAAATTATTGACCCGCCTATCAACCTCTTCAAGCGTTTTTGCCTGAGCAACTTCTGTAAGTTTACCTTCATTTGATATATTCAGCCCAATAAGTAGCAAAACCTTATTTGTTTCCTCAAAAAGAAAATGATATTTTTGTCTACTTTCTTCACTTGTGTAACTAACAGGATTTAAAGCTTTTTCAATAAAGATAAATACCCTTTCAAACGATTTATGTGAGTTTATTTCATTGGCAAAACATTTATAGAGCCAATCCCTTTTATTTAAACCAACCGTATATGTTAAACCATTACTTGATTTTCCGTCATCCATCACAGGAATCTGGCACTGTTCAATCAAACGAGTCAACTCAATTTTTGTAAGTCCTCGATTAGTGTCAGCCAAAACATCGCATATAGCTTTTAACTGCTGTTCATTTAATATCATATTAATCATTTTCCTACCTTCTTTTATGTAAATTACACAGGCAGAATAGTTGGATACTCTACTTTTAAAATCGTCATAGATACATCATGCTCATAATTTCCCCGCGTGCACTCGTAAACAATAATATTACTAAACAATTGACCAAACCATACAGAGCCAGGCGAAAGATAAAACTGCTTTTGATTCTGCTGATATCGAATCGCTCTGTATGCATGACTTTCTGTGGGAATATTCTTTACTGCTTTTCCAAATCTCTTGGCTGCATTTGAACATTTAATTGCGGTAATGGATGTCCCATTCGAGCATATAAGAATATAGGGTTCCTTCATAAAATCTAAAATCCTGTTCCCGCACGCGTGCTTTGATACATAAAACTGGTTTGCCAAACTACTCATTAAGGTAAAATCAAAAACAGTTCCTGCTAAAAGTGGCTTAAAAAGCAACTCAGGCATTAATAATTCGACAGCGAATTGATTCGCCTCAGCTTCTATAGAAGAATAGTTATCTACAACTTCCATGTCTTGATTTGAGCATCTGAAACTTGACTCCCCATCCAATATATATGGAGGTTTATGCTTTAAAAAATAATGGCCAAGCTCATGGGCAAAAGTAAAGTTTTGGCGTCCGATGTTTTCAATATATGTATTGATAAGGATACCTTTCATTTCGCCTCTATATATCAGCATCCCACTCAAATCCTTTTCTGATGGCAAAGAACACCGCTTTACTTTTATCTTCTCCTGAAGCGCAATATCGTCAAAATATGGAGCCGGAACACCCTTTATACCCATTGTTTCCAAAACCCATTTTGCTTTGGACGACGGAGTTTTTGCGGTTAACATCATTCATCCCCCGCAAACATCTCATCAATCGTTTGCATCAGTTCGTTGGAAGACTTTTTACCGATTTCTCCACGAGCCGCTAACTGGATCTGCCCATCTTGTTTTACTGCCGGGAAGTCTATAACCTTGTTAGTATCCCTTTGTTCAATGGGTTTTGTTTTTACCGCTTTTATTTCCTCGCATAATGCCATTAATTCATTTACTTTAGCAACAATACGCTGTTGCTCGGCAAGAGGGGGAAGAGGGAATAGAGCATTTCTTCCGTCTTCTGTTCCTAAACGAGGCATTTTTACTCCGTACGAGCGTTCTATCGCATAATCAACAAAAGTAGGACTACGAAGAAAACAAATGGCGTATTGTGGATAAATATCTTTACAAAACTGCAAAGGTAATATCTCTGATGAGCAATATCCATCTTTTTCTGCAATTGTTACCTTGTTTAAATATGGCCTGAGTTTACTATATAAAACATCTCCTTTATAAAACACATGTTTCGAACTTTTTGATTTCCTTTCTGCCTTTGTCTTATATTGAACAATTTCACCTGTATCCTTATGAATATCTTCTAATTCTAATACCCAAGCATCATCTGGAATATTGTCCGGTATAGTACTAATAGTTACACCAAAGTTACATAATTCCCCCAACCTGCACCAAACCCATCCCTCAGGCAAGTCGTAGGGAATTTCATCCTCTGAAATAGGAGGTAGAGGCTTTTCTTTTTTTATTTTCCCTTCTTTCACAAGACGAGCTTTTTCCGCACGAACGCGTTGCAGCAAAACCGAAGCCGGTTCGTTATGGAGATTCTGAAGCACAAGTTTTCCCTGTACTGCCGCTTGAAGTATAGATTTCGGTAAATACTCTTCAAAACGACTTTCCAGAACATCCAATTCCTGCTCGGCTGCTTCTAATTCATCACATAGATCCATTAGTTTTTTTATTTTAGCAACAATTCGCTCCTGTTCAGAAAATGGAGGTAATGGAATTAAAACAAGCTTTAGTAGTGCTCCTTTTATTCCATAAGCAGTCATTCCTGACCGCTTATTAAAAATATCTTGCTGGATAACTGGTGATAATAAAAAAAACATAAACAATTCATTATTTATTGTATTTGAATAACCTTGTAAAGTTATGATTCTTTGACCCGCGCTATACTTATCTTTATCAGCAAGAGCAACGTGACCTAAAGGTGCCTATGTTGTTATAAGTATATCTCCTTTTTGACATATGCCTCTCGATAGACGCTGAATATACTCCTCTTCTGAAATAAAAAATTTTTGAGTATAGTCCATATATCCGTTTTTTATATTAGCTCCAGTAATAAGCGGAATACCTTTATTTGTTTTAGTCGGAGTTTTGCCTCTATAATCAATAAAATTAAATAATTCATTAAGTCTACACCAAACCCACCCCTCCGGCAAGTCGTAGGGAATTTCATCCTCTGAAATAGGTGGCAGGGGCTTTTCTTTTTTTATTTTCCCTTCCTTAACAAGTCGCTCTTTTTCGACACGGATACGCTCCAGCAAAACCGAAGCCGGTTCGTCATGTATATCCTGCGGCACAAGTTTTCCCTGCACCGCCGCCTGCAATATAGATTTACGCAATTCCGCTGCTTTCATAGCACATCCTCCTGTGCCAGAGCTGTTTGAATCTTTGCGAGTATACTTTCAATTCTCTCTGTTAAAATTGCCTTCTCATTGCGATATTGCGCAATAAATTCATCCGGAGGCAAAATTTCCTCGGTTTCGTGAGGAAAACCACAAAAATCCAAATTATACTCCACCGCAACTATATCCTCCACAGGAACATATTGGGAAACATCGCTCTCTCTACGATTGTTCCACCATGCACGCACAGGCGCGAAGTGCTCGTACAACATCGGCTTTGTTTTTGAAAAATGCTTATAGCCTTGGGGCATTTCCAAGCGATAAAACCATATGCCTTGTGTGGGTTTCCCTTTTGTAAAGAAAAGCAGGTTTGTATTTATGTTGGTATATGGCGCAAACACGTCCTTAGGCAAACGGACAATGGTGTGCAGATTGTTCTCCTCCAGTAGCTTTTTCTTGATAGCAGCTTTTACACCTGTTCCAAATAAAAATCCATCCGGCAAAACCATGCCGCAGCGTCCGCCGTCTTTAAGAAGCGCCATGATGTGTACTAAAAACAGATCCGCCGTTTCCGTGTTTCGTAATTCTGCGGGCACCGACTGAGAAATGGCTTTCTCTTCCGCCCCTCCAAAAGGCGGATTGGTAACAATAACGTCTACCTTGTCAGCCAAGCTATAATCTGTTGTCGGCGTACGCAAGGTATTGTCGTGCCTAATCAATGGCACATCAATGCCATGGGCAATCAAGTTTGTAACGCACAGTAAAAAGGGGAAAGGCTTCTTTTCGATGCCCCTAATGGTTTTTTGCAATGTTCTATACTCGTCAGCCGTCTTGATATCAAAACGGTCAATGACACTGGTTAAAAAGCCGCCGGTTCCACATGCTGGATCAAGTACAATTTCACCTAACTGAGGGTTCACCATATCTACAATAAATTTTGTAACAGGCCTCGGAGTATAGAATTCCCCGGCTTTGCCAGCGCTTTGCAGATCCTTGAGCATGGATTCGTAAATGCCATTGAATAAATGAGCGGTTTTTACTTCATCAAAGTTAATATCAGCATTAATTTTATTAATAACTTGCCGCAAAAGCGTTCCTGATTTCATGAAGTTATTTACGCCTTCCATGACATCACGGACAAGGAATTTTCGTGGATCTCCATCCGAAACATCCAAATTGCGCAACGTCCGGAACATATTTTCTACATGCTCAATCAGGGCATCTCCGGTAATGCCTTCATCGTCTTCAGCCCAGTTTCTCCATCGATATTGCTCGGGAATAACCGGAACATAATCATCCTCTAATTCCCATTCCTGTTCTTTGTAATCAAATGCTTTTAGGAAAAGCAACCAAGCAATCTGTTCTATGTACTGCGCATCGCCGTTTATCCCCGCATCGATACGCATAATGTCTTTCAGGGCCTTTGTTGTATTTGATATAGCCATTTGGCTTACCTCCTCAAATTATGCGACATAAAGTTCTTGCTCTAACTCCCGTATAGCCTGTTTGAATTTTTCTTTTCCCCCAAAGATTTTGTTGACAATAAACTGAGGGGTTCCAAACTCTCTTATGGGATTTACCTTTAAAACATCCAAACTCTCTATATTAGAAATGCCCGAATCGGCATATTTGTCCAACAAAGCGTCCAAAACAGCCGCCGCTTTTTCCCCGTATTTAGCAAAATAATTTCGTTTTTTTACCTTATTTGCCCTTTCACGCCTTGTTAAAGGGGGTTGGTCAAATGCAATATGACACAGCAAATCAAACGGGTCAAATTCATGCCCGATTTGCTCCTGTAATTCTTCGATTAAGACGCCTTGTTCAGCAAGCTCGTCTAAAATGGCCTGCTTGCGTTCCGCGCTGTTCCAAACATGTAAAAAATCATGCAACGTGGCAAACTTACTCAAAACATTTCGTTTTGTATAGTCTGTAAGAGATTCCGTAATCAATTTCCCATTTTTATCGATGTATTGAACTCTTTGCTTTAAAACAGATACCTCTACATCACCCACGTAGTATTTTTTACGTTTGCCAGACTCCAAATCGTTATCAATGGTGTAGTCCTTAGGATCTTCTCTTACAAATTCGCTATCGGAATCAGAATCATGTATATTGCCATTTTCATCAGGCATATATTCATCATCCTGTTCACAGGGCCCGTCAAAGTCAGGATCGACAAACAATCGCGTAGCATCTCTAAAATCAAAAATAGTAAAAAACACTTTACCTAAATCTTCACGAATCCGAGTGCCACGTCCTATAATCTGCTTGAATTCAGTCATACTGTTGATGTTGGTATCCAACACAATATATTTAATGGTCTGTATATCTACGCCGGTTGTCAACAATTTTGAAGTCGTTACTAAAACGGGATATCTGCTGGACACATCGCGGAAATTGTCAAGCTGTTTTTTCCCGATATCATCATCGCCTGTAATTCGCATCACATAGCGCTCGTCTTCTTTTACCAAATCGCTGTTCTCGTTAATAAGCGCCTGCCGCATACGATCAGCGTGTTCTGTATCAACGCAGAAAAAGATACTTTTATCCATTCGAGCATTATGCGCTTTTAAATAGTTTGAAACCACTTTTGCCACAACTTTAGTACGTTGCTCCAATACCAACTCCCGGTCAAAATCGGTAATGTTATATTCACGATCCTCTATAATATTTCCAAAACGATCAGTCTGCCCAAGATAAGGACGGAAGCCTTCGGCATCTTTATCAAGCAATACTCGAATTACCCGATAGGGAGCTAAAAATCCATCTTCAATACCTTGTTTTAACGAATATGTATAGACAGGTTCCCCAAAATAATCAATATTAGAAACCTCTTTCGTTTCTTTTGGCGTTGCCGTTAAGCCGATTTGCGTGGCAGATTTAAAATATTCTAAGACCTCTCGCCATTCACTATCAGCTTTGGCGCTTCCGCGGTGACACTCATCAACGATAATTAAATCAAAAAAATCAGGACTAAATTGACGGAAAATGTCCTTATCGCCTTCGCCTGTAAGCCCTTGATAAATAGCCAGGTATATCTCATATGATTTATCCACATGGCGATGGCGAATAATTGTCATTTTATCTTTAAAGGGAGCAAAATCATTAGTATAAGTCTGGTCAATAAGCGCATTTCGGTCTGCTAAAAATAGAATACGTTTTTTAATACCTGCTTTCCAGAGTCTCCAAATAATCTGAAATGCTGTATAGGTTTTTCCGGTTCCCGTTGCCATAACTAGTAATACTCTATTATTACCTTTAGCAATAGATTCAACAGTAAGATTAATCGCATTTAGCTGATAATACCGTGGTTGCTTATCAGGCCTTTGTACGTAGTAAGGTTCTGTAATAACTTTTTCTTGCTTTTCATCTATACCCTTGTACTGCTTGTACATTTTCCATAGTGTTTCAGGTGAGGGGAATTCAGAAATAGATAAAATTGTTTCACGATCACTATCCTCGCTATTGCGATTATGAAAAGTAAAACCGTCACCATTTGATGTAAATACAAACGGCACGCGCAATTGTTCGGCATAGCCTAATGCTTGTTGCATTCCATCCGATATTGTATGGTTGTTATCCTTTGCCTCAATTATAGCAATGGGAATGTGTGGTTTATAGAAAAGGACATAATCTGCATATTTAGCCTTATCTCTCTTATAAGACCCGCCGCGAGCTATAATTCGCCCTTTTGTAATAGCATATTCTTCACGTATTGAGCATCAGTCCACCCAGCAGCTTTAATAGCTGGAGTTATAAACCTTGTACGTATTTCTTGCTCGGTAAGTGATCTCTTGTCCATTTTCTCACCACACAAAATAAAATTCTATCTTTGATTTCTTGTTTTTGATTTCATACGAGCATCTACAGGCTTATCTGCTTCTTTAGGAATTGCCCAAGCCCATCCCAACCGTACAGCACCTAATACCCGTCCCTGTTCGCATAAAACCTGAACTCTGCGTTGAGATATATTCCATTTTTCTGCGGCTTCTTTTGCCGTAATGTATTCCATTCTCCGATACCTCACAGAGAAAATTTGCCAATTTATTCTATTATATACGAAGAAACGAACAAAGGCAATAAGTTTGTTGAATGCCCTTGTTTTTAAATTCATAAAATCAAGAGAACGCTGGATCAAAACCTGCATATTCTTGAGCATTGCCCAGTCTTAAATTTGCCTCACACTGAGTAAAATAGACATGCTTGAACACATTAATCTATCTTTTTCAGCATGATATTTAACTCGCGAGTAGATAAAAGGCAGATAAAGAAAACAAAAGCCCGCCGCATACCTGCAAAACGGGCAGATCTTCTCTCACGTACTGAATTTTACTTTACTCTCCCACTGCCTCAGCCATCAAGCCCTGCATACAATCCTCCATGTCCAGCAAAAAAGAGATCAGGAAGTATTGTCGTGCTTCCGGGTGGGTTGCCAGCAATTCAACATCCTCCGGGAATTGCAGTCCTGATAAGTCATATAGAATGCGCAATACAGCCATCATTTCAGCTTCCCGGCCCTCATGGTATAAATTTGTAAAGATAGCCGAAACTCTTTCCATAGCTTCGGTATCATAGCCGGAGAATGTCCAGATTGTCTCAATCAATGGGGCGGTCATGGCCCCGGATATAAGATTGATTTTGTCCCGGCAAATTGTGCCTGATTGGAGTATAATACCCTTATCAAGCAGTAAGCTTCTCTTGGTTGCTTTTTCCATAGTGTCCATAATTACTTCCTCCTTTTAGATTTACTCCGCGGTGATAAGGCCGTCGAAATGTTTGCATAGATTGAATTATAATCTGCTATAGACAATAACAAAATCCTTTTCGTTATAGAAAAAATAATGGATTACTAATGAAATGCTAATAAAAACAGC
>JAAYNA010000193.1 GCA_012521105.1 Clostridiaceae bacterium
ATGGTTATACTTATTTATAAAATCAGGAAGAGCAAAAAAATTTCAATTAATGGTCTCCAGTTTTTCAACAGCACTTTTAAGCGAGGTCAGTTTATTGGACTGAACAATGTTATACAAGCTCATTAACTTTTCTTCACAGCAATAATCTACTTCCAGTTCAAGCTCAGGAAACACACCCCGCAATTGTTTCAATAAGCTATAATAGGCCTCAAGCTTTTCGCTGTTTTTACGGTCTGTCATATACCCCCCGCCAATCAACACAATTAAACAAACCACAAAGACAGCCACTGAGGAAATAATGGATTGGAAAAGAATATAAAAGCATGTACCTATAATTAAACACTTTGTAAATTCCCTGGAATAGCTTTTTAAATCAAAGGTTTTACACTTTTCAATCATTCTGGGCAGATCTGTAAATTCTATATAACGATACTCCTTGGGCAAAAGTTCCCTTGCATTAAGACATTGCTTCCGTATATCTTCCGCCTCCCGATATGCCATGGCACCCCGCTTTAAAAGGCTTGCCAAAGCTTCACTTTCGTCTTCAACGTTTTTATTCTTCGAAAAGTATGCATCCAACTCCGGGAAATCCATATTATTATTGAATTCTGCCATTACTTCCATCCCCTTTCCATTAATCTCCCGGCAACATTACGAAGCACGTCATCCGGTGGATAGTCGAGAGTATCAGATACTCTCTCATCTGCAATAACCAATGCCATGTACAACGGAATATCATTTTTCGGTACCTGGTAACATTTTTTGGATAGTACATTATACATATCCTGTATAGGATTTCTATCGGGTGACTTTTTTGTGCCATACATTCCATAATAGGCATCCCGAGCCAATAAATAGGTCATCATAGCCAGGGAAAGCCTTTCCTTTGGAAAAAGTCTGGTTAGTATTTGTTCTACTTTTTGCTTTTGCCCCTCACCATATTTAAATGCCCATTTCGTATATTCATCAAGCTCTGCCTGCTTTTGCGCCTTTGTCTTAAAAGACAGCCATTGAATCTCTTTTCCCATCCTTGTATCCCCCATAATATATGATAGCTACGTTACTGCAGGAAGAAAGCTAAATTACAAACACTCCAATAGCGTTCTCCAAATCCTGCATTATAAGCTGTAGTTCCTGCATTGAATTGTTTAACTCCTTTGCCAAATCAAGCTGTGAATGGGCAGTATTATTGACCGTTGAAGATGATGCCGCTGTTTCCTGATATACAGCCGAAATATTTTCAACCGCACCCAAAACAGTCACCCTGTCATCATCCATATTTTTAATATTATTTATTATCTTATTTAGGTACTCAAGCAACTGGTTAAGGCTTAAATCTATATTGTCAAAAGCATCCTTCGTGATATCCACACTTTCAACCTGTGCTATTACTTCTGATTCGGCATCATGCGATGAAGCTACCACTAATTTTGTGTTTTCGTCAATATCAACTACTGCATCCTGTATCTTTTTGGCTTCCTTCATAGAATCTTCAGCCAGCTTGCGAATTTCATCAGCCACCACAGAAAAACCTTTTCCTGCCTCACCTGCTCGTGCAGCTTCAATTGATGCATTTAATGATAACAAGTTTGTCTGTTTTGCTATCCCGTTGATAATATTGGCGAACTCTGCAATTGATGCCGATCGCCTGCGAAGTATATTGATGTCTTCGATAAGCTTTTTCATTATGATACCGGTCTTTTTAGATTGCTCGGTCAGATTTTCCATCATATTCATACCTGTTTGAATATACAGTTGAGTATTATCGGCAAGCTTTTGTATATCATTTATATCCCCGTTCAACATCTTCATTTTATTAGACAGCTCGTCCATTTTGCAGTAGCAAACCTGGGATTCCTGTGCCTGATGAGAAATCCCCTGATCAATCTGTTCTATTGCATAGGTTATATTATCACTTGCTTTAACCAGTTTTCCTGAAGCCCGTTCCACATTATCTATGGAGGCAGCCACCGACTTAGAAATATCAAATACCTTGGAAACCAAATTTCTGGTATTTTCCGTCATGTTTTTTGCACTTTTTGCCAACACACTGACTTCATTGCGGGATTTAATGTTCATGTCAACCGTCAGATTGCCTTTTGCTACTTCCGCGAGCTTTTGGGATATAATTTTTATTGATTTTTCAATTCCCGTAGTGATAAGAACACCCAATAGACCTGAAAGGAAAATGGCTGATATTACAAGCAGAAAAGTTGTAGTTCTAATTTTATTAGCGCTTTCCATTACTGATGATTTGGGTATCGCCACACAAACAGAGTAAGATTCATCTTTGCTATGATGAAGCATAAAAAGGTATTCCTGGTTGTTATGGGTAACATAATTACTATAACTGCCATTTAAATCCTTTATATCACTCCGATACCAGGGTTGAGCCATGAAGGTGAATCGGTCTGAGGCTGCACTCACTTCTCTTCCATCAGCAGTTATAAAGGAGGAAAAAACCCCCTCTGCAAAATTTACAGCGCCAAGTATTTCGGTAATTTTTTCCCTGTCCAGGTCTATCACAATATAGCCCATTTGGCTACTAAGCTGGCGTATGTAAGAGCAGGCATAGCTTTGGCTACTGTTCAACATGGAAGCATCTAAAGTGGCATGAGTACCCACCCAGCCCATTTTTCCGCCTGCCGACACATTGATATTCTTTAGATCTATATTTTCAAACTCATTATAGAAATCTGAGATTTTTCTTCCGAGCGTCGATAATACTTCACCATCGCTTGGAATTATATAAATATTTTTTATGTAGTCACCGGAATGTTTAACTGTACTTAAGGTTGAGGTGATAGCAACTTTTTTATCCTGAAG
Organism: Clostridiaceae bacterium; assembly: GCA_012521105.1. GTDB lineage: Bacteria > Bacillota > Clostridia > DSM-8532 > DSM-8532 > Thermoclostridium. The sequence goes on from JAAYNA010000193.1 coordinate 2,827, forward strand.
AATTGAAGGGTTATCGTTATATTGCCCTGATACGTACGCCCTGATATCAGTATTCATAGCAAGTTCAACCATCTTGGAATCTATAGTATCTTTAATGAAGTCAATATGCTCTGTTATCATACCTAATGTATTGGAAGTAGATAGTTCGTAGCTCATTCTTAAACCTTCCGAGGCGTTTTTATATGAGCGTATACCCACAATTGTCATGAATATAATTGGTAAGGCAAATCCTATTAATAGTTGAAATTTAATACTCTCAAAAAATATAGGCGTTTTCTTACTATTTACCGGGGGCATTTCAGAATTGTTTACTTGAGCATCGTTTCCAGCCTTTTTAAATACTTTAAAAAATGTTCCATAACCAAATTTACGGTTTTTCATTCCATTAATCCCCCCCTTATATTAAATGTACGCTCTCGAAAAGTCGAAAGCCTTAATATGACCCATTTCAAGGGTTCAACTTTTTTGTTTCACCCCCAAAAAATGTCCAAAAACTTATTTGATTTTTCCAGTTAAAATAACCACATTTTAACATTACTGTAACACATACACCTTGACAAACGTGTGTTCGCCCCATAATTGAAGTATATGGTATTTATTACCAATAACTTCGGGGGTGATCCATTTGTTAAGGAACTGGGAACAGCATTCAGAATACCAGAAGAAGCTAATGATGCACTTAGTAGTAATGCATCCGATACAGAAAAACAGGCTAATCCAGCATTCTAAAAGCATTTCAAAGCTTTATCTGCTCAACCTGGATAGCCTGCTTCCTGTGATCAAGCCATTATACCCTGGTTTAGGCCGACCCGCCAAAAACCAACAAGGAATTATTCGTTCCTTAGTATTAATGCTTGATTTCAAAGAACATTCTATCACAAATTGGGCAAAAACTGTAGCAAATGATCCATTTTTATTTAATCTTTGCGGCTTTGATAGCAAAACCGCACCCGGGGCATCTTCCTATTACGATTTCTTAATCCGCCTTTGGCAATCCGACAGGTCTGTACATGTTAAGCGAAAACTGCATCCTAAGAAGTTTTTATCCAGGGCCGGGAAAAAGCTAAAAGCTAACGAGAAACTCCCGCCTAAACACGCAGGTTCTGTTAAAAAACTTG
>JAAYNA010000034.1 GCA_012521105.1 Clostridiaceae bacterium
ATGACAACCAATCCATTCACTATATCACCCGATCATACCATTCCAGATGCCCACGAAATCATGACAAAAAACAATATCCGCAGGCTTCCCGTTGTAAAAGACGGAAAACTGGTAGGTGTGGTTTCAAATCTTGATATAAGCCGCTCGTCGCCATCAACAGCTACAAGTTTAAGCATAAATGAGCTTACTTATATTCTTGCTAAGACAAAAATAAGCAGAGTAATGACAAAAAACCCTATTACCATTTCACCTAATGCTCTTTTAGAAGAGGCTGCAATTCTGATGCGTGATAATAGTGTCAGTTTTCTGCCCGTTGTTGAGAATGGAAAACTTGTAGGAATTATTACCGAAAGTGATATATTTGACTCCTTTATAGAACTGTTGGGTTTTCGTGAAAAGGGGACCCGCCTTACTATTCAGGCAGATGACGAACCTGGTATTATGTCACATTTAGCGGGTATTTTTGCAATACATGGTGCGAACATCAGAAACCTGGCTGTATATCGTGGTGCCGGCGGTAAAAGTGACGTTGTAATAGGTACAAGCAGTCAGGATACTTCGGAGATTGAAAAAGAAATTGAAAAGCACGGCTATAAAATTATTTATAAACTTCAGAATAAATAAGCAAAACGGAGGGGCTGTAATCCCTCCGTTTTTAATAAGACTCTGTCTATTCTCTGAATTTCCCCAAGAATAATTTAGTCCGCTCGTTTTTCGGATTAAGCATTATTTCCTCAGGAGCTCCTTCTTCTGCTATGACTCCACCATCCATAAAAATTATATGATCAGCTACATCCCGTGCAAAGTTCATCTCATGAGTTACTATAACCATCGTCATATGCTCTTTGGCCAGATCCCTTATAACCTTTAGTATCTCCCCTGTAAGTTCAGGATCCAGTGCTGACGTTGGCTCGTCAAAAAACAATATCTTTGGATTTAATGCCAAAGCACGGGCAATAGATACTCTTTGCTGTTGCCCTCCTGATAATTGATATGGGTAGGCATTTTCCTTATCTTCAAGACCCATCTTTCTAAGCAGCGAACGACCAATTTCATAGGCCTCTTCTCTATCCATTTTTTTCACTGTAATTGGTGCATCAATAATATTTTTAATTACTGAATAATGAGGGAATAAATTAAAATTTTGGAATACCAGGCCGAAATAGCTTTGTATTTTCTTAAGGCTGTTTGGTGATGCATATACTGCCTTTCCATCCTCATCTGTTTTTACTGCGTGTTCTCCCAAATATATTATTTCTCCGCTGTCAATCCTCTCCAGCATTGTCGCACACCTAAGCAGCGTGGATTTACCTGAACCCGACGGACCAATTATTGCAACAACCTGTCCCTGCTCCACACTTAGTGAAATATCTCTTATTACTTCTACATCGTTGAAACTTTTTTTTAAATTCTTTATTTCAAACAGCTTCATTTACACCTCTCCAGTGGTTTTTGATTTCAGTTATATACAGTAGCCCATCTTTTAAGCCTTGTTATGACAACTACCTGTAATAGTTTAGTTTTTTCTCTATCCATTCCATGGTATATGCCACTACAAAGTTGAATACATAATAGAATACACCGGCAACGACAAAGGGTATCATTGATGCCTGAGCAGATGCAAAGGCTCTGGCAATTGTAAACATCTCCTGAACAGAAATAACAAATGCCAGTGAAGTATCCTTAATAAGGGTAATGGCTTCGTTTGTTACAGGGGGCAATATACGTTTAATAACCTGTGGCAATATGATTTTAAAAAAAGTTTGGGATTTACTGTATCCTAATACTTTGGCAGCTTCGTACTGCCCTATTGGCATAGACTCGATGCCGCTTCTGTAGATCTCGGCAAAGTACGCTGCATAGTTCAGCACAAAACCTATGATAACGGCAATAAACCTGTAATTTCTTGGCATCTGAATGCCGAAGATAAAATATGGGCCGAAATATACAACCATTAATTGCAGTATCAGCGGAGTTCCCCTTAATATTGATATATATATTTTAAAAAACCAGCGGATCAGCCAGTTTTTTGACATACGTCCAAAAGCAACCAGCAGCCCCAAAGGTAGTGAAAACAATAATGTAAGAGTGAAAATTGCTACAGAAACCAGCATTCCGCTGGTTAATTCCGATATCAATACAGATAAATTCAAGACCGGTCTTCCCCCATTTCAGTAATACCATACCTAGGCCCAAAAATTCAACGGATACATATACTTTATGTGTACCAAAATCCTAAAACGTATTTTTACATGCTTTTGGTTCAATCCCCTTTGGCGGGGTTTTAGTCAGGCTTAAGTCTGGTATAAAGGGCCATCTTTAACGACAGCCCCTATTCTAAAGTCAGTTTTTTAAATATGCAAAGTATCTTTAGGATTTAAATGATGAAATCTCTTATCAGATACTTACTTACCAATTATGGTAACATCCTTGTCAAACCACTTATTAGATATTTCAGCCAATGTGCCATCCTGCGCCATTTCCTCAAGCACTTTTTGAACTTTATCCCTTAGCTCTTCATTACCAAGTAAGAAGCCTACACCATACATTTCTTCTGCTAATGCTTCTTCAAGAATTTCAAATTTGGAACCTCTTTTCTCTATCTGGTATATGGCTACAGGTTCATCCATTGCTACTGCATCTACAGCACCAGATTCAAGATCCATCAGGGCGGTGTTGTATTCAGCGGTTTTTATGTAATCACCAAAGCTTTCGACCAGGTCTGGCCTGTCTTTCAGGGCAGCTTCGGCGCTGGAATCCACCTGCACTGTCACTGCTTTCCCTTTCAAATCGTTAAGAGTTTTTATACCCGAATCAGCTCTTACAACAAAAACCTGTTTATTCGCCATATAAGGCTCTGTCCAGGTATATGATTCTTCCCTGCCGTTAATGGTAAAACCATTCCAGATACAGTCAATATTTCCCGACGAAAGCTCCATGTCTTTTGCATCCCACGCTATGGGCTGAAGTTTAAGTTCCATACCCAGTCTTTTGGCTGTTTCTGCAGCCAATTCCAAATCAAAACCTGCATAATTACCATTTTCATCTACGAAGCCAAATGGTGGAAAGTCCTGGTCAAACCCTACAGTGAATGTTTTACTCTCTGCACTGACATTCTTTCCTCCGGTTGAGCACGCTACCATTGCCATTGTCAGTACACCTGCAATAAACAAAATTAATATTTTTCTTTTCATGTTCTTCCTCCCCAAATTCCTTGATTTTGTATACGCTGAGAGCATTTTTGTTAAATGCTTTCTGCCATTTATTCTGCTTTATTATATTAACACACTATCGTGATGAAGTAAATAAAAAACGAGGTGATTTTGGGTGAAAACCACCTCGTTTTTTATTGTTAATTTTTCTTTTTATTACCCACGCTTAAAATAAGGTTTAGTATAATTCCAAATATTGCAGCGCCTGCAACACAGGGAACATTTATACCAAAGAAGGGTATGTTTCCATCAAAGGCATACTGTCCACCAAGACCAATTATCATAATTGTGGCAATTATGGCAATATTTTTTGAACTGAATAAGTCAACCTTTTTCTCCACCATAATAGCAATCCCCTGAGCAGCTATCGCACCAAACAGATAAATTTCCAAACCGCCGATAACTGCAGTTGGTATTGAATAGATTAGGTTAACCAGGGGGGTAAAGCAGGACATAATCATTGCTACTATTGAAGCTGCTATTAATACAGGTACTGAAAACACTTTTGTGATAGCCATCGCACTTATGTTTTCACCATAGTTTGTTCCGGCAGGACCACCAATAAACCCTGCTACTATATCACCTATTCCATCGCCTATCAGGTTAAGACCAAGCTTGTCAGCAATATTGTATTTCTTCCCTGCCCCTTTTTTCCTGGCAAGATCATTTATATATATATCCAATTGATATACGTGAGCTGTAGATTCGGGAATGGTTGCAATTGCTATTGGCATTATTGCTGCAACTGCCATCCAGGTTGGTTTCGGAAGAGTAAATACCGGAAGTGCGAACAACCCGCTTCCTGCAGTTGCCGGTAATACTTTAAAAAGATCAATTCCTGTTGCAACTTTAATAATATAAGTTACAATACATCCCACTAGTGGTCCTAATATTAAAGGCAATTGTCCCAGAAAACCCTTTAAATAAACCGAGAATAATATAGTTGAAAGTAACGTAACAAGAGAAATAATCCATGCCATATTTTTTGCCAGCGCAATATCAGGTTCTGCTACAGAAATAGTACCTGAGCTGTCAATTACTATAGAAGCAGCATCGCTTAATGCAGTACCGGCAAGAGTAAGCCCGATTACCATTGCAATCGGGCCTGTAATAGAAGCTGGAAGAACTTTTTCAATTGAATCTCTGCCAAATCGATTAACAATAAGGCCAGCTATAATCGAAACAAAACCCGACATAACAATTCCAAACTGGGCTATTGCGATTTTTTCATTTAATGAATATGAAGCAAGCGCATCAGAAGCCATTAAGCCGCCTATGGCAGCGATGTATGAGAAACTTGAGCCATAATATAATGGAATTTGTCCTTTGGTAACAAAAATAAAACATAGGGTAGCCAGACCGCTTGCAAAAATTGTTGTTGAAATGTGGAAACCTGTGATTAGTGCAACAGCCACTGTTGCCGGAAACATGACTATAACCTGCTGGATAGCATAAAGAAGTAATTTCCATATTGGTGGGCACTCATCTGGCAGGTATCCAATTGATGAATTTTTCTCCATAAAAAAACATCCTCCTTGGGTAAGAATAGATTCTGGTATGATACATAAATTTTTACCTGTTATATTGTAACATAGACTTAATAATTGTCAAAACTAATTTTATATATTTATATACAATTTTTTATTTAAGAATCCAAAAATCTTTGAAAGATAATAAAAAATTTGTTTTTTTGTTCTGGCCTTTCTTAAAAGAAGAGTTTCGTAAAGGTATAAATCTTATACCAACAGGAAAGTATATTCAATGAATACTTGCGTAAATTGTGTACCAAAGGCGCCTCTTAATTGCGCATTTGCATGCAACGCGCCGCAAGTGTTTTAATATGTATTTTCTTATAAATAACAACGGCAGAAGGAGGGAACTTATATGAGTCTTATATCGTGGAATCCATTTAAAGAAATTGATCGTGATATGATTAAGTTCATGGAAAACATGCCTTCTTTTAGCTTCTCAGGAAAATCCATTTCCCCAAGAGTGGATGTGTATGAAATTGAAGATAAAATAGTGGTTAAAGCAGAAATACCCGGTGTTTCCAAAGAAGATCTGAATATTTACGTAAATGAGAATTCAATTCGCCTGTCGGGACAGACAAGAAGAGAAAAGGATTTTAGAGATGAAAATGCATATCATTCAGAAAGATACTATGGCAGCTTTTCAAGGACTATTCCATTGCCTGTTGAGGTTAAATCCGAGGCAGCCAACGCTTCGTATAAGGACGGAATATTATCCATAACTTTACCAAAAGCAGAGTCGGCTAAAGGCAGACGCAGAAAAATAGATATCCAGTAATGAATTAAAAAAGGGACAGGCAGCCTGTCCCTATACCCAGCCACGGCTTTTCACAGCCTGAGCAACACGATTAATTGCAATGACGTACGCGGCATCCCGCATATTCATTTTTTTACTTAAGGAAAGATCGTACACCGAATTAAAAGCAGAAGTCATTTTTGTATCAAGCTTCGAGAGTACTTCATCCTTTTCCCAATAGTAATTCATATTACACTGAACCTGTTCAAAATAACTGCATGTCACACCGCCTGCATTGGCAAGAAAATCAGGTATAAGGAAAATTCCTCTGCCCTGAATAACTTCATCGGCATCAGGCGTTGTGGGACCATTTGCTGCTTCAAGTATTACCTTTACCTTCTTGCTAATATTATTTACATTCTCAATTGTTATTTGATTCTCTAATGCTGCGGGTACAAGTATATCCACGTCCTGCTCTATCCATGCATCACCGGGAAGCACTTCGTATCCAAGGTCTGCTGCCTTCTCCTTATTGATGGTACCGAAGGCATCAGTAATTTCAATTAAAGCGTTATAATCAATTCCGTCTCTTTTGCGGAAGGTATAAGCTCTTTTGTCGTTTTGATTCCAACAGGATATTGCTATAACAGTACCTCCTAATTGCTGGTACAACTGAACTGCGTACCTTGCTACATTACCAAAGCCCTGAAAACTTGCTGTTGTCTTTGTTATATCAATTTCCAGCTTTTTCAGCGCTTCACGTAAAACATATATAACACCAAACCCTGTTGCTTCGGTCCTTCCTAAAGAACCTCCCATTCCTACAGGTTTTCCTGTAATAAAGCCGGGATACTTCGCCCCATGAATGGTTTCGTATTCGTCAAGCATCCAAAGCATATGCTTAGCACTTGACATTACATCGGGTGCAGGTACATCTGTGAAGGGGCCGACATTTCTTGCCAGCTGCCTTACATACCCACGGCATAACTGTTCCTGTTCCCGCTCTGAAAGGTTTCTTGGATCACAGACAATACCACCTTTCCCTCCACCCAAGGGAATATCTACAACAGAGCATTTCCAGGTCATCCACATTGACAGTGCACGAACTGTATCAATTGTTTCCTCCGGATGAAAGCGTATACCTCCTTTTGCTGGTCCTCTTGCATCATTATGCTGGACACGGAAACCTTTGAAAACCTGTACACTTCCATCGTCCATATGAACAGGTATTAAAAAATGATACTCTCGCAACGGTTGGCGGAGAAGTTCACGAGTAGCATTATCGAGCCCAATTTTTTCTGCAACCTTATCAAACTGTTGCTGTGCAATCTCATAAGGATTATAAGATGTAGTGCTCATTTCCCTGACCTCCAATATAAAATATGCTCAAATAAGCGTATAACCTTATTTGATTCACTATCTTTTCTGAAAGATAGATAAATAAAACTTGCATATTAAATTTTTAAACAGAAATCCTGTTAAAACCTTAAACAGAATTAAGAATTATAACCCATTATACCAATTGATTCTATTCATTGTCAACGAAAGAATAAAACTCGATTGGAATAAGGAAAATGAAACTTGCAAATAAACAACCGTCATTTTATGCTGTATAGTATATTACATAAATAACGTTTCCAGCAAGAGAACCTATCAGTGATATTATGAAAGATATGCGTATTCTGTCTGTTTTTCTTTTCAGCCTTTTTGTATTAAATATCAATGAAATCAAGCTAAAAGCAAAAAGAAATATAAGCAGATAGAATGAAGTATCGAGTAAGGTAAAATCTATATTTTTTCTTATTTCTGCATCAAACAGGCGGTCAAGGAAAGTCTCTTTTTGAGGCTTCGCAAAATACCATAGTGAAAGTAACACTAAAATTACAAACCATACAATGATAACTGCAAGCTCAAGAAACCTGCAAATATATCCGGCTTTTTCCTGCGCTCTGTTATGTACTTAATGGGTTCGTTACTATACATATCCATTCCCTCAAAAATAGAAATTACTTCTTATTTAGGATTTATGAGAATTAATTGTATAGAGTATGGCTTCTATTTTAATTTATCATATTATTTCCAATTGTCAATCTTATGTGACAAAGATACTCGTATAAAACGCCAGTTATTAAAATTGATTTTCAACAATATGTCCCGATCCTTTACCAAAGCGTATTTTTTTATACAAACAGCGGTAATAATAAGAAAAAGTGCATCCCTGTCCCTTAGGAGGATAAAATTGAGGAAGCATTATATCTGTATAATACTGGCTGTTGTCCTGTTTTTACTTGGTTTATTTCTATTATACGTGCCTTCAGTGGTTGGGCTTGCAGATAATACAGATTTCATCAGGATTACCCAGCCCACTGGAATGATTTCAGATAACAATCTAAAGTTTTTTTATTTTCAGCGTAAATTTGAATATATAAGGTCTTTCGATAATCTGGGTGATTTTTTTAAGTTTGTCTTGTGTCCCGATGTGAAAAATGAAAGCAATTTCAAATCCACTCAATTTCTGTTCGTAAAAATAGCCCAACTGATTAGCGGAGTAATTTTATACTTTAATACTAAAGTGATTAATTATTTCGATATTGTAGCGCTTTCTGCAGTATTTCTTTCACTGCACAGTATTTCAGTTGCCTTTCTTTTTAAAAGCCTGAAAACGGGAAAAAGGGCCTGTGACTTTTTTATTTTACTGCTGATGGTTTTAATATTCTACGACATGGGTTATCTTCTTTATTATAATTCGTTATTCGGTGAATCGGTGATATTATCAAGCTTTTTACTGTGGTTTTCGGTTCTTGTTTATCTGGTTAAAAATGAGAATAAAAGCTATCTGATGCTAATTATATATTTTATCAGCAGTGTAATTTTTACCGGTGCAAAGGTAGCAAATATACCATTGGGTTTTTTAATTGGTGTCTTTTCTATACATTTTTTGTTTAACGTGGAATCTGTCGGAAAGAAAATTTTAATTGTTTTTGGAATTTGCATTGTATTTGCAACCTCTGTCTACTTTTACAGGGCAATTCCGGACTGGATGAAAAAGCCAAACAATTATCATTCCATATTCTTTGGTATCCTTAAAAATTCAGATAATCCCGAAAGGGATCTTGTAAAGCTTGGTATAGACACTAAGTATTCAAGTCTTGCCAACACTAATGTATATGTTAACCTTAAAGGGTTTGATATCTACAGTGAAGAGTTTCATAAAGAAGTTTACGATAGGGCAGGCCCTGTAGAAGTTTCATTGTATTATTTGAAAAATCCGGAAAGAATGCTTGAAAAACTTAATTTAAGCGCTGAAGCAAGCCTTTTTATACGTCCCCCCTATTTAGGGAATTACCAGTTAGAATCCGATACCGAGATTGTAAAATTTGCAAATCGTAATTCTGTTTGGGAATGGATACGAAAGCAATTCACAGGATATGCTTTTGCGTTGGTGATATTTGTGTTTTCGTTATACCTTTCAATCATTATCTACGAAAATATTTTATCAAAAAAACATAAAGGCCACTCTCACTGTCAGTTCATTCCTGGAAAAATACTGCTTATGATTTTTGCAGCAAGCCAATGGATATTTCCTGTTATAGGTAATGGCGAAGCAGACCTTATTAAGCATATGTTTTTATTCAACCTTCTTTTCGATACAATGATCATAATACTGGTGGCTGATATTATAAAACTCACCCGAAAAAAACTTATCAGCAGGCAAATTGTCTTTTCATTACTTGGTTTTCTGGTTATTTCCACCATCCTGATAATCGCAGACAGGGAGATTAGCAATAACAGGCTGATAGTGTTTGGGAAGTACAAGCAAAAGCCTATTACCTGGGAAGTGCTGAAGGAAACTCGTACCCACTATTTTGTTATAGCAAAAAACATCGTTGATTACCGTGCATTCTCTTCTGAGAGCAACTACTGGATGGAATCGGATTTAAGGATGTGGTTAAATGATGACTCTGCAAATGGTTTCCTGTTTGAATTTTCAGAAAGTGAAAAGAAAAGGATTGAACCGGTGGTAAGAAAGACTTTGCTATCCCCGGCTTTTAAGGACAGTAAGGAATTGGGTTCCCAACCCCATTACTGGTTTTGTATTCCCGGATTTGTAACACAGAATTATGATGATGCGTACCAGACCGAAAATAAAGAAAGGGTTTTTCTTTTAAGTGTTAAAGAGTGGGAAGAATATGACTTTAAAAAAAGAAAAGGTGTTCAATACTGGTTAAGAACACCTTATACAATGGATTCAACAGTGAGGGTTGTGGGTGAGGATGGTTTCGTCTACCATAAAAGAGCCGGTATGAAAAGCATTGGTGTGCTTCCGGCGTTAATAATAAAAAAATAAGTTCTATAACCCACGTTCATATTTTAAAACCGGCTTACGAGCCGCTCTTGCTTCATCCAGCCTTAGTACCGGAGTATTCTGCGGAGCATTTAACAGCATCTCGGGCTCGTTTTCTGCTTCACCGGCTATCTTAATCATGACGTTTATAAACTCGTCAAGAGTTTCCTTGCTTTCTGTTTCTGTAGGTTCAACCATAAAAGCCTCCTTTACAATAAGCGGAAAATAAATTGTAGGAGGATGATACCCAAAATCCAGAAGTCTTTTGGCAATATCAAGGGTTGATACGCCATATTCTTTCTGCCATTGTCCCGAGAAAACCACTTCATGCATACAGGTACGATCATAGGGCAGGTGAAAATACTCTTTCAGCTTTTCCTTTATATAATTTGCATTAAGAACAGCAGCCTCGGATACTTTTCGAAGGCCATCCGCACCAAGGGTCCGTATATAAGCATAAGCTTTCACAATAACTGAGAAGTTTCCATAAAAAGACTTTACTCTGCCTATTGAAAGAGGGCGATCGTAATCAAAATAATATTTGCCGTTATCATACTCAACTACAGGCTTAGGCAGAAAAGGCACCAGCTGCTTCTTAACGCCTACAGGTCCGGAACCCGGACCGCCACCGCCATGCGGTGTGCTAAAGGTTTTATGCAGGTTTAGATGTACAACATCAAACCCCATGTCCCCGGGTCTTGAAATACCCATAATTGCATTTGCATTGGCACCGTCGTAATAAAGAAGCCCGCCTGCGTCGTGAACTATTTTGGCAATTAAATCAATATTTTCATCAAACAGTCCAAGTGTATTAGGATTAGTAAGCATAAGCCCTGCTATCTCTTCACTCATTAATTCCTTAAGGGCATCAATATCAATACCGCCTCTTTCGTCGGATTTTACCTCCACCACATCGAAACCCACAGTTGCTGCAGAAGCAGGATTTGTACCGTGGGCTGAATCAGGTACAATAATTTTTGTGCGTTTATTATCGCCGTTCTTTTCATGAAAGGCTTTTATTATCATAAGCCCGGCCATTTCACCATGGGCACCGGCAGCAGGCTGCAGTGAAAACCCATCCATTCCGGTGATTTCAGAAAGAAATTTATCGGTTTTATAGAGAAGTTCAAGACAGCCCTGTACAGTTTCTTCGAGCTGATACGGATGGACTTTCAAAAAACCATCCAGTTTTGAAACTTCTTCGTTAATTTTGGGATTATATTTCATTGTACATGAACCCAATGGATAAAACCCTGAATCCACACCGTAATTTTTCTGGGAAAGATGGGTAAAATGCCTTACAACATCCACTTCTGAAAGCTCGGGAAGGCATGTTTCATCTTCTCTTAAGAAATCATCGGGAATCATATCGGTAATTTCTGCTTCATCCACATCACACTTGGGCAACAGGTTTGTACTTCTTCCCGGCACGCTCAGTTCAAAGACAAGTTTTTCTTCCTTCTTCAGCATGCTGAAACCACCTCCGATACAAGCCTGTCAATTTCATCCCTGGTTCTTTTTTCAGTAACTGCAACAAGATACCCGCCTTTGAATTCGGGATAGAACCTCTCTGTTGCAAAACCACCAATTATATTTTTTTCAAGCAGGTGTTTATTTAATTTATCTGCGTCCCCGTGGTAAATTAGCAAAAACTCTTTAAAGAACGGGCTTTCGAATGCCGGTGAAAAAAGATTAGTTTCTATCAGTTTTCTGTAAGCATAATGAGCCTTCTGTAAGCACAGCTCTGCTGCCTTTTTAAGCCCGTTTTTACCCATTACCGACAGGTAAATAGTTGCTGCAAGAGCATTTAATGCCTGGTTTGAGCAGATGTTTGATGTTGCTTTTTCCCTTCTGATATGCTGTTCTCTTGTCTGCAACGTTAGAACATAGCCTCTTTTCCCATCCCTGTCAACCGTCTCGCCCACTATTCTTCCAGGCATCCTCCTTGTGAATTCCTTTTTGGCAGCCATAAAGCCCAAATAGGGTCCGCCAAAACTAACAGGATTGCCAAGCACCTGCCCTTCCCCAACAACAATATCAGCCCCTATATCGCCGGGTGCCTTAAGAATTGCAAGGGATACAGGATCACAGCTTACAACAAGTAAAGATTTGTTTTCATGGGCAATTTCAGCAATTTCCTTTATATTTTCAATGGCTCCAAAGAAATTCGGACTCTGAACAAGAACTGCTGCGGTATTATCGTTAAGCAGCTCCTTAAGGTTTTGCAAATCTGTCACACCATCCTGTATACCGCATTCGATTAAAGTCATGCCTTTAAACTTCGCGTATGTAGACATAACTTCGCGACTCTCGGGATGTATGCTTCTTATAGCTATTATTTCATTTCGCCTTGTTGCTTCGCATACCATTGAAGCAGCCTCTGCAAGAGCCGTAGCCCCGTCATACAGCGATGCATTTGATACATCCATTCCGGTAAGTGAGCATATCATAGTCTGGTATTCGAATATTGCCTGCAGCGTTCCCTGGCTTATCTCAGGCTGATATGGGGTATAAGCGGTATAAAACTCCTGCCTGGACAAAAGGTTTGTCACAACACTGGGAATAAAGTGGTCATATGCTCCTGCGCCAAGGAAGCAGGTATATTTATCAAGATTAATATTCTTCCCGGCCATTTCCTGCATATGTGCTGTCAGTTCGAGTTCTGACATAGCCTTTGGAATATTAAGCCCGGTTTTAAGCTTAACGCTTTCAGGGATATCTGCGAACAACTCATCTATGCTGTTAACACCAATATCAGCAAGCATCTTTTGCTGTTGTTCGTCTGTAGTTGGAATATAAGACATACTATTCCTCCTCCTGACAGAACCTTTCATAATCGTTCGCATCCATCAGTTCTTCAGTTTCGGACATATCACTTATTTCTATTACTGCAATCCAGCTGCCATAAGGATCTTCGTTTATATTTTCGGGACTGTCGGTAAGATCTTCATTAACTTCTATTATTTTACCCGACACCGGAGTGTATACATCGGAAGCTGCCTTTACAGACTCCACTACTCCTAAAACATCTCCTTTGTTAAGTTCTGTCCCTACCTCGGGAATTTCTACAAATACAATATCACCAAGGGAGTGCTGTGCATGATCGGTAATGCCAATATAAGCCTTATTTCCATCAATTTTAACCCATTCATGTTCCTTTGAATACTTTAATTCTTCCAAAACCTTCATATTAATCAACCTCCATTATTTTAATGCCTTTATTAAAACAGCCGAGGAAATTGCCTTGCAATCCCATGCTCGTTTCAACATAAAGACTTACTAATTAAAACCTCAACCTTTTGCATATTTTTTTGAATAAAAGGGCAGCTCAACAATTCTTGCCTTTGTTGCCCTGTTTCTAATAGCTATATCAACTTCAAGACCAGGTTCTGAAAAAGCCGGATCTATCAGAGCCATACCAATATTTATCTCAAGGCTTGGTGAAAAGCTTCCTGAAGTGACATATCCTATTTTTTCACCGTTAGCCAGGACATCATATTGAGTTCTTGGTATTCCTCTGTCCACCATTTCAAAACCCACAATTTTTCTTTTTATACCCATTGATTTTTGCTCGGACAGCGCATCCTTACCGATAAAGTTTTCCTTATCAAGTTTTACAAAACGGTCAAGTCCTGCCTCCAGCGGGGTAATGTCCCGGGAAATCTCATGGCCGTACAGTGGCAGAGCAACTTCAAGCCGTAAAGTATCCCTTGCTCCAAGGCCTGCAGGCACCAAACCATAATCCTTACCTGCCTGAAACAGACTATCCCATAATTTGTGCACAAACTCATTTTTTATGTATATTTCAAAACCATCTTCTCCGGTATATCCGGTTCTTGATATAATTGCCTTTTGTCCGCAAATTTCAACTTCGGGCATAAAATTAAAAAACCTGATATCTCCCAGTGGAATGTCAACAAGCTTTTGTAGTATTTTTTCTGATTCGGGCCCCTGCAGAGCCAGTTGAGCATAGTAATCGGAAACATTATTAACTTTAACCCGGCCTTCAAGGTTTTGGCTGAGCCAATCATAATCCTTATCGGTGTTTGATGCATTTACAATTAAAAGATAAAACTCGGATGAATACTTATATATTAGAATATCATCCACCACTCCACCATCGGGATAACACATTGGCGAATAGACAATGCGAAAATCTCTTGTTTTGCTGATATCGTTTGTGATCATTTTCTGAATGAATTCTGTGGCATCAGGACCCTCAACAGTAATTTCGCCCATGTGGGAAACATCAAAAAGCCCTGCAGCATTTCTTACCTGCTTATGTTCATCTATAATTCCCGAGTACTGAACGGGTAAAGCCCAGTCATGGAAATCAATTATTTTACCACCCAATTCGCAATGCTTATCATATAATGGCGTTTTCTTCATAAATAACCTCCTGAAGTTTAAACCAGTATATTTACCTGAAAAAATGTTTTTAAACACCGGCAGTTTATTTTCATGTCATTTTTGATAACTCATCATGGTGCATATATATACATAAAGTATTTTGCTTTGTAATATTTTATTCTATCATAATATTTTACCAAATAAAACACTTTGAATTTTTTTGTTAAGGCCTTCTAATTAATTCCTTCATAAACAAGCCTTCAAAGCTTAATTGCTGCTATGCTGCCAATATTTATTTCTTTTTAATAAGAACTAGCTTTTCCCTGCAAAAGTAAAATATGCAATGTAATAAACCATGGTAAACTTTAAAAGTAAATAAATGAATTATATATCAATATTCTGTGCATGCTTTTACTATACAAATATGTAAATTACGCAGGTAATTCCTAAACACGGCCGGTCTGCTGATACAGAATAATGGAAATTTGTAAATAACGGAGGTGTGTAAACTGAAGAACAGACAGAAAGAAAGCACTGTAAACAAAACAAAAATAACCTCTCCTGACAACATTGAACCTTTATCATCAGGACATGTGGGAAACGCTTATGATAACCCATCATGTGTATATAACCACCAATGGCATGCAGAAGGGTCCATTTTTGAAAGTAAGGGCGGAGTGAAAATGGTTTGCGATGATGATGGCGAATGGAAAAACCTTCGTAATAAAACAACTGATAAAAAATGAACGGCGGGTCTAATAAAAAGTTATTGTTTCTTATAGACAAACTCCAGTTTATTCTTAGTTTTTAGTAATATGAAAAAAGCAGGTCTGGTTGTAAATAAAAATACAATCCAGACCCACCTTTATAATTTTTTAAATTCAGTCTGTCATTTTTCCTGTAGATGCAACGTTTAACCCATTTTAATCACTATTCAAACTTAAACCAGGCAAAATCAAAATTAGATCCGGGTAAAAACAGGAAAGTCACATTCTGCTTGCCTGTTATCCTTTCCAGTTCAAAGGCCCGTTCTGTATATTCGGCTGATTTTTTGAATTCCACCAGTTGGTTGCTTTCACTTTTGTCGCTCCTGAACCTTATATGTATTGTATTATCAATGGATGACCTTCCTGAAATTGTAACTTTCGAAATACCTTTATCGCCAAAATCCATATCTTTAAACTCCAGCGATACATTATTTCCTATGCCTTCAACATTTAAGCCCTTTATTTCGTAAGCATCCCCGTAAATATTGTCGCAGTTGGCTGCCATATTCTTCTCAAAGGCTCTGTTCTTCCTCTCAAAGATAAAACCTTTCAGATGTACTTTCTGATGAAAAACAAAATAGATTGAAGTAATACCACGAAGAGTTTTTGACAGGCGGTAAGTTTCTTCCTGATATACATTCCATATACTTTCCTTTTGATAAACTACATCAGCAAGTAACGTGCTTCCTTCCTCATTTGGTGCTCCCTCCCAAATTTGGAACGGATACGCTTCACTTGTAAGTGCGAAAATCGGAATTGTAACGGTATCGGATCCATCGCTGCCAAAGTCAATATTTTCAAACCCTACCTGGGTTTCTCCTTCCCGGCCTGTAGCTATCCCTTTTTCGTTCCCGCTGCCAATTTCACCCTTGCTGTAATCGTAAAGCCCTGCAGATATAAATTCATACGGGTTCTTATAAGCAACCCCGAGGCCTGTTGCTTTAAATTCCAGTTGGGATATAAGCTTTGTTTTTTCTGTTCCGTTTTTGCTGGTACAGCGGATTCTAAATTCTCCATCACCAATGGCAGTTACTTTTGCTTTAAGACCCATTGGCTGAACTTTTGCAATATTCGATTTTATCCCTGTGTCATTTACCGCACTCCACTCCACTTCGCGGTAAGAAGTGTTCTCGGGATATAATTTAGCCTCCACAATTATTTCTTTGTTTGATGGATCTATTACATTTCCTGAGTGACTAACCAGTTCTATCTTTCTCAGAGGTATTTCATCGAAGCTTCCCATAACACATGGCATTTCTTTATTCCTTGTGTTTGCCGAAACTCCTTCAATTACACCATGTTCAGAAGGAATTGCCTGAAGCTCAATGCTGCTTCCCTTAAGCCCCTTGGAAGTTACTTCAACGGTAATACTACCCGGTTCCAATGTGGCTGCAATAATTGCCATTAACCTGCCATTGAAAAGCCTCCTGCTAATCCCCTTATACTGGTCGAAATCTGTGCTGTCGCCATTGTCAAGCCCAACAAGCCGTCCTGCCCCGGAAACATTAACAAAAACACGGTTATTTGCATTCTCCACCTTGTTGCCATTTTCATCTTCAACGGTAATTTCAACGAATATTAAATCCAAACCGTTGGCCACCAGTACCTCTTTATCGGCTTCAAGACAAATACGTTTTGCATCTTTAAAGGATCTTTTTACATCGGTTGCAATTATCTTACCGGTTTCGTCATAGGCTATGGCTTTTAGCACCCCTTCCTGATAGGGTATTTTCCACCAGCCTACAAGCTGATTTCCATGCTTAAAATCGATATCATGAGTACCAACAGTAACCCCGTTTAGCTGTAGCTCAATGCGGGGAGCATTGGAGCATACTCTTACATCTATTATTTGTCCTTCGTTAAAGTCCCAGTAAGGGAAAATATGTATCATAGGATTTGTTTTATAATCGGTCCACCCAGCCTGGTAAATATAGAAGGAATCTTTTTTAAACGTAGCTGTATCCAATTGACCAAAATATGAGTTTTTCGTATGATAAGGTGTGGGCTCGCCTATATAATCGAACCCTGTCCACAGGAACTGACCCAGTGAAAAAGGTGTATTCCTTTCAGCAAGTATACATGCTTCATGAGATTTCGCCCCCCAGCTTACAGTACTGTTTCCGAGGGATGAACACTGTTCGTCTTCATCTGAAAGGATTGCTTTTTCAAAGGGGAAGTGATAAACACCCCTGCTTTGTACAACAGAAGAGGTTTCACTGCCAAAGATAACCCAATCGGGATGTTCTTTGTGATGTTTATGATACAGGTGCTCGGCATAATTATAACCGACAATCTTTAATATGTCTGCACATTTCTGAGCGTTCTCCCAGGCCATGTAATTTGAGCCTATGGTAATCCCGGCATTACCCTTTGGGTCAAATTCCCGTACATAATTCATAAGCATTCTGGTTATTTCCTGACCTCTTTCATCGGCATGGGTATCATAAATCTCATTACCAATACTCCACATCAGTAGGCTTGGATGATTTCTGTCCCGCATTACCCAGCTTTTTACATCCTTATAAGCCCAGTCCTTAAAAAATCTTGCGTAGTCGTAAGTAGTTTTGGGTCTTTCCCACATATCGAAAGCTTCTGAAAGAACAAGGAATCCCATTTCATCGGCCAAATCCATAAGTTCGGGTGCAGGCATGTTATGAGCAGTGCGTATAGCGTTTACACCCATCTCCTTAAGTAAGGTAAACCTTCTTCTTAAGGCTGTTTTATTGAAGGCCGCCCCAAGAGCACCCAGGTCATGATGCTCGCAGACACCATTCAGTTTCATTTTTTTCCCGTTCAGAAACAATCCCTGTTCGGGATCGAGTGTAATTGTTCTAAAACCAAGATTTTGGGTTATGCATTCAATGCATTCAATAGACTTGTTCCCGTTCTCATCTGTTTTTATCAGTTCCATTTGAGTAATTAATTTATATAAATTGGGCTCCTCAGTGCTCCACAGCAGCGGGTTTTCAACATACATCCTTTGTGTGTTGACCCCGTTATTATTCCCGGCCTTCACAAGTTCTCTTGACGAGGCAATGATTTGGTTTTCACGTATTATTTTATGAGAGATCTGAACATCTGTAACTATATTAAATTCGGTGTCAACTTCTACTTCCCATCTGTTTCCATTACATTTCGTTGATATGTAAATACCATCTGTTACAATGTGGTTTTCACTTCTTTCCTTTAGCCATACATTACGGTAAATACCCGCACCCGAGTACCACCTGCTGTTTGGGCTTTGATGTACAACTTTTAAGATAATCTCATTTGTCCCTTCTTTTAAAAATTCGGATACATCATGCTCAAAAGAGGAATAACCATATTTCCATTCCCCTGCAAACCGGCCATTTACATAAAGTGTAGAGTCCATATAAACGCCATCGAAATAAAGAAGTGTCTGATCAGATCTGCGACTAAGTGTAAACCTTTTACGATACCAGCCTATGCTATCTTCATATAGATCTAAAGTGTTATATATAAGCCAGTCGTGGGGAATGTCTACCGGCTCAAAAACTAATGAGTTTATGTCGCCGACATCTAACTCTAAGCCGCTTTTTGCAAATTCCCACCCATCATTAAATAGTATTTTTTTGTTCATATTCATCATCTCCTCTCAAGCACTTAAATCTTCAGAAACCCATTTTCTGTAGAAGTAAAGCCGAAGCTTCAATGGCTTTAGGCATATCTCAATTCTCATCATAAATTGCCCGCCAATATCAAAATCCTCATAAAATATGCCAACAACAGATTGTGCGCAATTAAACCCGCTTTCAAATAACTTTAATGCCTTTTTAACCTTTTCATTCATTGCTTAACACCTCTGTCTGGCAAAGAAAAAATTACATATGAAATTATAACCCGGAACTTAAATATAAATTTAACGAGTATCGAGTATATTATATCAAACTTTATAGATTGTTACCATTTCTTATAATAAAACTGATTTTTTCTGCCTGTTAAAGCCTGTATACCATTTGACTGCACAATAAAAATTATTAGCTGCTTATCAATCAAATGTAGCTTAGGGTACAGAAAAGAAAAATAGTATATGATATTATATTGTTAATACATAATAATGGTTTTAAAGGAGGTATCCCATGAAAAAATTTATAAAGAACATAGAATTTTCTAAAGTTTTGAATATGGAAGATTTAGTGGCTTATCAGGAAGGTCAGGTAGTCAGCCGAACTTTGTCTCAAGGCAAGAATGTAAGCTTAACCTTATTCGCCTTTGACAAGGGTGAAGAAATCAGTTCCCATTCTTCCAGCGGAGATGCTTTAGTATATTTGCTTGACGGAGAAGCTGAAATAACTATAGGAGAAGAAGTGTATAACGTTAAAAAGGGCGAAACAATAGTAATGCCGGCAGGTACTCCTCATGCATTGCTAGCAAGGGAACAGTTTAAAATGCTGTTAATTGTGGTATTCAACCCATAAACCGTGTAAATAACAGGTTATTGTGATGGCAGGATAAATTGCGGTATTTCAAAGCAGGGATTTTAACTCAATTCCTGCTGAAGTAAAAAACATGTACCGCTGTTTAAAACAGGTGGAAATAAACTCCACCTGTTTTTATGCATTATGCTATTCATATGTAAGCTATTCTATTATTAATTCGGCACTGAAGGCAGGCTTTTGGTCCGCTTCATTAACACCTTCTATATAAATCAGGTTTGCTTTAGAGATATCTTTGAAAATTACTAATGCATCTCCCGGGAATACCTCTTTAATATAGTTGACCTGAATTGATTTCACAGTATGTTTTTTATGGTCTTCTATTGAAAAACAGTCCATAATGTAATCTATATATTTTGCATTATTAATATGCCCGTTTACATCGGTATCGCTATAACCGATTACTTTTCTATAAACAGCCTCCAACTGGCCGAAAGGCCTTAGTTTCCTGATACGGCTGTCTAAAGCGCGTTCTTCGATAAAAGGAAAAACAGGATAATCCGAAGAAATAATCTCACTCTTTTTGATTTCCCTCGTATTAATATCCAGCAGCACCCAGTTTGATATTGCAGAAACTATTACATTCCCCTTTTCGTCGCGAACCCTGTAATCTCTGTCAAATTCATATTTTTTTGGTTTGTGAGGCCAGGTTTCAACGGTAATTTTTTCGTTCCATGCAGGGATTCTGTTTATTTCAACCAGTATCTTTGTTAATACCCATGAAATTGAATACCTCTCCAAGAGTGTATCCACTCCTATTCCTAGCTTTTCAACATTCATACTGGCGGTGTCCTGAAAATAACCGAACAGGGAACTTAACCTTAAGTTTTTGTTAAAATCTACATCCCGGTAACCAATAGTATAATTGTTTTTATAGAGTGGTTCAGGTATCATCAATTTAATCGCCCCAATTCCCAATATTTTTATAAACGGCTTCATTTAAAATACAAAAAGAAGCAGTTAAATAATGTCCATTCACTGCTTCATAGCCTTTTCAAGGAATCAGACTATATTGAATATTATGTATTAAAAGAAAATTTATTTCAACCTACGTGCATAAAAAGTTGGCATATAGTTGATAATTTAATTCTTACCTGCAATAAAAAATTTACCCTATCTGTAAAAAACGGCAGTTGCAATGTCCGGCTAATTTTGAGGGAATACCACCTCAAACAGTAAAGTTTCGCAAGGCTTAAGCTTCACTTTCAGTGCACCGTTTTGAACTTTAGTGTCGCTGAAACGTCCAAAGACTTCGGTTACTCTCGAGTCATCGGTCATTCCAATAACAATGGCAGGAATATCCACCTCCACACTGTCCTTTTCCTGAGAGCATACAACAATGTATGCTCTTTTGTCTGTAAAACGGGCATAGGAAATTACATAACCTTTCGCATATAATATTTTAAAGCCTCCCGATTGAAGGGCTTCCTCTTTTTGTTTCAATCGGCATAATACTCTATGTAAGTTCAAACAATTTTTGTCCTGCAAATCTTCATCCCATACCATAGGATATCTGCATCCCTCAACGGTTTCAGTAGTTCCGTCCAAGGTTATCTCATCCCCATAATATATTGCCGGAGCACCCGGAAAGGTAAACTGCATAATAATTACGCCCCTTCTGGTTTCAAAGGAAATATCTTTGTGATTGTGCAGGCGCGATATATCATGGCTGTCATACATATTATACTGCACCAGTGCTATTTGGTACGGAAGCCTTGCCAGATTCTGCATAAACATTTTTTTAAGTCCTTCTGCCGTGCAGCTGGAAGGAGTTAAACCAAAATCCTTCATCCTATTCACAAAATGGTTTTTTTCACCTGCAAACCAGCGTACAGGAAGACCAAAACCAAAATAATTCATACAGGCATCCCATTTGTCGCCCTGTAAAAACTCGGTACAGTCTGTCCAGTGTTCACCCACAATATAGGCCCCAGGGTTTACTTCCTTAACACTTTTTCTAATTCCGGACCATACTTCATGATGCATCTGGCATTCATCCATCCGCGCCATGCAAAATCCAACATCAAACCTCCAGCCATCGATATTGTACGGTGGCTTAAGCCATTTTTTAACAACAGAATCTTTGGAGCGGTAAATAATATCACGTAATTTTTCTGATTCATAATTCAATGTGGGTAATGTTTCAACTCCAAACCATGCATGATAGTTATTATTATCGTCAAAGTAATAATACTGTCTTTCTTCACTGTCGGGATTGTTGTAAGCCCCTATACATTTAGGGAAAAATTCCCCATCCCTGTTAAACCATTTATGCGCTATTCCTGTGTGATTAACCGATACATCAAGAATTATTTTCATACCGTTTTTATGTAATTCCTCTGCCAAAACCTTAAGAGCTTCGTTGCCTCCAAAATGAGGGTCCACATTAAAATAATCGATACAGTCGTATTTATGGTTTGTGGCTGCCCTGAAAATGGGATTCAGATACAGCGCATTAACTCCCAACTCCTTTAAATAGGATATCTTTTTTCTTATCCCTTCAAGGTCTCCGCCGAAAAAGTCCAGACAAAACCCTTCGGAATATTCACAGGGTTTTTCGTTCCAGTTCTTTTTAATTGTAGGGTGCCCGTCAAAATAATATTCATTATCCTTCACATCGTTTTCGGGGTTGCCGTTATAAAAGCGGTCGGGAAAAATATGATAAAACACCGACTTTTTTACCCATTCAGGGTTTTCATACCCGGCAACTATTTTAAAATCGTATTCCTCGGCAGGAGGATAATCGGTTATTCCAAGCTGGTTGTAGTAATATGTTTCACTTTCGGTTCCTATTAAGAAATGATAATTGATTTTCTGCTGTGAGATTTTCAGCTCACAGCCGTAATATGTAAATATGCCTCTTTCTTCTACCGCCTTCATTTTAATGTGCATATCGCCTCCATTTTTAATACATCTTAAAACAACAGCTTTTACTGGAGACCATTTAAAAACCCTCAGTTTTATTACCACAGTATCTCCCATATAAGGATTTGGATTGCTCACAAAAAATTTCGAACCGTCTGAATAAACACTGTCTATCCAGTTGTGAATTTGTGAAGCCATATAAATCACCTCGGTTTTTTACTTTAAACACGGAATATTTAATCACCCTGTTCCATGGCTGCGGCTGCCAAATCTGATGCCTGTGGCTGATACATTAAATTATAGTAGTCCTCAATCATTCTTTCGGCAGAGAACCTTCTGCCCGACATTCTTATGCTGTCTTTCATCATATTCAGCCATCTCTGCCTGTTTTCATAGTAAGTTGGTATTACTTCTTCAAAAAGCACTTTATAAAGGGATTCTGCATCCTTTTCGTCACAGTCTTCACCCTCATACCCATCCCCAATCTGCCATCCGTTTACTCTGTGAATACAGAACTCAGGCCACCAGCCATCGAGTATACTAAGGTTCAAAACCCCGTTCATTGCAGCCTTCATACCCGATGTACCACTTGCTTCCATGGGCCTTATTGGATTGTTCAGCCATACATCACAGCCCCTGGTAAGCATTTTCCCTATTTTTATATCATAATTTTGTAGAAAGATAACATTTTCCGGGTAAAGTTCTGTCATTTTATACAAATCTTCAACTATTTTTTTACCGGCAAGATCATTCGGATGTGCCTTCCCTGAGAATATAAGCTGAAGTTTCCCCTCCTTAAGCAACGGTTCAATTAATTCCTTATTTGTGAATATTAAATTACTTCTTTTATACGGAGCAAACCTTCTTGCGAACCCAATCGTCAGAACCTCTTCCTTCAGACGCACACCATTACGTTTGTATATCTCTTCTATCATTTCTCTTTTTAATTCCATGTGCCTTTCCCACAGTTCGCTGCCACTCGTGGCATTTGCCATTCTCTGATCCTGCCATGTTCCATTATGAACTCCGTTGGTAATGGCAATTATACCGGAAGCGCCTTCTACATGCTCCCACATTTTCTTTGCAGTTTGCCCGTGCAGCTGTGACACCGCATTTGCCTTTTTCGAAAGCCTGAGCCCTGCCACTGTCATACTTAACGGCTCTCCCCCGATTTGAACCATTTGTTCATCGGTAAGGCCGTTGAATGCTCCCGCATATTTCAATAAATCATATGTATGAACTTCATTGCCGGCTTCTACAGGGGTATGCGTGGTAAATACTATTTGTTTCCTCGTTTCGCTCCACGCTTTTTCAAAGGACATCCCGTCCTGCATTTTTTCTCTTATCAGTTCAATTCCTGCAAGTATGGGATGGCTGTCATTAAAATGGTAAACATCCACATCTATACCAAGTTTTTTAAGAGCCCTTATACCACCTATGCCCAAAATCATTTCCTGGGCTATTCTCTGTTCCTCGAACCAGCCATAAAGCTGACCCGTGATAAGGCGGTCGGGGTTTTCGGGGATGTTTGTATCTAAAAGATACAGAGGACTGTTATTGAAACTTTCACATAGCCAAACCTTCGCAGCCACATCCCTCCCTTTGATATTTACCTTTACAGTAACGTTGGTATCTTTAAGAAAATCGTATACATATTCGGGATAGCAATCGTAAGGTCGTCCGTTTGCATCAATCAGTTGTTTTGTGTAGCCCTGTCTCCACAGAATTCCCATCCCGATAATTGGATATCCTTTATCCTTTGCCGCTTTCAGAATATCTCCGGCAAGTATACCAAGCCCTCCTGAATAAATGTTAAAGTCTTCGTGCAAACCGAATTCCATGCAAAAATAAGCAACTTTAGGCAGTTTCATATGCAAACCCTCCAATTCTTATTGAATACTTCCGATTAAAAACTCATAAGGCTCAAGATATTTCCTCTGGCCTTCAAGAAACTCTTTACCTTTGGTATCATCTGGGGCATATAAGATAGCAAGGTTTTTATCCCGTATATGCTCCGGTATTAACTTTTTAATATCTATTGAAACTTTCCCCTGTTCACTTCTGTTTGCGATGAAAAAACACCCTTTACGAACGTTTTTATCGTAATAGCATAAAAAAGTTATGCTCGAATGTTTCAGTGCATCTGGCTGTTCAATAAAATTTTCATTTTTCGATAATATGTCAATAAATGATTTTCTAATACGGCAGGCACAAATCAGATTATTCTTCATCCACTGAAAATCTTTGCTTTTCCAGTGAATGCAGTAGGCATCGAAAAAGGCAAGTTTTCCATACATTGGATCCTTTTTGTTAAGAACAAATCTCCCTTCTTCGGTATTGCCCAGTCCCAGATTCATGGGCTGTATTTCCATTGCCTCCATACCATTGTTTATGAAAGGAACTGAATTTGGTATGAAGTAATTCAAAAAAGTAAGTAATGACAGAACCCTTTTGTTCTTATACATAAGTGCTGCTCTGGGTGTGTCGGGTGTTTCCAGCGATGCTATCATAGGAAGTTCAGATCTCAATAAGCTGTCGGAAATCAGTTTTTTGTTGAAAAAGGGCTTATTGAAGCTA
Source organism: Clostridiaceae bacterium (assembly GCA_012521105.1). Lineage (GTDB taxonomy): Bacteria > Bacillota > Clostridia > DSM-8532 > DSM-8532 > Thermoclostridium. Next base: position 24,839 of record JAAYNA010000034.1, read on the forward strand.
TTGTAAACCGCCCATGTATCACCACTGATAAAATGGTACCCATAGGCTTTTGCATTCTTCGATTTGCCCGGGTCAAACTCTTCGGACCACAGTATAAAATTTTCGTTGATTAATTTTACTTCAGCAATGATCTCGGTATTCAGATCGGGCGAAAGGGCATGGGCCATATCAATCCTTGCACCGTCTATTCCAAATTTCCTTTGATAATATGGAATTACACCCGTTATATACTCCCTGAGTTCTTTGTTTTCCAGCCTGCCTCGGAAAACGCTCAGACGCACACCATCCTGCATAATATAGGGGGGGTGTTGATCTGTTATGTATTTTTTTGCTTCCTCATGTACATCAAAATAAAACTTAAGGAAGGTAACGTCGGTCCATGGTGGCTGGCTGTCGTTAACCACTTCCGAGAAACCTGGTACTGTTGTAATGCTGAACTCTGCTTCTATTAAATCTAGAATATTCTCCCCTGTTTCTTTATGCCTTTTAACAAGCATCTGCCACTTTTCAGGATGGATTTTATCAGGGGACTGAGTAAACTGGGACAAATACCTTTCTATGCCCTTCGACCTGTAGAGGCAGGCAATGGAACTGTTGTCCACTGCAAAGGGCTCTTTTTTATCCACAGAAGGTGCCGAAAAACTGTCTGAATTTTTCAAATCAATCCAATAGAACCAGTCGGGATGTTCAGCCAGAAGGTCGTTATCCCTTGAAACCGTTCTGAATACAAAATCCACCATTACCTTTATTCCAAGAATGTGGCATGCTTCAACGAAAGCCTTGAACTGTATCTCCAGCATAGATTCGGTATATTCACCCAAAAGGGGATCATGCAGATTTTTGTCCAGCTTATATATATTCTTAATTGCATAGGGACTGCCCAGGTCGCCTTTTTTGTACCTGGTGCTGTATTCAAAAATTGGCAGAAGATAAATTATATCAACACCCAGGCTTTTTAAATAAGGCAGCAGGCTGATGGTTTTCAGAAATGTTCCTGATGATAAAGCCCCTTCTGTATGATACCAGGCTGTAAACGTCCTTATAAGCATACTGTAAATTATGCTTTTTTTAAGGTTAAGGGTTAAGCCTATACGTTTTAAATCAACAGCCTCTAAATAGCTTATATCTTTAACTGCATAACATAGAATATGGTTTTCTATCAGATGGCTGAAATATTCATACGGATTTATGCATATTTCTCCCTTTTGCTCATACACTATGCCTTTATTGATTCCCTCTGCATTCCATGCTTTTGGAATAAAATACTTACCATTGAAGCTGTCTTTTCTGTTTTTTAACATTCCAAGTATGTACTTTAGATTTTCCATATGTTCACCCTATATTACTTATTTGCCGAAAGCATTTGTTCCACTCATACGTCCAAAATGGTTCCGCTGATTGCTTCAAGTTCAACAGCAACCACAGAATCCCTGACAGGAAATATTCTGTCATTAATGAGATCCTTTACTTCACCGACATTTTTCCCAATCTGAACATCAATTTTAACCGGAAAATCGCCATTGTTTATTACAATGAAAAGCTTTCTGAAATCGGTTTCTCTTGAATAGACATAAACATTCCTGGATATATCCACTTTTCTGGTAACATAATCTCCCAGCATAACATCAATATATTCTTTTCTTATTGCAATAAGCTTTCTGTAGTAGTTAAAAATATTCTTTGACAGCTCGGTATCTTCCCACATCATAGGTTTTCTGTACTCGCTTTCCGAAATGCCCTCCATTCCTTTTTCATCACCTGAATAAACAGAAGGTATGCCAATGTGAGTCATAATAAACAAGGCTGCCAGTTTTTGCTTTCTTATATCTCCGCCTGCAACCGATAAAAATCTTGAAGCATCATGACTGTCTAAAAGATTCATCTGAACATACTGTATATTTTTCTTATACCTCATTCTTAAATATTGTATTCTTGCGTCAAATTGCTCAACATTTATTATTCTCTTTGCAAAAAAGTCGATGCACACATCCATCAGCATATAGTTCATTACAGAATCGAATTGATCACCTAAAAGCCATTCCCTGGCATCATGCCAGATTTCCCCTACCAGAAAGGCATCGGGTTTTACCCATTTCACAGCCTTTCTGAAAGTTCTCCAGAACTCGTGATCTACCTCGTTTGCTACGTCAAGGCGCCAACCGTCTATATCGGCTTCTTTTACCCAATAGGTTCCTACATTTGTAAAATACTCTATTACTTCACTATTACCGGTGTTTAGCTTTGGCATGGTTTTCTCATAAGCAAAACACATATAGTTGGGGTTGTCTTCGAACCGCACCGGGAATTCCTTTATAAAAAACCAGTCCTTGTATCTTGACTTTTCTCCTTTTTCCAATACATCCCTGAAGGCAAAGAAGTTTGACCCCGAATGGTTGAATACCCCGTCCAGAATTACCCGGATGCCGGCCCTGTGGCATTTTTCAACCAGCTCTTTCAGTGTTTCGTTATCTCCAAAGCAGGGATCCACCGAATAGTAATCAATGGTATCGTATTTGTGGTACGATGCAGCGGTAAATATGGGGTTCAGGTAGACACAGTTCACACCCAGATTTTGCAGATAATCGATATTTTCAATTATTCCTCTTAAATTTCCGCCAAGCCTGCTTTTGCTTAAAGCGCCTCCAACAGGTATTTCACCGCCCTTGCCTGAAATATATCTTTTCGTTTCGGCAAAACTGTCGGGAAAAATTTGATATATGACAGCTTTCTTTGCCCACTCGGGTACATTGGCAATATCCTCTTTGCGGATATACGGAAATTGGAAATACCTGTTTCTGTCGGTATGCAGGCGTTCGTGAAAGCTGTTTCCATAGTAAAATACCGTGGTTTTGCCATCATATAGAATAAAGTAATAGCATATCCTGGTAAGGTTTGTGTTAATTACTGCCTCGAAATAATCGAACAGGCTGTCGGATGCAACCTTAAGCATATCAACCGGATGCATTTTTACCATTTTGTCAGGATAAGCCCTGTCTCCATAGCAAACAACACATTTGGTCAAATCTTCTTTTTTTGCTCTAAGTCTTAAAACAACCGTGTTTTCATCCAACGCATGACAATATTCAGAGTGGGTTGAATGGTATATAGCTTCTAAAAACAGAAAAATGTCCCCTTTCTGCTAAATTTCTATCTGTATCCGAACACATGAAATGAAATTTAAACAACCAAAGAAATTCTCCGGCAGTTTAAACTCCTATCCTTCCAACCGGATATTCCAATTCGCCGCCCGGTTCCGGAAACATGCCTTATATTTTTGATGCACATTCCGATAAGCCCTGTATCAGGTACTTCTGAAGGCTCATATACAGTATTGTGACGGGTAGCGCAACCAGTATCGCCCCTGCTGCAAACATTGTAAACTCGGTATTCTGCCTTCCTGTAACCATTTCAAAAAGACCTATTGCCAATGTCTTTTTACTTGGTGTGCGCAGTACCAGGCGGGCAAAAATATAATCCATCCATGGACCTATAAAGCTTGATACAGCAACAAAGGTAATAATCGGAAAGGATATTGGCAGCATTATCCTGGTGAAAACAGTGGCATTCCCTGCACCGTCTATCTTTGCAGCTTCGGGTATTGAGCGGGGAATACCGTCAAAATAGCCTTTAACAAGCCATGTGAACCCTGCAATATTGCCACCTGAGTATACCAGGATTAATCCCAGGTGAGTATCTAACAAGCCTACCTGCAGAAGTAATAAATATATCGCAATCATGCTCATAAAACCCGGAAACATTGTCATAACCAGCATGAACATCAAGCCGGTTTTCCGGCCTCTGAACCGAAACTGGGACAACGTGTATGATGTAATTATTACAAGAATTACTGTCAGCACCATAGAACATAAAGCTATTTTAAGAGTGTTCATATACCATATTGCGTAATCCTTTTTCTCGAACAGATCCCGGTAGTGTTTCGTTGTTAGTGTTTCAGGAAACATTTTGGTTGAGAAAAGAGAGTTTCCCGGGTTAAAAGATGCTATAACAACGAAATACAATGGCAGCAATGTATTAATTGTTATACAGATTAAAAGGAAGTAAATAAAACCCCTTATTACCTTCTGCTTTAAAGTTGGCTTTTTCACTGTATCATATCCTCCTCTTTAAATGACCTCGTTCTTCTGAAATTAAATATGGAGATTGTGGCAATTATTATAAATATAATGATAGAAACAGCACATGCTTTATTAAACTGGTTCTGCTCCAATGTGAGTTTATAAATCCACGACAGCAATATATCAGTGTGACCTGCATATTTATAGCTTGTATTTACCGGGCCACCGCTGTTAAGGAAATGAATCAAGTTAAAATTATTAAAATTATGTGCAAAACTCATAATCAAAAGCGGAGCCGTAGCAAACATAACCAGTGGAAACGTTATTTTCAAAAACTTCTGTATGGGGTTTGCACCTTCAACTTCAGCGGCTTCATATAAATCCCTGGGGATACCGGTTAAAACTCCACTCATCAGTGCCAAAAAATATGGAAACCCAAGCCACAGATTTACAAACAGGCATACAATTTTAGCCCATGCGGGATCACCAAACCACTGTATTTTTTCTATTCCTATTGAAGAGAGCCATTTATTTAACGGACCAAACTGCGCATTGAAAATATTACGGAATACAAGTATTGATATGTAACCGGGAACTGCCCACGGAAGAATGAATATCGTTCTCCAGAACTTCTTTAGCTTAATTCCATTGGAGTTTAATATCACTGCAAAAATTAAACCACTGAAGAAGGTTGAAACTGTAGCAAGTACTGCCCATATTACTGTCCAGCCAAAAACACCGAAAAAGGTTTCTTTATATCCACTTAAAGTAAACAGATCAATGAAGGTTCGAAACCCAACCCAGTCAACCGGTTTTCTTGGAGGTATATGATTTGGTGAAGAATAATTGGTAAAAGCAACCAGAACACCAAATACCAGAGGTACAACTGTTATAAACAGTGTAAAAAACGCAGCCGGTGAAAGCATAAGATACGGAAAGCCTTTCTCACCTGCAAGCTTTAAAGACTGTAAGAAGTTATTTGGCTGTACGTGGTTATCTCTTAACTTTCCCACTTTATATGCATCCTGGCAGTTTAAACAGTATAAGACACCAAAAATAAAAACTAATACAATTGCTATTATTCCATACACCATAAGGAAAATGGAATGATCACCCTGAACAACCTTACCGTCAACAAAGGCCTGAGGTGTTTCCCCCAGGGTATAAATTCCCCACAATCCATAGCGAACAAATGGAAGCAGGTATACAATAAAAACAATCTCTATTGCTGCAAACAGAATCCCTTTAATTATCTGCCTGTTATATAACTGACCAAGCCCCATAAAGATGACCGATAGCAGGCATGCCCTTTTAGAATTGGATTTCATTAAACATCCCCCTTTTACCAAAATCCTTTCTTTCACCTGAAATCAACTCAAATCCCTGCGTATTTAGGAGAACAGGCAGCAGCAAAATCACTGCTGCCTGCATCAAATTCTTCGTTCTGTTTTAATTCTTGTAGAAATCACTTTCTTTAATATTGTTTACTGCTCTGTCCAGTTCGGCCTTTACATCAGCATCGGGATTGTTCCACAGTTCGGTTATGGCGGTTTCCATGTTTGCCCATACAGCCTGCATATGCGGTATTGAAGGCATTGGCTGGGAATGAACAGCCTGCTCTAAGAATCCGCTGTTTATAGGGTTATCTCTGATTTCAGGTTCGGAAAGCAAATCATTCCGCGGAGGCAGCTGATTTGTCAGCTCATAACGTCTTAGCAGAGCTTCCCTGCTTGTAAGGAATTGGGCCAACAGTTTTGCAGCATTGGGATAATCGGTATATGTATTAATGCAATAGGTTCTTACTCCTGAGAATGTTACAGGCCTTTCACCATTTGGAAGCAACGGAAGAGGAACAACGCCTACATCCAGGCCTGCATCCTGATATGCCTTGATGGCCCATGGTCCGTTGTAATCAAAAACTAAATTGCCTTCTATGAATAAACCAGACTTAATATCGTAGGAAATGTCTTCTCTTTGAAGCGGAATGACATCTTTAAGTGTTCTGTAATAGTTCATTGCTTCTATAGCTGCATCTGAATTAAGACCAATATCAAAGGGATCGGTGCCGTGATTTCCAAATACATAGCCCCCGTAGCCACTGATAAATGCGTATACATAGTAAAAGTTCCATACTTCCATCATAAAGCCGTATTTGTTTTTGTCCTTGTCGAGAAATTCCTTGCTGATTTGAACCAGTTCTTCAAAGGTTTTTGGAGGCTCCTTCACAAAGCTCTTGTTGTAGATTAATGCCGGGGTTTCAATAGCTGCCGGAAAACCATAAAGCTGCCCATCTATTGAACAGGCTTCTACTGAGCTTCCCATAAATTCAGATTCATCTGACACATCATTAGGATATATAAAACCTTGTTGATACATTTCACCAAGATGGTCGCTTGCAAGTAAAAATACATCAGCAGCGAGTTTTGCAGGGCCGTCGGTCTGCAGTTTTC
>JAAYNA010000035.1 GCA_012521105.1 Clostridiaceae bacterium
ATCCACTGTATCCACTGCAGAACAACTGGTTCTAACAGAATATATAAATAGCGGGTTATATGCAAAACACCTTCGCCGGATGCGGAAAAAATGCTCGGAAAAACTGAAATTATTAAATCAGACTGCCACCCGGTTTAATAGCCGGTTAAAAATCTATTCTTCTGGCACGGGGACTTTTGTGCTTATTGAGGTAATGAGTAAACATAAAAATAAAAAGATTAGAAATTCATATTTATCCGAATTGTGGAATGGCTTTTATGTATTTAATTATGCCAATATCAATCCTGAAAAATACGAAGAAATTCTTGAGCAGTTAATATAGGTTCTTCTACGGGTATTGGGGAATAACGGTTTAAAATTTGAACAATAACAGTTTTTTTGTTATAATACTTTTATTGCAGTAATAGTTATACATTAATATCCATGGATGCATAAATTATTACAAGGCTCAAAAGTCCTGCACCTCTTACTGGTGGCAGGTACCTATATTTATCAACAGGCGACAAGTTAAAATCTTACGCTCTGTTGAGACTGTGTTTTGAAATTGCAGAGCAATTTCATCTAATGCTTAAGTTAAGCTTCTGTTACAAAGCACAAAACTGCATGAAAGCACCTTTGATAAGTTTTATAGTCTTGTATTTGCTGGTTCAGATTTTTTTATTGTAATTCCTGAGTAAATTGCACTTTATCAAGGCAATATGTTTTTTATATTTACAGTTTGCTTTTTTTGACTAATTATCCTGTTAAAAACATGGAAAGTTAGCCAATAGTATTTCAATATTTTTATTTTATAGAAAGTGAGGTTGAAAGATGGAATATTTAAAAATGACGGAAGAAAGGTTTGAGAAACTGAGGAGTGAAATTATAGACTATGAAAATATTAAAGACAATATTTTGACGGGCATTGAGGATTATGAGAAAATTGAGTATCAGAAAAAGAAAATTCTTAAATACCTGAATGCTACCGAAGAAGATTATAACGATTATCACTGGCAGATGAAAAACCGCTTTACATCTTCTGAAGGTCTTTCGAATGTTATTGATCTACCCAACAAAGATTTAAAATATATTAATGATGTGGCATCTAAATATCGTTTTGCGGTATCACCATATTATTTGTCATTAATTGACCCCGATAATCCTGAGTGTGCCATTAAAAAGCAGGCAGTTCCATCGGCAGAAGAACTTAATGATATAGGCGAGCTGGATCCCATGGATGAGAAAGGTACTGCAATTCATGAAATAATTACAAGAAGGTATCCCGACCGGTTAATAATAAAAATAACCAATGTTTGCGGTATGTTTTGCAGGTTCTGTCAAAGACGCAGACTTATTGGAGAAACCGATAAGATTGTACCCCGGGCACAGATTCAGACAGCAATAGATTATGTACGGGAAAACAAGGAAATACGTGATGTATTGATTACAGGAGGGGATGCTTTTTTGGCATCGGATGAATTGATCGAATGGATGCTAAAAGAGCTTAGAGCAATACCCCATGTTGAAATAATTCGTTTTGGTTCCAGAACTCCGGTAACGCTGCCACAGAGAATAACAAAAAACCTGGTGAATATTTTAAAAAAATATCATCCTGTGTTTGTAAATACCCATTTTAATCACCCGAGAGAAATAACCCCCGAGGCAAAAACAGCTTGTGAAATGCTGGCAGATGCCGGAATACCCCTTGGAAACCAGATGGTATTGTTGAATGGGGTTAATAATAATAAATATGTTGTCAGAAAACTGAATCAAAAGCTTCTAACAATACGGGTAAAACCATACTATATCTTCCACCCAAAAACCGTTAGAGGCACAAGTCATTTTTGGGTAAAAATAGAGGAAGGGTTGGAGATTATAGAAAGCCTTCGCGGAAGAACTTCGGGTCTTGCCATTCCTACGTATATCATAAACGGACCAAAAGGCCTCGGGAAAACACCCATAATGCCCAATTACATGTTGTGCCTTGGTAAGGATAAAGCCACTTTCAGAAACTGGCAGGGTGAATATTTTGAAATTGAAAATTTTGGATCCGATGCTTAAGAAAATTGTTGTGTTTTGAATTTTAGATTATATTATTATGGTAAGTCGGTTTCTTAAATGGTATAATATGTAGGATTAAGCATTAATGACAGGAGATGAAACGATGGAGAGAACTGAAATAAGTAAACTCTTTGAAAACACATCGCAGTATATTGGCCAAGAGCAGACAGTCTGTGGCTGGGTTCGTACTATCCGCCTTTCAAAAACCTTTGGTTTTATTGAATTAAACGATGGTTCCTGCTTCCAGAATTTACAGGTTGTATTTGACGAACAGCTTCCGAATTTTCATGAAATATCTAAGTTAAATGTTGGAAGCAGCCTTGAGGTTAAGGGGAATGTGGTTGAGACACCACAGGCAAAGCAACCATTTGAAATAAAGGCAACCTCTATCACAATAGAAGGTGCATCTGTTCCCGATTATCCACTGCAAAAGAAAAGACATTCCTTTGAATTTTTAAGAACTATTGCTCATTTGAGGGCAAGAACTAATACATTTTCAGCAGTATTCAGGGTTCGTTCATTGCTGTCATATGCCATCCATAAGTTCTTTCAAGAGAATGGTTTTGTTTATGTTCACACACCCATTATTACCAGCAGTGATTGTGAGGGAGCAGGAGAAATGTTCAGGGTTACAACCCTCGACATGGATAACCTTCCCAAAGACAAGGATGGAGCTGTGGATTTTTCAGAAGACTTTTTTGGTAAGTCAACATATCTTACAGTTAGTGGTCAGCTTTCTGCCGAAACTTACTGCATGGCTTTTTCGAAGGTTTATACCTTTGGTCCCACGTTCAGAGCAGAAAACAGCAACACCGCACGACACGCAGCCGAATTTTGGATGGTCGAGCCCGAAATTGCCTTTGCAGACTTAAACGATGATATGGAACTGGCAGAATCCATGATGAAATATATCATTAACTATGTAATGGAAAATGCAGAGAAAGAGATGGAGTTTTTCAACAACTTTATAGACAAGGGACTAATTGAAAGACTTACTCTTGTTAAAAACTCCAGTTTTGAGCATGTAACATACACCGATGCTATAAAAATCCTTGAAAAAGCAGATCAGGATTTTCAATACCCTGTTTATTGGGGGTGCGATCTGCAAACTGAACATGAGCGGTATCTGACTGAGAAATACTTCAAAAAACCGGTATTTGTTACCGATTACCCAAAAGACATTAAGGCATTTTATATGAGACTTAATGATGATGGAAAAACAGTTGCTGCTATGGATTTGCTTGTTCCGGGTGTTGGCGAAATTATCGGTGGAAGCCAGCGTGAAGAAAGATACGATGTTCTTGAGAAGAGAATTAACGACATGGGGTTATGCATGGATGATTACTGGTGGTACCTGGACTTAAGAAAATATGGCGGCACCAAGCATGCAGGTTTTGGGCTTGGCTTCGAAAGAGCGTTGATGTATATAACAGGTATGCAGAATATTCGTGATGTAATTCCATTCCCCAGAACAGTTAATCATGCAGAGTTTTAATAAAATTAAAATTTAACGCAATGGGATATTGATAATACAATTTACTAAGCTTCATGGTCCTGTGTATTTTCAGAATAAGAATGTGCGGTAATTCTTAGAAAACACCGTACAAGCAATTGAAAGGGTTAAAAGCCTTAAGTTTTAACAAGAATTAAAAATAAGAACAGGGTAAAAAGTGCAGAGCTGTCGTGTACCTGACAGCTCTGTTTATACTTTATATATAGATAATAATTTATGGCTTTATCAATCTTTTAATCATGCTTTCACGGGCCAAAGTTTCAATTATGTCGTTAAGAGGCTGAAGGGATACAAAATCCTTGTATTTTCGTTTAAGGGCCAGAGTAATGATTTCATCGGTAAGTGCGGGGTTTTTTGGCAGGAGGCTGCCATGGCTGTATGAACAGAATACATTTTTGTATCTTGCACCTTCATATCCGTCTTCACCGTTATTGCCATTACCATAGACCACTTTTCCGAGGGGAGATACCCCATCACCCAAATATGTTTTACCTGAATGATTTTCAAAACCCACAACCAAACCATCGGGCTGCTGTTTTAAGCCTTCCATCTTAAATATCAAATTTCCGGTTAAACGTTTTTCATAACCTATAGTCCAATGGTTCATTGCCCCCAGGCACTCTATTTCTTTTCCGTTGCTAAGTTTATAATACCGGCCCATTAACTGGAACCCTCCGCAAATACAAAGAAATACCGTACCATTTTCAACAGCTTCTATTAATGGTTCCTTTTTCTGCATTAAAAGATCCTTATGCAAAATATCCTGCTCGTAGTTTTGACCCCCACCCATAAAAACAATGTCATACCTGTCCTGCAAAAAGGGTTCTCCAATTGAAACAGAGTGAACCTGTACATTAATGCCTCGCCATTCAAGTCTTCTAACCAGTGCCTGTATATTTCCATAATCGCCATATAGATTTAAAAGTTCGGGATATAGATGGCAAATATTAATTTCATACATAGAATCGTCCTTTCTCGTCACTGCCAAAAGTTTTTCAGTTTAAATCTTTTTATCAGCAGTTTTCTGATATCCAGTAATGCAGTGTAGGTTGGAAGAATAAAAAGAGTTTCGCCAACATCAAGCATATTAAGTGCAGAGTCAAGCATTGCCTGGTTATTTTTCTCAATTATTATATGGTCGGTAAAGATACCTGCATATTTTAAACGTACCGCCATGTCTTCCGCACGAATGCCCGAAACAAAAATTTGCGGGATTCTGCTTTGTATATTTTTCAGCGGTTCGAAATCAACATCGTAAAGCCAGGAAATGTCGGTTCCGTCAGCAGTATTGTCATTGATCATAAAGCAGATAACAGAAGGTTTATCAACAGTGGCAAGATATTTTAATACCTGACTCAAACCTGTAGGGTTCTTTATTAAAATAACCTGAATATTTTTCTCACCTAATGAGATTGATTCCATACGGCCAAAACCGCTCTCAAAGCAGGACAGAGCTTTTATTGTTTTTTCGTGGGAAAAACCAAGCACCTCTGCAAAAGTAACTGCTGCTAAAGCATTATAAATATTATAAAAGCCAGGTAGGTTTATGTGAGCCTCAAAGCTTCCCGAGGGAGTACCAATAACCGCTGATGTGAATTCACTTGTCATGGCAGGCACTCTTACAATGTGAACCAATGGTTCGGGGCGTTCATACCCGCATTCCGGACATTTAAAGTAACCCAGATGGCTATAGGTGTGATACAGGTACTCATATTTGGTTTTGCAGTAAAGGCAATATGAAGCATCGTTATTGTAAGCCTTTCCATTTTCTTCTTCGGATTCGGGTAATTCGTCCATTCCATAATAGATAACAGGATTCTGAACGTCTTTGCCCAAAGAAGCGCAGAGGGAATCATCCCCATTTAATATCAGGGTTGTATCAGGGTTATTTATAATACCCTCTCTGACTGCTTCCACAGCACTGAACAATTCACCATATCTGTCAAGCTGGTCACGGAAAAAATTCGTAACAACCAGCACTGCAGGGTTGACATATTTTGATGCCAGCCTGAAAGCTGCCTCATCTACTTCTAACAGGGCTGTGGGAGAGGTGGGCGAAGCGTTTAATTTAACATCGGAAATAAGTGTTGTAACAAGTCCGCTGATTAAATTAGCTCCTGACTTATTCGAAGTATATTTTATATGATTTTCTGTTAGAATCTGTTCGATAATTCTTGCAGTTGTGGTTTTGCCATTAGTACCTGTGATCATAATAATTCTGTATTTCGCTCCAAGTGTTCTTAATATTTCGGGGTATATTGTCATTGCCAGCTTACCAGGAAGGCTTGTACCACCAGAACCCGTAATACGTAATAAGTGTATGGAAATCTTACCAACAAGCAAAGCCACATAAAAACGTACAGTATTTATTATCTTTTTCATTAGCACGCTCCTTAATGCTGTAATCCGGTAAACCCGATTCACATAAAGTATTTCCTGAATCTTATGCTTATAAAACAAATTTCACGTTTGGAATACCTAAACGTGAATTTAACCGTGTTTTACTTATTTTTAAATTAAAACGTTAATAATTATGGAAATCAGAACATTTTTATTATACAATAATCATAATTAGTATACAATATCAGGTATTGCTGATTAAGGACAAGTAATTTCTATAGAGAATTGATGTATAAAATTAGTCTTTTGAACACTGACCGGGAGGTTTGGGCATCATAACAGAGGGGGTTAAGAATTGGACGCCACAGAGAAAAAACTGGTAGAATTATCTATCAGTGGAGATATTGAAGCTTTTGAGACTCTGATTCAGTCCCATCAGAAAAAAGTCTATAATATAGCATTAAGAATGACGAAGAATCCGGAGGATGCTCAGGAGCTCGCTCAGGATGCTTTTGTGCGTGCCTTTACTTCAATCGGGAAATTCAGAGGAGATTCAAGTTTCTCCACCTGGTTATACAGAATAACCATTAATGTTTGCACCGACTTTTTAAGGAAAAGGAACAGAGCAATCCTTATCTCAATGGAACAGGGAGCAGCTACAAACGATAACGAACAGGGAATTCAAATTGCAGAAGAAGCTCCGGGTCCTGATGAGATAGCTGAAAAGAATCAACTGAAAGAACTGATAAAAGATGCCATGGACTCTTTATCTGCTGATCACAGGCAGGTTTTGATCCTTAGGGATATACTGGATATGTCTTATAAAGAAATCGCGGATACTCTTAATGTTAATGAGGGAACAATAAAATCAAGAATTAGTCGTGCAAGGTCAGGATTAAAAAAGATTATTACGCAAAGAACGGAACTTTTTCAGGATTATGTCGTCAAATTTAACAGAAAGGGGGGAAATTCATGAACAGGTGCGATTATTGCTTGGAGAATCTGTCTTCATATCTTGACAAGGAAATGTCAGAGAATGAAATGAAAGAAATTGAAGAACATCTTAAAGAATGCAATTCATGTTCCTATGAATTTGATGTACTAAAGACAATCGTTTCAACCTGTAGTGAATTGGAAGAAGAATTACCCGATGGGTTTAGTTCCTCCCTGCACACACGGCTTGAAAAAGCTCGGGAAGATATGCTGGCTAAAAGAAACAGAACAGGAAAAGTAAAGTTATTCTCACAGATAGCAGCCGGTTTTCTTATAGTTATTACACTTGGTTTTGCCATACGCGTGGGTTATTTTGGAAACCGATTTATGGTACAAGACAGTGCTACATCAGATGCTGCGCCAATGGCTGGAAGGGCGCCAGCTACCACACAGTCCTCAGCTCCGAAAAAGTTTGGTTTAAAGGGCATTAAAAGTGAACAGAACGAAAGCGCAATGGAAGGCGAAGATACTAAAAACAGCTTCGCAATAGCTCAAAGCGCAGAAATACAGAATCAGGCTGATGATTCCAGTGATAAGCTGAAACAGAAAGATTCGGATATTAAATTATCTTTTAATGAGCATATTGTAAAAGATAGCGGTGAAGAGGAGTATGATACTGAAGTTACCATAGTTGTTGATGATATAGACAAGGCAATTGATTTGATAATGGCTATAGATGAAAAAATTGGCAAATCCAGCGAAAATAATATGTCTTATAATCAGGATTCTATCAATGTATACAGGGGGAGCTGCACTGGTAAAAATTCTGTTGAACTTAAATTAGTATATATCAATGAAAAAACACAGCAAAGTTTTTTAGAAGAAATACAGCTGGCTTTTTCAAACATTCAGGTAGAATCAGTCCCTTCCGAGGATGAAAAGGAAGATGAACAGGAATATATAAAGATTATAATAGAAAAGAAAAAGTAAATAAGACCTTTCATCGAATGTAAAAATAGTGTATGATTGTTATAGGGTAACTCCTCCTTACGGGAGGAGTTCTGTTATACTATATCTCTTATTATTACCCACGAAAATTTTTACCGGGAGGGACAAATGGGTTCAAAAATAATTCTTATTGATGGAAACAGTGTTTTAAACCGCGGGTTTTATGGTCTTTCAGGACGAGCAATGTTAACTACGTCCACAGGCCTGTATACCAATGCGGTTTTTGCTTTTATAAATATCATGAATAAATATATTGAAGAGGAGAATCCCGATTATATAGCTGTTGCTTTTGATCTTAAGGCAAAAACCTTCCGCCATAATTTGTACGAGCAATATAAAGCACAGCGAAAGGGTATGCCCGACGAGCTTGCAATGCAACTTCCCCTTGTAAAAGAGGTTCTTCAGGCAATGAATATTTCCATAATTGAGCAGGAGGGCTATGAAGCTGATGACATAATTGGAAGCCTTTCGCTGAAAGCAGAAAAAGAGAATTTTGACGTACTGATTTTAACTGGAGACAGAGACTCTTTCCAGCTGATTAGCGACAGGGTTAAAGTGATTCTTCCCTCTACAAAATCAGGAAAAACAGAAACAAATGTATATGATAAACAGGCTATTCTGGAAAAGTATGGTGTAACGCCCCGGCAGCTTATTGATGTAAAAGGGCTTATGGGGGATTCTTCAGATAACATTCCCGGGGTCCCCGGGGTTGGCGAGAAAACTGCCTTAAGCCTTATTTCGTCCTACGGAACTCTTGAGGGAATTTATGATCATATTGACGAAATAAAACGGCCTAAACTTAAGTCATCTTTAATTGAGTATAAGGATCAGGCATTTTTAAGCCGCACTCTTGGTACCATTTACAGGGACCTGAACTGCTGCGGTTCACTGGAAGATTTAAAAAGAAAAGATATAAACCGTGCTGAGCTTTTAAATGTATTTAGAAAACTTGAGTTCGACAGCCTTATATCAAAAATGGATCTTTTATCTGTTAAGGGTGATGAATTGCCCTCTACATTGAAAGATCTTAATATAAATCATATAAAAACAAAGGCAGACCTGATTGAATGGATTCCATACTTTCTTAAGCAGAAGACCATTGCAGTTCTTCAGTTAATTGACAAGGAAGATTCCTTCAGTTCACATCTTTCAGGTCTTGCGTTATGCACCGGTGATGAAGTATTCTATTTTGAAACGGGCACCGAGCTTCCTGAAAATTTAGTTGCAACAGAACTTAAGGAACTATGGCAGAATAACAGCATTCAAAAAATCGGGCACAACATTAAAGAGTGGATAACCTGGCTTTTAAAGCATGACATTGAATTTAACGGCCTTATCTTTGACACGATGATTGCAGAATATTTAATAGACTCGCTTAGAAATAGCTATCCAATAACAAACCTTTCCTACAAATACCTGAATCGTACCGTCCCATCTTTAGACGAGCTTCTTGGAAAAGGAAAGGGATTGAAAAAATATTCTGAAATATCACCCGATAAGTTATGTGAGTGCAGCGGTCATAATGTAAAAGCAATTTATGATCTATGGAAGTTGCAGAAAAAAGTGCTTCAGGACAATCAGCAGGAAGACTTGTATAACACTATAGAACTACCCCTTGTAACCGTTCTTGCCAGTATGGAGTACCATGGTTTTAAAGTGGATGCCGCCAAACTGCACGAATACGGAGAAACTCTTTCTGCACGTATTGAAACTCTTGAAAAAACAATTTATATGCTTGCAGGGGAAGAATTTAATATTAACTCTCCTAAACAGCTTGGTGTTATATTATTTGAAAAATTAAACCTTCCCGTTGTAAAAAAGACTAAAACCGGATATTCCACAGATGTAGAAGTTCTGGAAGAGCTTTACAACAAGCACGACATAATACCCTGCATCATCGAATATCGACAGCTTGCAAAGTTATATACAACTTATGCTGAAGGTCTTGAAAAAGTAATAAATCCTGTTACGGGAAAAATTCATTCCAGTTTTAATCAAACTGTAACTGCCACTGGCCGTATCAGCAGTACCGAACCGAACCTGCAGAATATACCCATTCGTCACGAAATGGGAAGGGAAATTCGAAAAGCCTTTATCCCGTCTTCAGATAATGCTGTTTTTGTTGACGCAGACTACTCGCAAATTGAACTTCGTGTGCTTGCCCACATAACCGGCGATGAAGCATTAATAAACGCTTTTATTAAAGGGGAAGATATCCACACCTCCACGGCATCGTTAGTATTTGAAGTGGACAGAGAACATGTAACATCTGAGCTTCGCAGAAGGGCTAAAGCCGTGAATTTTGGAATTGTTTATGGTATAAGCGATTACGGATTATCAAAGGACTTGGGGATTACACGTAAAGAGGCTAAACGGTATATTGACGGTTATTTTGCTAAGTATCCAAAGGTAAAGGCTTATGTGGATGAAATTGTACGTATAGGACAGGAGCAGGGATATATTGAAACCTTATTCCACAGAAGAAGATATCTTCCTGAACTTGCGTCTAAAAATTTTCACCAGCGCTCATTCGGCAAAAGAGTTGCAATGAATACACCCATTCAGGGAACTGCTGCCGATATAATAAAAATTGCGATGGTGAAGGTTTACAAGGCTTTGAAAGATTCAGGCCTTAAGTCCAGGCTGATTTTGCAGGTACATGATGAGCTGGTTATTGAAACTTTTGATGATGAACTTGAATTGGTTAAGCAACTTGTGAAAAAAAGCATGGAAGAGGCAGCTGAACTAAGTGTTCCACTTATAGTTGACGTTTCAATAGGACGGAACTGGTATGAAGCCTCCTAAAGATTTATTAGCAGACAGAAGTGGGTGAGAGGTTTGTTTACAATAGGAGTTACCGGGGGAATTGGTTCAGGTAAAAGCACTGTTGCCCGCATTCTGCAAAAGCACGGGGCTGATGTAATTTTTGCCGATAATATAGCAAAAGAAATAACAGAACCCGGTATGCCTGCTTACAGAGAAATTCTAGAATACTTTGGCACTGATATAATCGGAGAAGACAACAAAATAAACAGAAAAAAATTAGCCGGTATTGTTTTTTCAGACAATACCAAGTTACAGCGTTTAAATGAAATAACCCA
>JAAYNA010000194.1 GCA_012521105.1 Clostridiaceae bacterium
ATTATTATAACCAATACTATGGCAAGGCCTATTTTCAAAACAAAAGCAGGGCATCAGCAGATGTTAATACGAAACAAACCCCAAATATCCCGGCTGAAGATGAAAACATAAAAGAAACCGTTGAAAGTTCACCCATTTATAAAACAACGCCCGAAAATGATGCACCTGTATTCCCTTTTAACAGCGATAACCTGATTACAGGGATAGTTTTTTCAGAGATTCTGGGTAAACCAAAGGGCAGAAGAAAAGGTTGGTGAAAACCTTGTTTAAAGTATTAATAGCTGATGATGAAGCCGGCATGAGGCTTCTGTTGAGAAAAGCAGTAGAAAAAAATGCTCAGTTTAATGTGGCTGGTGAAGCGGCGGATGGGGAATCCGCTGTTTCTCTTGCAGAAACTTTGAATCCCGACGTTATTTTTATGGATGTGGAAATGCCGGGTTTAAACGGGGTAGAATGCGCAAAAAGGATCCAGGATATTAACCCCAAAGTAATCATTATTTTTGCCACAGCCCATGAACGATATATGCCCAAAGCATTTGAGCTCTATGCTTTTGATTATATCATCAAACCATTCAGTATACAGCGAATTCATCAGACCTTAAATCGTATAGCAATCCTGCTTGGGCAAAAGGAAAATATTCAAACCAGCCCGCTTTTACAAAACAAATCCGGGCTTGGGAAGATTATAATCAAAAACAAAGAAGGCATTTCACTGGTGGACGAAGAAGACATAATTATAATCCAGCGTGAAAACAAAAGCACAGTGATATATACTTCCGATGGGCAGCGGTATGTTACTTCGGAAGGATTAACAGAACTTGAGAACCGCCTGAGCAAAAACCTGTTTTTAAGAAGTCATCGTTCATATATATTTAACCTTTCCAGGGTACACAAAATATATCCTTATGGTCGCTGGACTTATGTGGCAAAACTCCGGGACACTGATATTGATGCTTTGATTACTCATGAAAAATATGAAGAAATTCAGAAACTTTTTAAGTAATCTTTATTCTATTCTGTCCACCGGTTTAAACCCGGTTGTTTTTGCAAATTTCATATTATGCTTGAAATTGTTTAATGCATCTGAAGGATCTATTAAGCCAAAATTCAGTTTTTCAAGAATATCCCGGGTAAATAGAACAGATAGAACAGTTACATCCTGAAAATGCCCTGTCTGCGTATCAAGCCGTTTTTCCACAGCATGCACAAAAACCTTATTCACAGGCAAAAGCGCAAAAATATCCCTTGCTACCCTTATGCTGCAGCTTGACACGTAATCCTGCACCAAATCATAATATGCTGTTTTTGTTAGCTCTTTCCGGGAAACTTTCCCGGTTTTTGTAAGGCTTAAAGAATATGTTGGTACAATTCCTGTATTAACAGTAAACTCTACATGCATTTCATCGGCATTGTTGGTACCAAACTCAAAGTCGCTTACGTATTCAATTAAATCATTAAGGGGATTCATCTCGTAAATAACATTAAAATCAGCATCGGTGTCGCCTGCTAATACCCGCCTTGCTAAAAGATTAAGTGTCTCCCAGTTCTTATAATCCTCCAAATCCTCATTTCTTGCCTTTTTCACTGCTTCTTCAAGTTCTCTTCTTCTGTCGCCATGTATCAATTTTTCAAAAAAAGTAGGAGTGTAGTTATTAAGCTCTTCCAAAGCCCTGACTTCTTTTGGTCCAATCCGGCCTGGTGAAAAAGGCTCCTTTACAGCTGATATTCCTTCCCAATCTATATAATCATCGCAATTTTCATGAATACTTCTTAAATTATCTACAGTTTCGTTGTAACGTTCTACTTCAAGCAAATTCTCATGTGCCTGATTGCTTTTTGCCTGGGTCTGATACCTATTTGATACACTGCTCCGGGTATTATTAGTTTTTACATATGAGATCCCAGTCCCGGGAATACCAATACTTGATGTTCTTCTTCCACTGGTATGGATGGTGTGCCTTAAACCTCTTGTGCCGAAACTTATACTGGCACCTGTTTTTCCGAAGTTCACTCTTACACCTTTACAAATTTTAATACTCTTACGTACGCGCAGACCCATAAGTTAAACCTCCTGAAATGTCTTTATTAAATTATAATATACCATAACATTCTTTTCCATATTCTCCTGTTTTACTTGATCTATATTGGAAAATCGAATACAATTTATTCAAAGCAAAGATTTTCCGGGATTGTTAAATGAGAGGAGCACTGATTAATGAGGTTTCTTGACAGACTTGAAAGAAGATTTGGCAGGTACGCAATAAAAGGCCTGATGACTTACATTGTAATTGGCAATTTAGCAGTTTTTATTTTCAATTATTTGATGCCTTCACTGAATATAATACCAAAGTTGGCGCTTATTCCTTCTTATGTTCTGAAAGGTCAGGTGTGGAGACTTATAACTTACATCTTTATTCCTCCCCCATCCAATATTATATTTATATTCTTTGCTCTGTATTTTTATTATATTATTGGAAACAGCCTGGAGAATCTTTGGGGAAGCTTTAAGCTCAATATATATTATCTGGTGGGCATGATAGGCACAACCATTGCTGCTTTATTAACGGGTTATTCAGATGCCACCCACCTCAATCTGTCGTTATTTTTAGCCTTTGCATACCTTTTCCCTAACTACGAGGTTCTTCTGTTTTTCATAATACCTGTAAAAATGAAATACCTCGCGTGGTTAAACTGGGCTTTTATAGCTTTTAGAGTGATTTTCGGAACCTTTGCCCAAAAAATAATTGCCATTGTTTCGGTAATTAATTTCCTGCTGTTTTTTGGCCCGGATATAATTAACAGAATTAAGAACAGAAG
>JAAYNA010000036.1 GCA_012521105.1 Clostridiaceae bacterium
TCCCCCTGTCTGGGTTTTAAAAAGCCTGAGCAAGTTTCATTATATCAAAATAAGTTATTAAGCTGAAGTTTTGAGCATATATTTTGAATAGTATGTGCTATTTTTATTTTAACTCAAATCCTGTGTTATTTAAAATTCAGGCAGAGGGAGGCATGCTGGTAAATGAAGAATAACAGGAAGGCTCTTGTGATGCTGCTTATTGTATGCCTGCTTATTTTTTTATCTATTTCTAGAACCCTCAGAGAAAATGAAAAGGAGGAAGAGCCTGATAAACAGCAACAAACTGTACATAAGACAGATATTATTGTATATAATACCCGAAATAAAGTTATTGAGCAAATGGACCTGGATGAATATATTGTAGGAGTTGTAGCAGCAGAAATGCCGGCCAGCTTCTCAATCGAAGCATTGAAAGCTCAGGCAATCGCAGCAAGAACATATGCCTTGGGAAGGGCACTGGGGAAGTACGGAAGTGGCACCGAAAGGCACCATGGAGCTCATGTATGTACCGACTCAACACATTGCCAGGCCTGGATTCCGAAGGAAATGTACCAGGCATGGTATCCAAACTCAAATGTAGAAGAAAACTGGTCAAAAATTGAAGAGGCTGTATATGGAACAAGTGGTTTAATATTAACCTATGACGGCGAAATAATAAACCCGCTGTACCATGCAAACAGCGGGGGAATAACTGAAGAGATTCAGGAAGTATGGAGCTCGGTCAGCGAAGTGCCATACCTTCGAAGTGTATACAGTGAGGGAGAGTCTGACTATTCAAGCTTTGAAAAAACAGTGGTTTTAACAGGCGAAGAAATTCGAGAAAAGCTGATGAAAGCATATCCCGATATTGTGTTTTTGGGTCCTGTGTCTGAAGATGTTGAAGTTGTACAATACACCAATAGTCAGAGAGCGAAGGAGATAAGAATAGGCAGCATAGTAATATCCGGAACAAAATTCAGAGAGTTGTTCTCACTGGCATCTACAATAATGGAAATTAATTTTATAGAGGACGATACTATAGAAGTTACAACATATGGTTTTGGTCATGGTGTTGGGATGAGCCAGTGCGGAGCGAATGAGCTGGCACAAAAAGGGCGAAACTATGAATATATCCTGCAGTATTATTACACCGGGGTTGAAGTAGAGCCAATCCCGGAAGAGATTGCAGCTAAACTGAATAGTAATTAATCAAAAAATTCCTCACATGTATAAATCCACTTCTGTTGGCAATAATATTTGCTGGAGGTGGACAATGTGAGTCAAAAAGGTTTTTATAATGATGATAAAGAATGGACCAGAAAGATAAAAGAATTTTTTAAAGAAAGCGGTTTTTATATCCTGGTTGTTATAGGATTATGCGTTCTTGCAGTGGGTGCCGTTTATTTTACGACAAATCATCTTATCACTTCACCCGAGCGGTACGAAAGCGATTTGGTTCCCGATGGAGCAGCCTTAGATGATGAAAAAAACGATTTTTCTTTGCAGGATGATGAAATAACAGATGTGGATCAATCTGCAATTGAACAACTTCAGAATCCTGAAAGAAGGTTTGATTATGAAATAGGCTTAAATACATCCTCCGAACCCAATACAGAAAACGGTGAGGAGCTTGTAGCTGAAAATGACAATACAATAAAAGACATACCGGAAATAGCCCAGGAGGATATTGAAACCATAGCAAAGCCAACCGTAGCACCAACGGCTACACCTGCACCGTCAAAATCAAAGGAGTCTGACAAGGAAAAACAGCCCGAACAAAGCAGCGATTCTGAAGAAGTTATAAACCTGTTTGGCAGAAAACCAACCTTTGTATTACCTCTTGAAGGTAAGATTTTGACTGATTATGCAATGGACAGACTTCTTTATTCAAAAACCCTCGACGAATGGCGTACACACAGCGGAATAGATATAGAGGCTCCCAGAGGTGAGGCTATAAAAGCTGTAGCCGATGGTTATATAAAAGAAATTAAAGAAGATCCCTGCTACGGTATTACCATTGTAATAGATCATGAAAATGGCTATAAATCTGTCTATTCGAATCTGGCAAGTGCGAGTATGGTAAGTGTAAACCAGAGAGTTAAGGCCGGCGATGCGATTTCCAGTGTGGGAAACACTGCAGTTTTTGAGTGTGCCGATCCTCCTCACCTGCACTTTGAAATGTATAAGGACGATAAGCTGATAGATCCAAAAACCGTACTTCCATTATCAAAGGAATAATCAGGTTTCATCAAAAAACATAACCGCATTAAAGTGTGCATATAAATATTAACAGAAACACCTCGAGCCAGGCAGGTTCTGATGCTTTAGGAGGGAAATGGCATTGAAGCAGTATATTGTAGAAAGGGCCCTCGAGCTGGGAGCATTTATAATTGAAAACAGAACAACGGTCAGGGCAGCGGCCCAGACCTTTGAAATCAGTAAAAGTACCGTACACAAGGATGTTACCGAGAGGCTTAGAAAACTTAATCCAGCCATGGCAAAACAGGTTAAGAAAATATTAGAGGAGAATAAGGCTGAAAGGCACATACGAGGTGGAGAAGCCACGCGGATAAAATACAAAAAGAACGAAAAAAAGGCCGGGTAATTCCCGGTCTTTTTTAAGTTTATAAAACCTTTTCTAACAGTAATTCCTTTTATTACATTGCATCTGATATTGGTATGTATTAAACTAATAAATAAAAGGCTTGTAAAGCTTTAATTCCATGGAATAATTAATTGATATCTCTTTAATATGTTTTTAACTATTACCGGGGGGCAATATATGTGTAATAATAAGAAAGACAGACCTCTGTTTGTAAAAATCAATAATCTCGACAACGTGGCAATTGCTGTTAAACCCAAAGGCGTTGAAAAAGGATCCACCATTTCTGAAAATATAAAAACCATTGAATTTATTCCACAAAGTCATAAAGTAGCATTAAAAGATTTCAAATCTGGGGATGAAATAATCCGATATGGGGCTGTAATAGGTTATGCAAAAGAAGACATTCCGAAAGGAAGCTGGGTCAGTGAAGATAGAGTAATACTTCCAAAAGCCCCTGCCCTTTCAGAACTTCCCATTGGAACCAGGGTTCCAAAATCGTTGCCTCCCCTGGACGGCTACACATTTTTGGGTTATAGGAACAGTGATGGAACTGTCGGTACAAAAAATATGCTTGGGATTGTTACATGCGTGCAATGTGTAGAGGGCGTACTGAATATAGCAGTTGAAAAAATAAGAAATGAACTGTTGCCCAAATACCCTAATGTTGATGGAGTAATGCCCATTAACCATAATTATGGCTGTGGTGTTGCCATAGATGCACCTGAGGCAGTTGTTCCGATACGTATCCTTAAAAATTTGGCCCTGCATCCGAATTTTGGGGGAGAGCTGCTTGTAGTAAGCCTTGGATGCGAAAAACTTCCACCCGAAAGATTACTTCCAGAGGTTGGAGAAGAAAATATTATAGTTTTTCAGGACGAACCCGGATTTAAGCCAATGGTTGACAGAATTGTACAAAAAGCCGACGAAATTCTAAAACGGCTAAATAAGCGTAAAAGGGAAGTATGCCCTGCATCGGATCTTGTGGTTGGTCTTCAATGTGGTGGAAGCGATGCTTTTTCAGGAGTTACGGCAAACCCTGCTGTTGGGTATGCAGCCGATCTGCTTGTAAGGGCCGGAGCCACGGTGATGTTTTCCGAAGTCACCGAAGTACGGGATGGAATACATCTTTTAACGCCAAGAGCCATTAATGAACAAGTTGGTGAAAAACTAAAGAAGGAAATGGCGTGGTATGATCATTACCTTGAGCTTGGTGGAGTAGGCAGGGACGCAAATACCACACCGGGAAACAAAAAAGGCGGGTTAGTGAACATTGTAGAAAAATCTCTGGGATCAATAGCGAAGTCTGGAAGTTCTGTTATTTCGCATGTTCTGTCACCGGGTGAAAAGGTAAAACCCGACCAGAAGGGTTTAATATTTGCTGCAACACCTGCGAGTGACTTTGTATGTGGGACATGCCAGCTGGCATCGGGAATTACACTGCAGGTTTTCACCACAGGCAGAGGCACAACTTATGGTCTGGAAATGGCACCAGTTATAAAGGTTTCAAGCCGTACCGATTTGTCTGAGAAATGGAAGGATTTAATTGATATTGACGCAGGAAAAATAGTATCGAGTGACGCGACAATAGAAGAGGTAGGAATGGAAATTTTTAAGCTTATTCTTGAGGTTGCCAGTGGAAAGAAAAAAGTCTGGACAGACTACTATGGTATATACAACGCTATATGCCTGTTTAATCCTGCACCTGTCACCTGAGGGCAGTAAATAAAGCAGGTTAGGTTTATGCCCATTCACATTAAATTTAGCAAAGGAGTAACAGTTATGTTAAGTATTAACGATGTAAAAGGAGTTATTCCTCCGATAATTACTCCGGTGGACAGCGAAGAGAACGTTGATAAAGCCGGATTGCAAAGGGTTATTGACCATGTGATTGATGGCGGAGTTCACGGGGTATTTGTACTTGGAAGTAATGGTGAGTTCTATGCTTTTGATTATGAAAACCAGAAAAGAGCGGTTGAAATTACAGTAGAACATGTAAATAAACGAGTTCCGGTTTATGCCGGCGCAAGTGCCATTACAACCAAGGAATGCGTAAAGCTTGCTAAATTGGCTGAAGAAATTGGTGCCGATGCAGTTACAGTTTTAACCCCGATGTTTATAAGACCCAATGAAAATGAAATGTACGAGCATTTTAAAACAATTGCAAAGTCAACGAATTTGCCGGTTCTGTTGTATAATAACCCGGATAAAACCACCAATAATATTTCTGTTTTACTGTTGGAAAAGCTGTCTCAAATAGACAATATAGTTGGTATAAAAAACACTTCGCTTAATTTTTCTCAAACGATAGAATATATAAGAGTTACAAAGAATAATCCCTCTTTCAGGGTTTTAAGTGGCTCAGACTATACAATCTTCGGAACCCTTGCTTACGGGGGCGCGGGTTGTGTTGCAGGCACAGCCAATGTAGCCCCGAAACTGGTTGTGGAAATTTATGAAAAGTTTATTGCCGGAGATCTTGAAGGGGCGCTAAATGCCCAGTTTAAACTTATACCGCTTAGAAATACATATAATTATGGCAGTTTCCCTGTGGTAATGAAAGACTGCCTGAATTTGCTGGGACTTCAGGTTGGAAACCCGGTAAAACCAATTGATCATTGCTCACAGGAAAGGCTTGACGATCTGAAAAAAGTTCTGTCGGATTTGGAACTTCTTTAAGCAACACAAAAAACGGTTTGGTAAATTATTTAAAGTAATAATAAAAATAAATACAATGAAACGTCAGTGGGAGGAGAATGAGTATGAAAATAGGATTTATCGGGCTTGGTATAATGGGTAAGCCCATGGCTAAAAACCTTATAAAAGCCGGATACCAGCTTGTAGTATGTGATTTGGTTCAATCTGCTGTAGACGAGCTTGTAGCCCTTGGTGCTGAAGCTGCTGCCAATGGAAAAGAAGTTGCTTCCAAATGCAATGTCATTATAACAATGCTTCCGAACTCGCCCCATGTTAAAACCGTTGTTTTAGGTGAGGGAGGTATTATAGAAGGCGCAAAAGCCGGTTCAGTTGTCATAGACATGAGTTCAATTGCCCCTCTTGCCAGTCGTGAAATTTATGCTGCCCTTGAAGAGAAGGGAATTGACATGCTTGATGCACCGGTTAGCGGTGGTGAGCCAAAAGCCATTGATGGTACATTGTCTGTCATGGTTGGCGGCAAAAAAGAAGTATTTGACATATATTACGATATAATGAAATCTATGGCTGCATCTGTTGTATATGTAGGGGAAATAGGTGCGGGGAACACAGCAAAGCTATGTAATCAGATTATTGTAGCACTTAACATTGCAGCGGTATCTGAGGCTTTTATCCTTGCAAAGAAAGCAGGGGTAGACCCTGAACTTGTCTATCAGGCAATCAGGGGAGGCCTTGCAGGAAGTACTGTGATGGATGCAAAAGTGCCTATGATGCTGGATAGAAATTTTAAACCCGGTTTTAAAATCGACCTGCATATCAAGGACCTGAGTAATGTTCTGGAAACATCTCACGGTGTTGGAGTTCCCCTTCCATTAACTTCGCAGGTTATGGAAATAATGCAGGCAATAAAGCTGGATGGCTGTGGTGTAGAAGATCACGCAAGTATTTTGAAATATTATGAGAAAATCGCCAATACCATTTTGGAGAGATAATCTGGCTTTGTGCAAATTTTGCGGTAAACAGAACAAAATATAAAATAAAAAGCGGAACGTTTCCTAAACTTTATGTTTATGCGTTCCCTTTTTTTATGAAATTTTATGTCATAATGTTAAAATTCATTTGCATTCGGCTGCAAATGTGATAATATAAAAACAGACAAAAGCTGACACAAAAAATATACTTATTTTTTATGTTTTTAACATGGGGAATATGTCTGTACATAAATATACATGGGTATAATAGTTATGCTTGAACGCTTACAAACAAATTTACAATAAAATACATAACAGTAAGGGGTTGTCTTGATTGGGTCTTGGTCTTGATATAGGTATTGATTTAGGAACTGCGACTATTTTGGTCTATATAAAGGGAAAGGGTATTGTTCTTAGAGAACCCTCTGTTGTTGCAATTGATAAGAACACAAACCGGTTACTGGCAGTAGGAGAAGAAGCTCGGAAAATGCTGGGCAGAACCCCGGGGAATATTGTAGCCATCAGGCCTTTGCGTGATGGCGTTATTTCAGATTACCAGGTAACCGAGCGGATGCTGAAATATTTTCTGAACAAGGTATGCAGCAGAAGTATGTTTAAGCTGTTTAAGCCAAGAGTTATGATATGTGTTCCGAGCGGAGTAACAGAAGTTGAAAAACGTGCCGTTGAAGATGCTGCCATTCAGGCAGGTGCACGAAAAACATATCTTATAGAAGAGCCAATTGCAGCTGCCATTGGAGCAGGCATAGATATTACCAAGGCCTGTGGCAGCATGGTGGTTGATATAGGTGGCGGCACAACAGATATTGCCGTTATCTCTCTCGGCGGAACAGTTGTAAGCAGCACCACAAAAATTGCCGGCGACAAGTTTGACGAAGCCATAATAAGGTACATGCGGAAGAAGCACAATATAATGATTGGCGAGCGTACCGCTGAAGAAGTAAAGATGAAAATCGGAACTGTTTTCCCAAGAACAGAAGAAGTGGTAATGGATGTAAGAGGAAGAAATCTTGTATCTGGTCTTCCCAAAACAATACAAATATCCTCAACAGAAATAATGGAGGCATTGGAAGAGCCTGTTTCCAACATAGTAGATGCTGTGCATTCAGTACTTGAAAGAACACCCCCCGAATTATCTGCTGATATCAGCGATCGGGGAATTGTAATGACGGGTGGTGGCTGTCTTGTTTATGGATTTGATAAGCTTCTGCAGCACAGAACAGGGATAGACGTTATAATAGCAGAAGATGCGGTTTCTTGTGTGGCTCTTGGAACGGGAAAAGTTCTTGATAACATAGAAATACTTGAAGCGTCAAGCTCAGAAAGCTCCAATTACCGTAGATAGCATATAATAAAAGGGCTGTTTCAAAATTTGAAACAGTCTTTTTTAATAAATAATATTATTTATTTTCTAAAAGTTTCCGATAAAGACATTAGAGTCATTTTCTTGTCAGCTGGAAACTTTTTTTGACATATAGTTGATTACAGGCAGGAAAAAATAAGCTTTACAAAAGTGAACATAGAAACATTTTAGTGTTGAAAATATTTAATAATACTATAAATTTTGTAAAGGAAGATATTTATGGTAAGAGGGTTGTACACTTCGGGATGGAGCATGCTGGCGCTGAATAAAAAGATGGATGTTTTAACAAACAACCTGGCCAATGTTAACACCTCGGGTTACAAAAAGGACACAGTTGTTTTGGAGGGGTTTCCCAGGCTTTTAGCAGAAAGACTTCATGATAACACCGATGGCATTGCAGGGGGAGTGCCAGTTGGTGAACTGTCCTTTAGCAACGACGTGGGAGAAGTTCATACTTACTTTAATCAGGGTACCCTTTTAAAGACCAATAACAGTCTTGACATTAGTATTAAGGACGAAGGTAGAGCCTTCTTTACTATTGCCGTACCCAATGCGGGACAATTATACACAAGGGATGGCAGCTTTAAGCTGAATGCCGGCGGGCAGCTTGTAACCGGCGAAGGCTATTATGTACTTGGGGAAAACGGGATTATACAGCTTAACGGCAACGACTTTGTAGTTACCGAAGACGGAACAATAATACAGGATGGTCAGATTATAGACAGACTCTTAATAACTCAGTTTCAAAATCCCGACAGTCTAAGGAAAAACGGTGAAAACCTTTTTGCCGCATCTCCAAACTCTGCTGTTGAAGCCTTCTCAGGTGTAATATTACAAAACCATCTTGAACAATCAAATGCCGATGCAATAAGGGAAATGGTTGATATGATATCACTTATGCGAAGCTATGAAGCTAATCAGCGGGTAATTAATGCAATTGATGATACATTAGGCAAAGCAGTTAACGAAGTTGGAAGAGTATAAATATATATATCAGGATAAAACTATAGAATAATTACACAATAAAAGGGTGATAAATTATGATGCGAGCACTTTTTACAGCAAGTTCAGGCATGAGGGCAATGCAGTTTAATGTGGACACAATCTCTAACAACCTTGCAAATGTGAATACATATGCTTATAAAAAGGAAAGGTCGGAATTTGAAGATCTACTGTATGTTACGATGGAAAGGGCATATATATTGGAAGGTCGCGGACGCCCGGTTAACCTGCAGGTTGGTCATGGTACTGTTATAAGATCGGTTTCAAGGGATTTTACAGAAGGAAGCCTGATTCAAACCGAAAACCAGCTGGATTTTGCTATTGTTGGAAAAGGATTTTTCAGCGTACTGCATCCCGATCAGAATATATATTATACCCGTGATGGAAGCTTTAAACTGTCGGTTACCGAAGAAGGCAACATGT
Organism: Clostridiaceae bacterium; assembly: GCA_012521105.1. Classification (GTDB taxonomy): domain Bacteria; phylum Bacillota; class Clostridia; order DSM-8532; family DSM-8532; genus Thermoclostridium. Next base: position 9,014 of record JAAYNA010000036.1, read on the forward strand.
TGACAACTGCCAGGGGTTATCCCGTTCTTGATGAAAATGGCGAGCCTATTTATTTCGACTATCCGCTGGAACAGATGATAGTAACCGAGCAGGGTGAAATCAGCTATAGGGACGAAGACGGTTTTATTATACCAACCGGCCAGAGAATAGGTATTTTCAAATTCAATAATCCCCAGGGGCTTGAATCTATTGGCGGTAACCTGTATGCTGAAAACACTGCCTCGGGTTTTGCAGTTTTTGATGAGGAAATGGGAGAGCCAAGCACAATCAGACAGGGATATCTGGAAGCTTCAAATGTTCAGGTTGTGGAAGAAATGGTAAACCTTATCACTGCACAACGGGCATACGAGTTAAATTCCAGGGCCATAACAACAGCCGATGAAATGATGAGCATAGCTAATAACCTGAAAAGATAGTTTTTTATAAGATTGATACTTCTAAAATGAAGTGATTAGGGAGATACGGATGAAGATAGACGGTATTGGTATTTCAAGCATACAAAACAGTATAAATGCTAAACAGGTTGGTGAAGAACAGGCCTTTGAAGAAGTGCTGAAAAAAGCATATACCGACGGCGATAAAGAAAGACTTATGGAGGCATGCAGAGACTTCGAGGGTATTTTAATGGGTATTATGTTTAAGCAAATGAAAAAGACCGTACCCGAGAGTAAGTTCCTGCCTAAAAGCTATGCCCGGGAAATTTTTGAAGATATGCTGGATGAAGAGCTTATAAATAATGCTAAAAGAAAAGGTGTTGGCATTGCCGATATTTTATACAGGCAGTTAAGTGCTAACCTGGACAATATGTACAAAATAAGCAACAAAGAAACCGAATGAAGAATTTTTTAAGACTTGTATTATTTCTAATTTTAATATTTGCTATTATCACAGGCCCATCTGGAGAAAGGAAAAGAACTTTTTACGATGGGTCTTATTCGTGTGAAGAAATTTCCCCTTCTCCATTGCCAATTCCAGATAAAGAACCCGTTGCTTATACGAAAATAGAAGTAGAGTATGAAGGAGCTCCTCAGGTTTTGCACATCCTGGAGCTGGATCTTAAAAATCCGGAACTTAAGGTTTTTCCTGTGCTGTCTAATGATCAGATATTTGGGTTTGAATTTTTAAGTGATATTGACAAAAGGTATGAAGCGAAGGCTACAGTGAATGCAGGCTTTAATTTTGCTTACGGCCAGCCTTCGGGTCTGGTCGTTCAAAATGGTAAAGTGTTAAGTTCAACCAAGGGTTATGGAAGGGTACTGTTAATAAATAAGCAAAAAGCCTGGTTCAGTCCTCCGCCGTTTAAAGTCTGGCTGGAAACAGAAGACCGAAAGATACCGGTTGACAGTGTAAATCCATATCCGTATAAAGAAGGAATCCTTATTTTTACCCGGGAATACGGGCCAACAAACCGTATTGACGCAGAATATACCGTTTGTGTTGTAAGGAATAACATTGTTGAATCACTGCAGGTTGTTTCGGGCGAACTGGAAATTCCCAATGACGGTTTCTTAATTGTTGATTCACGGACTGAAAACTCTCCCCTGTTAGACTTCTCCTGCGGACAAAGGGTTGATATTTTGCTTCAGGAACAGGTAGAGCATGGTTATCAATGTTCAGGCTCTCTTGTAGAAAACGGTAAAAATGTTGCAAAAGACATGGATGAATGGGCCGGGAATTTAAGAATTGCAACTCCTAGAACTGCTGTTGGAGTTAAAGATGAAAGTACACTTATTTTTCTTGTAATTGACGGAAGACAGCCCGGATACAGCACAGGTGTTACTGGCAGTCAGCTTGCCGATATTTTAATATCCCTTGGTGTTACCGAAGCTGCAATTTTAGACGGAGGGGCTTCCAGTGAATTAATTTATAATAGCGAAATTGTTAACAGGCCATCTACGGGGAAAGAACGGCTTTTAGCATCGGCCTTTGTAATAAAGTACGAGCCGCCAAACTAAAAATTTATGGCAAATATTGACATAACCGTGGATTAACATGGTATAATAAATAAGGTTATAAATATACAAAAACTGTATATATTTTGTAATATGTGAAGTAGGTTGGGGTGTAATTTGAAGAAAAGTGTAAAGTCTGCAATTGCAATTTTATCTTCCTTGTTTTTATTCATTAATACCAGTGTTGCAGTGTATGCTGTAAATCAGGCTGATTCAGGGCTGAATGATACTGAAAAAACTTCGTGTCAGGAATCATTAAGCATTGAATGTTTGTATCCTGTACATTTACGACATGATGTTTTTTTCAATGGCAAGCTCACTGATGAGAATATTACATTTCTTAAGAGTATACCCCACACAGAAGCATTAAGCTCTTTAAACGTGCTGAGGGGAAACAATGGTAATTTAATGCTGGACAAGTATGCAGAGCGTGTTGAAGGGGCGGCAATGCTTGTCAGGCTTCTGGGAGCTGAAGAGTATGCCTCAACCGGGCTCTTTTCCCATCCCTTTACCGATGTTCCCGACTGGGCAAATACGTATATTGGGTATTTATATCAGAACGGTCTCACAAATGGAATTGGAAATAACCAATATGGCTCCCATCATTATATAGATGAAAAATCATACTTGACTTTTCTGCTCCGGGCCCTTGGATACAGCGATAAAGACGGCAGGGATTTTACCTGGGACACAGTAGGTGACACCGCAGTTGAAGCAGGCCTGTTAGCGCCTGGTGAAGAGGCATTGATTGGTAATCTGTTAAGGCGTGAACGTCTGTCACAGCTTTCATGGAAAGCAATGTTTCTAAATCACAGGCTAAAGAACAAGCCATTATTAATCTGTTTATATGAGCAGGGCATGATTAATCGTAAAAGTCTTGCTACCCTGTTTACAAACAACAAAACCAGACTTATTGATCAGTGGTATGCAAACCTTGCTAAGCTGGAGTCAGCGTTTATCCGTCATGACGAAAACATTGAGATACCGATTAATCAGAAACAGAAAGATAACGACATATATAAATACATTGAATATGTACTGGAAAGGGTCCAATTAAACACAGGTGTGTTTTTACAGGGGTATTCAACCACACTCTGGCAGTATGGCAGTAATTATACACTGGTTATTTCACCGAATTATACAAATACTGCTTCGGGTGATGAAAAGCTCCGCCTGTGTGTGGATGAGATTGTATCCCAGATTATATCTCCAAACATGACCGATTATGAAAAAGTAAAAACAGTACACGATTATCTTATAAGCCGTCTTGAATATGATTCAAGGCAGGAATCAGAAGTCGCCCCTTCTTCCTTCAGTGCACTGGGGGCATTGGAAACCGGAATTGCTGTTTGTAAGGCTTATTCGGAACTTATGGCCCTAATTTTAAACCGGGTTGGTGTTCCATGCCGCATTGTTGTAGGTTCTGCAAATGGAACAGGGCATGCATGGAACATGGTATGTATTGACGGGGAATTATACCATGTTGATGTTACATGGGATGATCCGGTAGCAAACCACAAGGGAAGTACAATCAGATATGATTATTTTAATTTATCAGATGCAGAAATAGAAACAGATCATCATTGGGACAGGGATAGTTACCCTGTCTGTACCTCAACAGGCCAGAATTATTTTGTAAAAAATAATTTAATAATTAAAGATTCAGTGGACTTTGAAGCTGCAATTGCAAAGCTTGTTGAAAGCAGGCAAACCGACCTGATGTTAAAATACCTTGGTGAAAACCCGGGGCATATAGATATCCATAAAATTATCAATGATGTCAATTCCAACGCAGGTTATGTAATATCAAGATATGTTTATTCAATAAACGAAGCTGTCGGTGTAATCAGCCTCGAATCAGTAGAATATGTAGATTGATTCTGTTTAATTTTTAAAGCAGAGCAGGTCACTGCCTTTACAGTTCCTAAAAGCTGCTTGCCAATTAAAACGGAGTCTGCAATGTTCTTACAGACTCCGCTCGCTTTTAAGTTTACTTGTCCAATTGTCTTTTAACAGGCCTGTGGGTAGTGCCTGTGGTCTTTCACAGGTGCTTTGAAGCCTACAAAGAGTGTTGCCCGAGGCTGAATCTGAAAACCATGCATAATGTCAAGTACGTGATATGTAAGATCTGAATTTGCCCTGTGCTTTCTTCCTGTTCTTAAAGCATAAGCCATATCAGCTACGCCAATACCCCTGCTGTTTTCAGTATATCCATGGGTCAGAGGAACTTCATTCCATTCCTTGGTTTCCTGTCTCAGAACCAAAATTTTCCGCCAAAATTATTAGGATTAGTAACGCTGATCGAACCCTCGGTACCGTAAATTTCCATGAAAGGTAAATTTGCTTCCCAAACGTCAAAGGAGGTTATTATTGTGCCTACAGCACCGTTCTTGAAATTTAGGCGACATGGGTTGGTACATCAACTTTTATCTTAGTACTATATTTTTTCGCTTGTTATTGCTCTTTCTGCAAATGTAATACTTGCCGAACCCATTACAGATTCTACAGGACCAATAAGATTAACTAGCGCAGTCAGATAGTATTGGCCCATATCAATGCAACTCATTCCTGACAATATTAAACAGGTTATAAGGCCCGGCCTGTACTACGCTCTGAATCATAGTGGAAATGCAATTGGGGAGTATAGTTAAAAAAACAAATTACCCTGAATTATTTATGATATAATAAATTATGCCAATATTTAATTGCAAAAGGATATACATGCTTTAAAAATACGACATTATTACAGGAAAGATGTCGGGTATTTACATTAAAAAAAATCCGTTGAAAGTATAATCAAATTAATAAAGTTTTATTTCACCTACTGCTCTTCATAATAAAAAGTTTCTTTGTACAAAAGTTTAAAAAAAGCGAAATATGTGCTTTCCGGAAGCAAGTTCTCAAGGTTCTATTAGTACTCATATGGAGGTGTTTTAATATGTCGAATGCCGGGGTAAATCCGAAGAAAACCAGAAATGTGTTGTGGTACAAAGAGCCGGCAAATATAAAAACTGGTTGGGAATATGCGCTGCCTATTGGAAATGGCAGGATTGGTGCTATGGTTTATGGCGGGACAGAGAATGAGCTTATACGTTTAAATGAAGACAGTATTTGGTATGGAGGCCCGAGAGACAGAAACAATCCTGATGCATACCGCCATTTGAAGACAATTCGTGATCTGATTTCAGAAGGCAGAATAAAAGAAGCAGAGGAGCTGGCTGCCATTGCTTTGTCCGGGGTTCCTGAAAGCCAGAGACATTACCAGCCTCTTGGGGAGATACATTTTACTTTTGAAAACCATAAGGATATAACACATTACACAAGAGAACTTGATATAGATGATGCAGTATCCAGAGTAGAATACAGAGCCGGCGACACTTTATACACCCGCGAAATGTTTATTAGCGGGCCTCAGCAAGTTCTTGTAATCAGAATGAAAGCCGAGGGAAGCGGAAGTATATCATTCAGAACAATACTAAGAAGAGCCAGATATTTCGAAAAAGTGGACCGCATAAACCAAAACACGTTAAAAATGTCTGGGAGCTGTGGCGGAGAAGGAGCTATAAATTACTGCACAGTAATGCGTATTATCCCTGAAGATGGGAATGTACAGTCTATAGGTGAACATTTAATTGTTAAGAACTCAAAAAGCTTAGTGATTTTGCTGTCTGTTGCCACATCTTTCAGGCACAAGGATTATGAACGCGAAAGTTTCAGAATTTTAGAGGAAGCCGAAAAATTCTCCTATGATGAACTGCTTAAAAATCACATTGAAGATTATAAGGCATTGTTCAACCGTGTTGATTTTGATATAAGGAATAACACGGTAGATGAAGACCTTTGCCATCTGCCGACCGATGAAAGGCTTGAAAGGTTAAAGGCAGGCAATGATGATCCGGGTCTTATAAGTCTCTATTTTCAGTTTGGGAGGTATCTTCTGATATCCTGCAGCCGTCCCGGGACTCTTCCGGCCAATCTTCAGGGCATATGGAATAGGGATTTTCTTCCTCCATGGGACAGCAAGTATACAATAAATATAAACACCCAGATGAATTATTGGCCGGCAGAGGTATGCAATTTATCAGAATGCCATTTACCGCTTTTTGACCACATTGAAAGGATGCGTGAACCCGGAAGAAAGACTGCACGTGTAATGTATAATTGCCGCGGATTTTGTGCCCATCATAATACTGATATATGGGCTGATACTGCTCCCCAGGACATTTATCACGGTGCAACTTACTGGCCAATGGGTGCAGCATGGCTGTGTCTTCATCTGTGGGAGCATTATGAGTATTCCTGCGACAGAAAATTCCTTGAAAAAGCATATCCAATCATGAAAGAAGCAGCAGAGTTCCTGCTGGATTATTTAATTGAGGATGACAAAGGAAGACTGGTAACAAGCCCCTCTGTATCACCTGAGAATACATATATTCTTCCTGACGGTGAAAGCGGAAGGGTGTGCCAGGGTCCGTCAATGGACAGCCAGATAATTATTGAACTGTTTAACAGCTGTATAAAATCCGCATCAATCCTGGATACAGACAAGGAATTTGCCGATGAACTTACTGCCGTGCTCGAAAGAATACCGAAGCCTGAGATTGGCAAGTTCGGTCAGATTAAAGAATGGTCCGAAGACTATGAGGAAGCTGAACCCGGACACAGACATATCTCCCATCTGTTTGCACTTCATCCCGGAAAGCAGATATCTGTACATAAAACACCCGAGCTTTCAAAGGCTGCCCGGGTTACCCTTGAAAGAAGGCTTGCCCATGGTGGAGGGCATACAGGATGGAGCAGGGCATGGATAATCAATATGTGGGCAAGGTTGGAAGATGGTGAGAAGGCATATCAAAACGTGACAGAACTGCTAAAAAAATCAACACTTCCTAACCTGTTTGATACTCATCCGCCCTTTCAAATCGATGGCAACTTTGGTGGGACTGCAGGCATAGCAGAAATGCTTCTTCAGTCCCATGATGGAATGATAAAGTTTTTACCTGCGATTCCAAAAGCCTGGGCAAGTGGTTATGTTAAAGGATTACGGGCACGTGGTGGTTTTGAACTGGAATTTGAATGGGAACAGGGAAAACTTGTGAAGGCTCTTATTCTCTCGACCAATGGGGGAGTGTGCCGTGTTGTAAAATTTGACGGAAGCATACTGGAGTTTTGCACCGAAAAAGGGCGTACTTATGATTTAATGACCCTTGGTATTTAATATGAGTGTAATACCGAGGCTAAATACAGCTATAAATATGGAAGAATGAGCAATGATGGGAGGATTCATATGGACAGGAAAAAGTATCTTGCGGAAATTGAGAATGTAATTCAAAAAGGCAGATTTAAAGATTCCTGGGATTCTTTATTTAACTTCACACCACCTGGTTGGTTCAGTAATGCAAAATTCGGAATCTTCATTCATTGGGGTGTTTATTCAGTTCCTGCCTTTAAAAATGAGTGGTATTCAAGAAATATGTATATCCAGGGTTCCGAAGAGTTTAAACATCATATTGCTACATATGGGGAACATAAAAAATTTGGATATAAAGATTTTATCCCCATGTTCAAGGCAGAAAAATTTAATGCCGATGAATGGGCCGAGCTTTTTAAAACAGCCGGTGCACGGTATGTTGTTCCGGTTGCCGAGCACCATGACGGGTTTCAGATGTATCAAAGCCGGCTTTCCCGCTTCAATGCATACGAAATGGGACCAAAACGGGATGTGCTGGGCGAGTTGAAAACAGCTTTCGAAAAACAGGGCTTGATACTTGGCGCTTCATCGCATAGAGTGGAGCACTGGTTCTTCATGGGCCACGGAAAAGAGTTTGACAGCGACATAAAGGAACCGCTGATGTGCGGAGATTTCTACTGGCCTGCGATGCCGGAACCCCATCATCATGATCTTTTCAGTAAACCTGAGCCGTCACAGGAGTTTCTAGAAGACTGGCTTTTACGTACATGTGAAATTGTTGATCAATACCGTCCCAAACTGGTATATTTCGATTGGTGGATTCAGCACAGTGCCGTTAAACCATATCTGAAGAAATTTGCTGCTTATTACTACAACAGGGCTGAGGAGTGGGGCATGGATGTTGCCATCACTTACAAGCATGAAGCCTTCATGTTCGGAAGTGCCATAGTTGATATTGAACGGGGACAGTTTGCAGAACAAAAACCCTATTACTGGCAGACCGATACATCAGTTGCAAGAAATTCATGGTGCTATACAGAAAACAACGTGTATAAGTCAGCAACAGAAATCATCAGTGACCTGGTGGATGTTGTAAGCAAAAATGGATGCCTACTGTTAAATATCGGCCCCAAAGCCGATGGAACAATCCCACAGGAAGACAGGGAAATATTACTTGAGATTGGCGAATGGTTAAAGACCAATGGCGAAGCCATATATGGCAGTAAAGTATGGCGCACTTACGGGGAAGGGCCTACCAGAATATCAGAAGGGCAGTTTACCGATAAAAATACAAAACTCTTCACTCCCGAAGATATCCGCTTCACAGTAAATGGTTCCAGTATCTACGCTACCGTACTGTCCTACCCCGAAAACGGAGTGGTTAAGATAAAGTCCCTTGCCGAAAAAGATGCTTCAAGGCTTCCGCATTTTCACGGTATTATTAAGGATATATCTGTCCTCGGCTTTGATGAAAAGCCCGCCTGGGAAAGAGACGAAGAAGCTCTTACCATTACAACAAAAAAAGTTAAAAGCGATAAGCCGGTAGTGTTTAAAATTCTGGTGGATTAAAAGTAAGGTTCCATCATTATATGGTCATGCCTGAGGATTTAACTTCCTGAATTCACTTGGGCTCATTTTGTAATATTTGCGGAATGCAGCAGAAAAATGCTCGGGAGAAGAATAGCCAAGGGTATCTGCGATGAAGGCAATACTCCGGTCTTCATCCTTTAACAGAATAGAGGCCACAGACATTCTCGCTTCTGCTTTCTTTTGCTGAAAGGATTTACCGTAATATTTCCATATTAAACGCTGAGTTTGACGAGGACTGAGTTTTAACTTGTCTGCCAGAGCATTAAGAGAAAGAGAAGCGTATTCATAAAGAAAATATTCCTCTATAATTATGGAATTACTGTCCATAAGGTTACCCGGGGCCGAATGATCCCGAGCATATTTTTCATGATCATAATTGCGAACCAGACAAATCACCAGCTGCGCCAGCAATAATTCAACCTGTTTTTGATACCCTGTATATTTGTGCTCCAATTCTTTAAAAATTTGCTTCATAAGAGCATGGATTCCGTGATTGTCCTTACCAAACCAGAAAGGTGTGGAAAAAAAGGCATTCATTAATGGGGAGGTTGTTTTTTGATTGAACTTTTTAGTTTTTATATAAACACAATACTCCTGCATGGGATCATGAGGCAGAGGGAATTGGGCATGTTCTATATGAGGGCCGGTAACGTAGAGTGTATTTGGTGTGATATCGTAATAATGTCCATTAGCTTTCAGTCTGCCACAGCCGAATGGAATATAGTGAATCTCGAAACAACCCTTGCCGTGGCTGTGTGATGGAATGGTTCTGGTAAAACGCCCAAAAACAATATTTGGAACGCTGAATTCAACACCGTCTATACTAAAATTAATATCCGCATCCGAGTATGTTATTTTCATAGCTTTCCCCCTTGATTTTTTCTCCTGTAAAACACACTGTCAGCATTATGATTCTCTTAAAATTATATCATCGCGCATGTAAATTTACGACATTATTCTTATAGAAATGTCGCATATTTATATTAGTTAAAAAGCACTAGAAGTATAATTAAAGTATAAAATAATATAATGTTGCAAAAAGGTGTTGTAGTATAAAACAGGCACTTAAGTGCATTCCATCCCCCTCTTTTGGGAGATGAATTTACTGTGTCAACTAACTTTCCTTACCTTAACATTAAAATTTCAAATAAAAACCATTGCAAAAAATTAAAATATAGTGTACAATAAAATCCGCAGCTTACGTCGGGGTGTAGCGCAGCTGGTAGCGCACGTGGTTTGGGACCATGGGGCCGGGGGTTCAAGTCCTCTCACCCCGACCATCAAAATGTCCTTATAGTATCATAAAGATGCTGTAAGGGCATTTTTGTTTAGGATTTTTCTTAATTGTTTAATACTTTTTTGTAGCTTGATACATTGGTTACTCCATAGTTCGGGATTATTCTTTCAGCCTTTGAAATTGAATTGCTAAGTGCATCTATCGCGTTTTGTATGTCGCTGCTGTCTTTAAGAACAAGTTCTACCTCATTGCCTTTTATAACTAATTCGCTTTTTTTGCGCAAATAATATGATGAATTAAACCATACAAATTTAAGACCTTCCTGCCACTGCTTTCCGGGGATACCCTTAACCTCAGCCCGTATTCTATATTCATCAGGTTTGTCATTTAGCGTCACCGATATATGATCCAGTTTCATTTTACCACTCCCTGTATTCATCAGTAAGTCTAATGTGGTCTGTTTGTTTGATTATGCTAAAATGTTGTGATTTTCAATAAAGATTAGCATACAGTATTGTTCTCATCAAAGAGATAAATCATTCGTTGCAGTAATTAACGATGATAATGAGGTGGAACTGTGTTTATAAAAAGACTGAAAATAGAAACAGGGCGTGGAGATGTCATCCGGTATATAAAATTTCATCGGGGCATTAATTTAATTGTTGATGAAACACCAGGCACTTCAGATCGTCTGACCGGGAATAATGTGGGTAAGACTACAGTATTAAAATTGGTTGATTATTGCTTTGGTGCAGATAAGAGTATTATTTATGCGGATTCTGAGAACCAGAAAGAAGTCTATCACTTAGTTAAAAATTTGTTTTAATACAGATAATAATTAAAAACTGCAATTATCCTTGTTTTTGCAAGTTAGAATTCCTCCCGGAGGAGAAATACCTCCGGAAGAATTGAAAAGTTCAATTTTTTATCTCAGGCCTTAAAACAATTATTGCCAGTGGCGGTATCCTTAGAACCAGAGAATACGGTCTATGATGAAAAGGGATATTTTCCGAATGAAGCCTGCCTGTATTTATTACATTACTGCCACCGAATTCATCCCTGTCGCTGTTGAAAACCTCCTCATAATAAGTGTAAAAAGGCGCGCCAATACGGTAATTTTCATGGGCTGCAGGCGTGAAATTGCACACAAAAATCAGCATATCGCGCCAATTCTTACCCTTGCGGATAAAAGACACAACGCTGTGCTCGGTATCGTTACAGTCAATCCATTCAAAACCGTCGTAATGGAAATCAACTTCGTACAGTGCCGGCTCCTTCAGATAAAAATTATTCAGCTTCTTCACATAATGATGCATTTTTTCGTGCATCGGATAACCTAAAAGATGCCAGTCCAGGCTCTCTTTATACTTCCACTCAATAAACTGGCCGAACTCTCCTCCCATAAATAACAGCTTTTTTCCGGGGTGTCCAATGAAATAGCCTAATGCTGCTCGAAGCCCGGCAAACTTCTGCCAGTAATCCCCCGGCATTTTATTCAATAATGAACATTTACCATGGACTACTTCATCGTGGGATAATACAAGAATGAAATTTTCACTCCATGCATACATAAAAGAAAAGGTGATAAGGTTCTGGTGATATTTACGGTATATAGAATCCATGCTCATATATTTTAAAAAGTCATTCATCCAGCCCATATTCCATTTGTGCGAAAAGCCAAGGCCACCATCATGTACCGGTTTTGTCACCATAGGCCATGCGGTGGATTCTTCTGCAATCATCAATACATTCGGAAAATATTTATATACAACATAATTTAAATGTTTTAGAAACTCTATAGCCTCAAGGTTTTCACGGCCACCATACTTGTTTGGAATCCATTCACCATCTTTTTTGCAATAATCCAGATAAAGCATGAAAGCAACAGCGTCCACCCTTAACCCGTCTACGTGGAATATGTCGAACCAGTATACTGCATTCGAAATTAAAAAATTTCTTACTTCATTTCGAGAAAAATTAAATACATGAGTCCCCCATTCATGGTGCTCTCCACGTAGTGGGTCTGCATGCTCGTAACAGGCAGTACCATCAAACCGAGCCAGCCCATGACCGTCTTTAGGGAAATGAGCAGGAACCCAGTCCAAAATAACGCCTATACCATTCTTATGACATGTGTCTACAAAGTACTTAAAGTCCTCAGGTTTACCATAACGCGCTGTTACAGCATAATATCCGGTGATCTGATATCCCCATGAGCCGTCATAGGGGTGTTCCATAACAGGTAACAGTTCAAGGTGAGTATACCCCATTTCCTTTGCATAAGGGATTAATTTTTCAGCCAGTTGCCTGTATGATAAGGGTTTGAAGCCTGTTTCAGACTGCGGATCGGGGTCGGGTTGCTGCATCCATGAACCAAGATGAACCTCGTAAATATTTACCGGTTTATCAAAAGTGCTTTCCCCTGCTCGCTGCTCCATCCATTCCTGATCGCTCCATTCATAGTTATGAAGGTCATATACCCGTGAAGCAGTTTTTGGAGGTTTCTCGGCACAGAACGCATACGGGTCGGCTTTTAAATATATTTCATCAAAAGGGGTTTTAATTTCGTATTTATAAATATCATTTTTGGTAACACCCGGTATGAATATCTCCCAAACACCCGAACATCCCAGCATTCTCATTTGATGGCGTCTGCCATCCCATTGATTAAAATCGCCTACAACACTTACCCTTTTGGCCTCGGGAGCCCAGACGCAAAAAGATACACCCCACACGCCATTAATATTGCGTATATGAGCACCTAATTTTTCATATATCCTGTGATGATTGCCCTGATTAAATAGGTACAGATCGTAATCTGATACGGTGGGCCAGAATGAATAGGGGTCATAAGTTTCGAAAGTGTGCCCGGTGTAATCTAAGACCTTAAATTTATACAGATAATCATCGGACCGGCCGGGGAATACTGTTGCAAAAAATCCCCGGTGGTCCTTTTTAAACATTGCATATGAAGTGCCACTTTTTTCAAAAACAACGTCAATATTTTCAGCATTCGGTATGTATGCGCATATTGCGGTTACATTACCCTGTGTGTGCATACCCAGTATCTCATGGGGATTTCTGTGATAACCACAGATCACAGCTTCAATACCACTTTCATTAAAGACATAATCCATATGAATTACCCCTAAAATTTTGTAGTTGAAAAAATAAATTTTAAAAACAGAAGTTTAATTCAAATATGAATTATGCCCTGAAACTGTTTAATTAAACTATTTCTCAAGCACATTAATCATCCGGTATATAATGGTAGCAGCCTCTGCTCTGGTTGCAGGGTTTTTCGGCCCAAGTTTGTTGTTGCCTATTCCGTTAATAACGCCAGAGTAATACATTGCTGCAAAAGCCGACTGTGCATAAGGGTCTATTTCAGCGTAGTCGGTAAATTCATGGAGTATATATAACGGAGGCTGATCCAAGGTAAGCCCCGCACTCTTTATTGCCCGGGACGAATAATATACAATATCCTGCCTGGTTATTGGCTTATCAGGATAAAACATGCCATCCCTGTCGGGTTCGATTATTTTATAGCGGTATGCTGTCATAATATAACGGTGATACCAGTCATCCGGGGTTACATCTTTAAAGCTTCCTATCGGAGTTTCGGGAAGACCAAAGGCTGTAATAAGAAGCTTTACAAACTCAGCACGGGTAATGTTTCCCGATGGATTGAAGCTTCCTTTTCCATCACCATTAATAATTCCCATGGAAGTAAGAGTATTTATAGCGTCTTTAGCCCATGCGTAATTAGAGGAAATATCGCTATATGAGGTAACAGACGGTGTTTGAACCACAACCTCGTTACTCGGGAAGGATTCACCTGCAGCATTTTTGGCTTTAACAATATAGGTATATGAATGATCAGGTTCTACATTGTTGTCCGAAAAAGTGGTAACGTTTCTGCCGGCAACTCCTATTAACTTAAAATCAATATCAAAAATATTACTTTTTCGGTATACAGTAAATTCATCTTCGTTGTCCGACAGATCAATCCATGTAAGGACAACACGGCCCGCTCCTACAACAGAAGGAATTGAAAGGCTTGGGGTTGCAGGAATTTTCGTTGTATAGAACACCTCATCAGTGTAGGTTTCGAATATAGGGTATTCACAATGGGCACGTATCCTGATGGTATAATCAACATTCTCAGACGGAACAAACCTGAACATTGTAATATCTTTCGGAATCTTTTCAAGAGTGTGCCATATGTCATTTAAGCTTGTTTTATACTCAATAACATAATACTCTTCCATATCCGAAAAATCGTTCCAGGCAAGATAAAGCAGACCATCTATCAGTGACACTGTCAATTTCCCTTCATGTTTATCAAAAGAAACATTAATGGAATCGGTGGCGGTAAAAGGCGAAAAAATCGTGTTGCTTTTGATTGCACGGATCTGATAGGTGTAGGTTTCACCGTCTACTATATTTTCATCTGAATACATAAACTGCCCGCTTCTGGTAGTTCCAATATGCTTCCAGATGCCTTCCGACTCGGCCATGCGCCATATTTCAAACCCGGTTTCCACAGCCTTGTCGTACTCCCATGTAAGGAATACTCTGTTAGGAACTATACTTTTAATCTCGAAATTCTGTACCCTGGGCAGCTGTTCGGTTGATATATAAACTTCCGGTGTATAATTTGACTCAACATTTGTCGAGGAGCGCAGTTTCAAGCGGTACCCGTTTATTGAGCCAGGGGATACGGTATCAATGTATGAACCAGTCTTTGACAGGGTGGTTAAAGGTTCAAAAACACCACTGGAATCATATTTTTCGAGAACAATTGTATAATTTCCAACAGCTTCCCTGCTCCACTCCAGAAGTATTTCAGTGTCTGAAATTGCACGCCCGTAAAAATGGGTTTCAAGCGTTAACTTTGTATATCCCGGCACACCGGTAGCAGAAGGGAAATATTCTGTAATAAATCCACTATCATAACGGGATCTTATTCTGTAATAATATTTGGTTCCCGGAGTCAAGTCGTTGTCGGTATATTCAGTTTCGCCCGGCCTGGTAGTATGAATTTCCTCCCACTGGTTGCTTCCTGCTTCTCTGCGTTCTATAAGTACAACAGAATTATCAGGCGAAATATAGCTTTCTCCAGGGTATTCCCATGATAAAATCAGCTGTGTACTATAGGCTTCTGCTATTTTAAAGGACACAGGGAACAGGAATGGAACCGTAACTTCTTCACTGTGTGTTCCCCTGTATGAAGTACTTAAAGGTGTAACCCTGTATGTATACTGCTGTCCATTCTCTGCACTTTTATCAATAAAACTTGTTTCATTGGCCAAAGTGGACCCAATGCGTACAAAATTTCCGTTTCCTTTCTTTCTCTCAATCCTGTATCCTGTTTCTTTTGTTGAAACATCATCCCAGGATATTCTGATTGAAGAGGTAGACAATATTTCTGCCTTCACGTTCTGAGGGGCTTTTAATTGTGTAGAAACATACTGCCCTGAGCTGCCGGAAGGATAGTATAAATAAATTGCAGAAACAGATGTAACAGCGCGAATCCGGTAATAATACCTGGAAGCTTCAATCAACCCGGTGTCAGTATAGGAATTCTGACTTCCGGGAACTGTTGCAATGGTCTGCCATGTATTGCTTCCTTCGGATCTGCGTTCAATAACGGTCTGATAGTTAGTATCAGGAATCTTGTTTAAATATGGGTACATCCATGTTAATTCCACTTCGGAGTCTGATAGTGACTTCACCGAAAGACCTGTGGGGTAAAGAAATTCAACCGGAAAAGAATCACGAGGTCTGCCTGCTTCACCACCTTTGGTAGCAAACACTCTGTACACATAGGAATGACCGTTGGATATACCATTATCTGTATAAGATGAAACATTTGATGGAACATTAGCAATTGTAACAAAACTTCCCGAATCGGTTTGCCTCTGTATTGTGTATCTGGTAGCTCCGGAGACGTTGTTATCCCATGTCACCCGGATACTGGAGCTGTTATATACAAAGGCGTTCACATATGAAGGGGATCCAAGGGTATCTGCATTTGAAACACCCGCAAATAATATTATTACAAGCATTGGGATAATTACGTAAAGCACTTTCCTCATACCATCATCTCCCAAAAATCTATGTCTTATAGATAATTGTACCATAAATATTTATGCATTTCTCGGTTTCTTTTTCTTATAAATTTCTTATTTAATATCGGAAATCAAAGCAATCTGAATTATCTAAAATCAATTTGAATAAAAAGTCGTGTATTTAGCGGGTAATTTGTGAAAAAAAGAGGCTGACGTATTAAGAAGTGCGCCAGCCAAATTAAAGGGGGTCAAAATGTATTGTGAGGTCATTAAAAAGTTTAACCTGAATATGGGTTTTTATACATGATTTAAAAATTTTTTTAAAATAATTATTTGTATCGTGATAAAGCTTCGTATATAATATAACCAACGGTTTGTTAATGATTAAAATACTGGGTTTACTTTGCCTGTGAATGGGTAGAAAAGTATAATAGCAATTTTACAAATTGAATCAGGAAGGAATATATATGGATAAGGAAATATGGAAAAAACCGCTGCGCCAATGCAATATTGGAGGAGAAGCCTTAATAGAAGGCGTTATGATGCGAAACGGCAACAAAATAGCAACTGCCATTCGAAAATCCAATGGCGAAATTGAGGTTGAAACCACCGAATATGTTCCGCTATCAAAAAGGTTTTTCCTGTTTAAACTTCCGATAGTCCGCGGTGCTGTAGGAATGATAGAATCCATGGTTGTTGGAATGAAAGCCCTTATGGATTCAGCCGAAAAGGTAGATTTAGAGGAAGAGGAAGAATCTAAACTGGATATATTTTTAAAAAAAGTATTCGGCGACAGGTTCTTTCAGGTTATGCTGTATTTTTCGGTTGTTGTAGCTCTTGTTTTTGGTATTGGCCTGTTCATGCTGCTGCCTAACTGGATAGCCGGGTGGGTTCGGTTTGATAAGTCCACCACCGGTGGAAAAATACTTGCTAACCTGATAGAAGGCTGTATACGGCTTATAATTTTCTTCACATATATTTGGGCTGTATCCAAAAGCAAGGATATCAAAAGGGTATTTGAATACCATGGCGCAGAGCACAATGCAATTTATGCCTATGAAAGCAGGGAAGAATTAACTGTTGAAAATGCTATGAAACATACCACTCTACATCCAAGGTGCGGTACCGCATATCTATTCGTGGTGATAATCACCAGTATTATACTGTTTTCCTTTGCTAAATGGCACAGCCCACTTGTGAACATGGCAATCAGGCTGATGCTTCTGCCTCTGGTGGCAGGGGTTGCATACGAAATTTTCAAAATAGCCGCAAAGACCAGCTTCAAGCCTTTAAGGGTAATAAGTTACCCCGGTCTTATGCTGCAGAAAATAACAACTCAGCCTCCGGACGAAAGCCAGATTGAAGTTGCACTTGCCGCACTTAAAGCTGTAGTGGAAGATTGATCTCTTTAAAAATACAGTGGTATACCTTCTTATTTTTATGTTCTTTGGAGGTTAATGCTGTTGAATATAAAAGAAGCATTGGCTGTTGCAGTTAAAATTTTAAAAAGCAGAAATATACAGGCCCCGGTACGAGAAGCCGGGGTTTTGTTGGCCTATGTTTTAAAAAAGGATTTATCATATATTTATGCCCACCCTGAAGACATTCTCTCAGAGAAAGCTGAGTCTGAATATATGGATGCTGTTAGAAAAAGAAGCAACAGAATGCCCTTTCAATATATTACAAAGCATCAGGAGTTTATGTCTTTGGACTTTTATGTAAACAACAGCTGCCTTATTCCCCGGCCCGACACCGAAGTGCTTGTAGAGGCAGCTCTTAGTGTTATTAAAAAATACAAAAGCCCTGTGCGTGTTCTGGACATAGGTACGGGTTCAGGGGCAATTGCGGTAAGTGTTGCATATTATGATAAAAATACTGTTATAGATGCAATTGATATATCTGAAAGTGCTTTGCAGGTGGCTGTTAAAAATGCGAAAAAGCATCAGGTTCACAACAGAATCAATTTTAAAAACGAAGATTTCATGCATTTTATGCCCGAAAAGCCTTATTCAGTTGTAATATCAAATCCGCCATATATCCCCGGTGAAGAGATTAAAAACCTTATGCCCGAGGTGGCAAACTACGAACCTGTGCTTGCTCTTGATGGCGGTGAGGACGGGCTTGATTTTTACCGCGTCATAGCCTCAAAACTTAAAGGCTTGTTAACCCCAGACGGGACGGTACTGACCGAGGTAGGAATGGGGCAGCATGTTCAGGTTAAGGAACTGTTTGAAAAAGAGGGAATGGAAGTTTCTGTGTTAAAAGACCTTGCGGGTATAAACAGGGTTGTCTTAGGAACTTTTGGAAATATTTTTCTATAAATTGTATAAAAACCTCTCAATAAGATTATACTTCAATAAGTGAATAATCTTATTGAGGAGTTTATATATATGAATGGAAATCTGAGTTATAACTATTCAGAGGAAAAAGGTTCGAATTTTTTAAAAAAGTTTTTGCGCAGTTTGGAAGAAGAGTATGAAAACACGGTTCCGGACAGCCTTCTTCTTCTAAAAAGTATCCAACAGGCACGTCAGGAATGGATGGATGCAGTTGCAAATTTTGATCAGGCCGATAACGATGAATTAATAGATTATTATATTTACAGAATGAAGGCCTGTCAGATTCGCTATAATTATCTCCTTAAAAAGGCAAAAGAAATGGGCATCCGTGGAGAATTACACGACGCCCGCTAGTTTAATGCACGCTCATTATTTTAATAAAATGTACAGGCAGTTTGCTAAGGGTATTCATAATTTCCTTCCCAACTGAATAAAATAGTAACCGACAAACATCCTGAGAGGTTGAAATGGATAACCTTTATATTTTACTTGCCTGGGTTGCAGGTATTGTCCTGGTGCTGCTTTTTGGAAAAGCGCTAAAAGTGCCTCTTAAGTTTGCATTAAAGATACTGTTTAACAGTTTGTTAGGTGGGATGGTAATCATTGTTATAAATTTTCTGGGAAAATTTATAGATTTTTATATTTCATTAAATATCTTTTCAGCCCTAATAGTTGGAACGCTGGGACTTCCAGGGGTTATTCTGCTTATTATTCTTAAGTTTTTACTGTAATGCGAGTCCATCTTTTCTTTTATTACGCAAGTTTCAAATACAGCCTGCCAATAGTTTTCCCATACCTGTTTTCAGTAATAATCAATATTTCCCCAGCATATAATTGTTCAGTAGACAGACTTATATAAGTTACAAATTTGAAAAAGCTTTTTTTGCGCAACCGATTCTATATTGCGGTTAAAAAATACCTGAATACGAAGACGGGATGTGAGTTTATGCAGGAATCAAAAGGTTTAATTGAAAACAGCTATGGTATCCGTATCATGGGAATCAGGCCTTACCGGGCCGGGTATATTCTTGATACAAATGCTGGCAGAAAGTACATAAAAGCTTGCCAGTATACTAAAGAGCGTGTTCTTTTTATCCATCAGACGAAAACACATCTTTATATGAATAATTTCAGGCACATTGATCCGTATTGCCTTACTTTAAATAAACTGCCCTATATTGAAATTGACGACATACCCTATACAATGGTAGATCTGATTGAAGGCAGGGAATGTGAATTTGATGATGATCGTGATGTTATAAAAGCAACAGAAGCCCTTGCTTTAATGCATAAAGCAGCCCATGGATTCCATCCGAAGGGGCCCTATATTCCAAGTGGTCTGGGGAAGCTTCCGGCATCTTTCAAAAAACGCCTTGAAGAAATCCGAAAATTAAGGAGAAAGGCAGAGAAAGAGCGTAACACCTTCGATTATCTGTTTATAGAGCACTTCGATCATTTTTATAGAACAGGGCTAAGAAGCCTGGAGATACTTTTCGCATCAAAATACAACAAGCTTGTTGAACAAACACTAAGAAGGGGCATGATTTGCCATCATGATTATTCATACCAAAACATTCTAATCAGGGGTGATGTAACATCGATAATTAATTTCGATTATTGCAGTGTTGAACTAAAAATATATGATATTGTTAATATCCTTCGGCGAAGAATGAGAAAGTGCAACTGGGATATAGAAAAAGCAAAGCTGATACTTGATGTATATCGCAAAATAGAGCCATTGGATCAGGATGAAATGAAAGTAATGAAAAGCATGCTTCAGTTTCCTCAGAAATTCTGGAGGGTTATAAACCGATATTACAACAGCAGAAGGTGCTGGGCTCAGAGAAATTTCACAATCATGCTCGAAGAAGTTATACAGGAAAAAGATGCCCATAAAAGTTTCATGGATAAGTTTGACACTCTCTAAACCCAACTATGGTGTTATTGCATTCCGGGCTTAGAACAGACCTGTAATCTTCCCATCGGGTTGTATATCCATTTTATTTGCTGCAGGTTCCTTTGGAAGCCCTGGCATGGTCATAATATCGCCTGTTAACACCACAATAAACCCTGCGCCTGCTGAAGCGCGTACATCCCGTACTGTTAATTCAAAGCCTTCAGGACGCCCTAAAAGGCTGGGGTTATCGGACAACGAGTATTGGGTTTTAGCCATGCATACAGGCATTTTATCCAGGCCAATAGCTTCAATTTGCTGTATGGCTTTTTCTGCCCTGTTGGTGTATACAACCTTTCCTCCGCCATAAATCTCACGGTTAATGATTTGGATTTTTTCCTTAATGCTTAAATTGACGTCATAAAGGGGTTCAAAATTAGAGGGAGTGGTTTCAACAAGCCTGCAGATTTTATTCGCAAGCTCAAGCCCGCCTAAACTACCTTTTTCGAATACTTCGTTAATAGCTACGTCAACGCCTGAGTTTTTACAATGGTTTATAATAAACTCTATCTCGGCATCGGTATCTGTTCTGAAACGGTTTATTGCAACCACAACGGGTACCTTGAACTTATGTATGTTTTCTATATGCTTATCAAGGTTTGAAATACCCTTTTGAAGGGCTTCAAGGTTCTCTTCAGCCAAATCGCTTTTTGGTACGCCACCATTATACTTTAAAGCCCTTACTGTTGCCACCAGTACCACAGCATCGGGGGAAAGGTTTCCAAACCGGCATTTAATATCAAAGAACTTCTCGGCGCCGAGGTCGGCACCAAACCCTGCTTCGGTAAAGACATAGTCGGCAAGTTTCAGGGCAAGTTTTGTTGCAATAACACTGTTGCATCCGTGGGCAATATTCGCAAAAGGACCGCCATGCATAAATGCAGGGGTATTTTCAAGAGTTTGAACAAGGTTTGGCTTCAGTGCATCTTTTAATAACAGAGCCATTGCCCCTTCAACCTTTAAATCTTTAGCCATAACCGGCTGCCCAACGGTAGTATATCCTACAATAATGTTTCCAAGCCTGTTTTTAAGATCGGTTATGTCTTCTGCAAGGCACAGGATTGCCATAATCTCAGATGCAACGGTAATCTGGAACCCGTCTTCCCTCGGGAAACCATTAATTTTACCGCCAAGACCAACAATAATGTTTCTTAATGCCCGGTCGTTCATATCCATTGCACGTTTCCATACAATATTCCGTATATCTATATTCAGTTCGTTTCCCTGATGTATGTGATTGTCAATAGCAGCCGAAAGAAGATTGTTTGCGCTGGTAATGGCGTGCATATCCCCGGTAAAATGCAAGTTTATATCTTCCATTGGCACAACCTGGGCATACCCGCCTCCGGCAGCACCGCCCTTAATACCCATTACCGGCCCTAATGAAGGCTCTCTGAGTGCAATAACTGCTCTTTTACCAAGCTTCGACATAGACTGTCCAAGACCAATTGTGGTGGTTGTTTTTCCTTCGCCTGCAGGAGTTGGGTTAATAGCTGTTACCAGAATCAGCTTTCCATTGGGATAATCCTTTACTTTTTCAATAAACGAAGGCTTCACTTTAGCCTTGTAATCCCCGTACAGTTCTAAATCAAACCTGCTTATCCCAAGACCTGCTGCTATGTCCTCTATTGGATTCAGACTGGCATTTTGAGCAATTTCAATGTCGGTAGGCATATTAATCATATTTCCCGTATTCCTCCCCAAGAGCCTGTATGGCTTGTAAGTGTTAAGTATGATATGAGTCCATTCTACCAGAAAATATATATGTTATTCAATAAAAACACAAAAACATGCACTATGTTTTAATTTCCGGAATTTTTTACACTTGTATCTACTGGATTTCAGCATTTTCCAACCCTTCAACCCAATTTATTACACTTGAGGCTCTCTAAGGGAAACTCAGCATGTGTGAATGGCATAAGTCGCACGAGGGGTTCGTATACGGTTTTGTGAGAAATAAATGAAAACTTCCCTATGCTGCTCAAATGAGAGGATGCAGAATAAAATAATTATTTATCTCCTGCTCGTTTTTTTATTTTTAACTTGTTTATGAGAGAAAACACAAATAAGCCAGATATAAAACCAATTAGATTCAGTAAAATATCATTTATGTCGAAATAACCTACTTTTAATAAAAATTGCATTGTTTCGATGACCAAAATATATAGTATAAATAAAGATATTATATTTTTTAATTTTATTTTTAAAAATTTTTTTGCAAAAAATCCAAGAGGGAAGTACATAAATATGTTTGCAACCAATACATATTTAGAAATATCATTATAATAACCTAATTTTAAATTTATATTTTGTGATTGCGGGTAAAAAGATGGTCGCGATAACGACAGGCTTATTAATAGAACAAAATATAAAACAGATACTATTTTTTGATTATTTGCTGTTATTTCTGGTCTGGGTGTGACTGAGGTCTTTCCTTTTTTTCATGCCCTCTTGTCACATATGCATTATCTTATATCAAACACAAAAACATGGATTATGTTTTATAAAAATGTATCAAAAACAAGTTTTCGGAGAGAATGAATATAGGGTATTTTTTAAATCTTTATTAAAAATAAACAAGATCTGTACCAAAAACCAAGCAATAATTGTTTAAAGCGCAAATTACATAGAAAACAGAAGAAAAAATAAAATAAATTAAGCGGATTATACCAGAACGGTTGTAATTTGAACAGGAATACTTGACAGGAGAAAGAAATACGAGTATAATCAATAAATTTATTGACAGTGAGGTGAAATTTGTGATATAATGTCACAGACAAAAGAAGAGGTGATTGGTATGGTTGAGAAAAACGCTCTGGGTCAAATCAGAAAAGAGATGGAAGCCTGCATTGGTAAAAGGATTCAGTTGAAAACAAATAAGGGGCGGAAAAAGACCCTGGTAAAAGAGGGCATCTTGGAATCAACTTACCCGAGTATTTTTACAGTTCGTTTTGAAAACGACTTTAAGAATGTACGTAAAGTATCCTACAGCTATACCGATGTACTAACCAACACCGTTGAAATAAAAGTTTGTGGTAGCAACAAAATGATTGTATAACTTGGACCAAACTATATCGGTTGGTTTAATATCTCATAAGATTTGTAAATCCAGAAAAAATCCCGGCATCGCCGGGATTTTTGCATGTGTAAGCAGGACCCGCATGTGATTTTGAGGAAGCAAAAGCCCCATGCTTTAACTTGTAAGCTGGTTTTGTTTATGGTAAAGTAATATTCAAGTGATTTATTACTTTTACTAATTTTTTTCAGTCTTTTTGGTCTGAATGATCTCAGAAAGAAATTGACGGTTTAATGTTTAACTTGGTGGGGGCTATATGTTTCAGAGACAGATCTTTCGAAATATGTTTTTTTCATATATAACTATCATTTTTATTTGTTTCTTTGTTTATACTGCCGTTATCCTTTATGAGAACCATATAATCAGCCAGGAAAGAACAGAACGGCTATGCGAAGTAAAGGCTGAGGAAGTAAGCACTACACTGAAAAAAAGAATCCTCTATGCAGAAAACATTGTTCTGAATCTAAATTATTCCCAGTCTTTGAAAAAGCTTTATTTAAGCCATGTTTCAGGTTCTGCCCTCGATTCGTACACACTGTCATTGATAAAGGATGAACTGAAGGTAACCCAAACATCCAGCGGCTTAATGGTTGATGGGACAATCATTTTCCTGGACCAGAGTAACAGAGCATACACCAGCAGTGGAATTATAAGCATGAACGATGCGTACGAAAAATTGGACTATGAAATGCCTTATATTTCAGTAGGAACGGTAAAAGACCTTTTGGGTTTTGACGACACAAAGAGATATGTCTTTAACAGGGAATATCTTATATATTGCGACGATTATACTTATCAGAACGGTTCAAACATAGGACTTATATGCATTTTATTCAATCTTGATACTTTGAAATCCGACATTACAAAAATTCTGGACGGCAATTTCGGAGCCGAAATCATGCTTAACGCAAAAGAAGTTCTGAATGTTGGGACTATTGAGCGAAGCGAATATTCAGTTGAGTTGGGTGTTATACCGGGAATCTCTGTAAAGCTTTATGCACCTAAAGGTCAATTGATTAAAGAAAATCTCCACCTTATCTTCATGATGGTAATAATTTTTGTTCTATCGGCAACTCTAATCATACTTGCATATTGGTTCTCAAGAAAATACTATCAGCCCATTAATCATATTGAAAATCTGGTGATAACACAGAACAAGGACAAGGAAACCGCACAGTTTTCATCGGCATATCCTAATGAGAGTGAAATGGACTATATAATTCGTGGAATTCAAAACCTTATTGGAGAAAAGAACAGATATAAGGAGAAAATGCTGACAATCACCCCGTATGCACAAACAGGGATGCTGCATGGTGTTTTAATTGGAAATATGGAAAACGAAACAATACAGGTATTGGCCGAGGAAAATTATTTGGACTTAATTCAGCCATATTTTATTGTGTCGGTGGTGAATTTCGCATTTCAGGAGCAGATGTCGGTTGTTGAAAAGTACCACGCAAAAATTCAGGAGGTAGTAGACAAAGCCTGTAAACAGTTTTCCACCGATGAGATTCATCTTGTATACTACAACCGGGATATTTATAATACTTTTTTGATTGCTAATTTTGAAAACGACGAACCGATGGATGAACTGTTCTATCAAATATATAAATATATTCAGGAAAATGTCAGGAAATACAAATGCATTATAACCATAGGCGTCGATGAAACAAAATGCAATATCAGTGAACTGAAGGATGCGTGTGAGGGCGCACTGAACGCCCTGAACGAAATGATAATAGGCGGTAGGGGTGCGGTTTATTTTAAAGATACGCGGATGGACAGCGATATAGACTATTATTTTCCTAAGAATTTTAACGAGAGACTAACAAAGAGCATCTCAAAAGGCAGGATTGATGAAATTAAAAAGATGCTTCAGGAAATATACCGTAAGAACTGGAGTTTGGGCGGTACACCCAAAATGTATCATGCTTTGGTAGATGAACTTCACATTTCCATAATAAAGTCGCTTAAAGATATAACAGACTTAAATTCTATTCATGTCAACATTGAAAAAATAAATACAATTGCAACCCTGGAAGAGATTTTTAATTATTATGAAAAAGCCCTTGAATCTATAATAGAATCTCTGCAGCAGGCTGCTGAAAGTCAGGCCGAAGACGAAGAGCGTGAAAAAAGGATTCTGGAGTTTCTGGAGGAAAATTTTTGTAACCCCGATTTGTCCCTGCAGTATTTAACAGATTATTTTAACGTAAGCAGTAAATATATATCTCTTTTTTGTAAAAAGCATTTCAACACCACATATCTTAGGTATATTCAAAATAAAAGAATTGCCAAGGCCGTGGAACTTATTCGAACAGGCAAGTACTCGCTTACAGAAATTTGTGATATGTGCGGATATACAAATCTTTTAACTTTCAGAAGAAATTTCAAATCTGTTACAGGTGTAAATCCCAGCGATTTTGCCTGATAGCCTTCATTTTTACAGGTTGAAAAATGATGCATTATAAAAAATGCATCATTTTTTTCCCCAAAATCATTTTTTTTCAGTGGGTAAATTTTTGAGTCTATACGGTTTTTTGGTTAGATTGTATACTGAAACACAAACAAAAGAGATTTAATTTGGTTAATATTACAACAAAAGATTTTAAAAGGAATGATCTGATGGAAAAGGTTATTGATAAGAATACTATAAAAGAAGAAAAAAGAAGATTATGGCGGAAAATTATTAACAGGGATAAATATTTATTGTTAATGATTATACCCGTCGTTATTTACTATATAATATTCTGTTATTTTCCAATGACGGGAATAGTGATGGCTTTCAATAAGTACAGAACGGGAAGCGGATTAATTGGACTGTATACCAGCGAGTTTGTAGGTTTTAAATGGTTTAAACAGTTTTTTAGTTCGGTATATGCATGGAGACTGGTCAGAAACACCTTTTTATTGAACTTCTACTCTTTAATATTTGGGTTTCCTATTCCCATTTTATTTGCTGTTGCGATCACACAGATTTATAACGAAAGAATACAGAAAGTGGTTCAGGTATCAACATACCTCCCATATTTCATTTCCACCGTTGTAGTGTGTGGTATGATTACAAACTTTCTGTCCCCGTCGGGCGGTATAGTGAACATGTTTTTAAACAAATTAGGAATTGACAGTATTAATTTTTTGAGCCTGCCTCAATGGTTCAGACCAATATACGTTATTTCGGGTTCATGGCAGACCTTTGGTTTTAATTCAATAATCTACGTTGCAGCAATAATGGGGATTTCGCCCGAACTGTATGAGGCGATGAGGATAGACGGGGCCAACAAAAGGCAGATTATAACCAATTTAGTATTACCAAGTATCCGTCCCACCGTCATTCTTATACTGATAATGACTTTGGGAAGGTTGATGAATGTTGGTTTTGAAAAGGTATATCTGCTTTATAATCCTGCAACATATGAAACCGCCGATGTTATCCAGACATATGTATACCGTCAGGGTATTTTGAGCAATAACTACAGTTATTCAGCTGCTGTAGGGCTGTTTAACTCACTGATAAACTTTACAATTGTGTTTATTGCAAACCGTTTAAGCCGTAAACTTACCGACACAGCCGTGTGGTAGTCAATAAACTTGCCAAAATAATATATCAGCGGGGGATTACATTATGAAAACAACAGAAAGAAATATTGGAGATAAAATATTCGACATTCTTGTTTATATATTTGTTACAATCGCCGTATTGGTGTGTATATATCCTTTCATTTACATCGTCAGCGTTTCAATAAGCTCCGGGACTGCAGTAAACAGGGGTGAGGTCTGGCTCTACCCAGTTGACATGAACTTTGAAGCAATGAAAACTGTGCTTCGCCACAAGCAGCTATGGATTTCCTTTGCGAACACATTTTATTACACAATTGTAGGTACATTTTTAAACATTGTTTTTACATGCCTGGCTGCATACCCACTTTCCAGGAGAAGTTTTTTCCTCAGGCGCAGGCTGAACTTCCTTCTTGCCTTTACAATGTATTTTTCAGGGGGCTTAATTCCAATTTACATAGTAGTAACCGGTCTGGGCCTTTACAACTCGCGTTTGGCTATGGTTCTTCCGGTTCTGATCAGTGCCTACAATGTCATGATTTGCAGATCGGCCTTTGAATCGGTATCCGAAGAGCTGTATGAGAACGCAGCTTTGGAAGGGGCAAACGACTTTATAATTCTATACAAGATAGCAATACCTGTAATAAAGCCAACCCTGGCGGTATTGACCCTGTACTATGCCGTATCCCATTATAACGACTTTTTCAATGCAATGCTATATATCAGCGACAGAAACAAAGAACCCCTCCAGTCATTCTTAAGACGCATATTGCTGCAGGCTTCAATGGAGATTATGCAGACAACAAGCCTTGATATGGCCGCAATGAACCAGTCCACACTGCAGGTACGTTACGTTTGCATTGTTGTTGCTGTGGTTCCCGTTCTGATGTTTGTACCTTTTGTTCATAAATACCTGGTTCAGGGTACAATGCTTGGAGCGGTGAAAGGCTAGGCCTTTAAATTCCGATAATTTCCTGGTATACGGATTTTGATATACTTTCAGCTTCTGTATATCGGGAGATTAAATAAATTTGCGGAGAAATTCATCCAAACAGCCGCTTCGCAAACGGCAAAAAGTGAAAGGGAGGAGTATTTATGAAAAAACTGGTAGCATTACTTATGATTCTTTGTATGGTTCTGACTCTGGCAGCATGCGGAACAGGTTCATCAACAGGTCCTGTAAACCAGGGGAATACTGCAGTGCAAACAGAAGAAGACACTTATGACGGAACCCCGCCGATTACCACAAAATCAGGGCAATCCTTAAAAATCCTTGCCAGAACTTCAAACTATCCAAATGTAGACATTGCTGAGGCAGAAATAGTTAAAAAGGTTATTGAAAATGCCGGTATATCTGTTAACTGGCAGCTGGTTGACCATGGAAACTATGCAGATTCGGTTGCTCCAATGCTTACAACCGGTAATGTAGATGCAGACATTATCCAGATTCCTGATAAGGATCCGAACCAGACATATATTAAGTCAGGACTATTCGTAGCCATTGATGAATACTTTGATTATATGCCTAACTTTACAGCCTGGCTGGAAAAGAACCCTGTAATAAAGGCAGAAATAACAGCTGACGACGGCCATATCTACTATGTTCCCGGAACAAACGTAGGTAAGGACTATCAGCCTGTATTAATGTACAACATGGTATGGCTTAAAAAAGCAGGAAGAGGAGTTCCCCAAAATCTGGATGAATTTGTAGAACTGCTCCGCTACTACAAGGAAAATGACATGAACGGCAACGGTGATGCAAACGATGAAATTCCCATGAGCATAACCGAAGCATTTCTTCCATATATGTTTGGTCCAGCCTTTGGTCTTGACCTTGTAAGTGGTTTCCAGGCCGATGAAAACGGAAATGTAAAATATGCATATGCCGATACAGAAAACTACAGAAATTACCTCGAATTCTTAAATGGCCTGTTTCAGGAAGGGCTTCTTGAAGTTGAATATACATCCCTCGACAGAGACCAGATTGTTGAAAGAATCTCCAACGATTTAACAGGAATCACCTTCGACTTCAGCTGGCAGATGTCCATGCTTTACAGTCCTTCACTTCCATATTACGATGGAACTGAAGAAACAGGTTTTGTAGGCGCCCCACCACTGTCAGGAACCCATGAAGGCTATTATGTAGGCCGTGTTGAACTTGGCAACATGTTTGGAGTTAATGCAAAATCCAAAAATATCGCCCTTGCATGCAAATTCCTTGATTATGCAATGAGCGAGGAATGTCAGGAAATGTATCAGTGGGGTATCGAAGGTAAGAGCTATGTCGTAGAAAACGGTCAGAAGAAGTTCACCGAACAGGCAAAAGACAACGACTGGCTGCAGCAGTTAGGTATTAACCCGGCCTTTGTTTATCCGGCACAGCAGTCAGTAGCTTCAACCGACGAACTTGTTGCTGACTGGCACGCAAAGGTAAATGCGGAAATCAGACCATACGTGAGAGATCCCTGGCCTTTCATCTACTCCACCGAGGAAGAGGCAGATATCATTAATACTTACTATGTAGACATTGAGACCTATGTTTCAGAAAATGCAACAGCATTTATTACCGGTACCAGAAGCCTGAGTGAATTTGATGCATACATTGCAGGTCTGGAATCCCTGAACCTGCAGCAGGTTCTTGAAGTTAGAAAAACTCAATACGAACGCTTCCTAAAAGCTTTTAATAACTAAAAAATATTCGGAAAATAGCGTGAAAAGAGTGAAGCAGGAGAACATCTCCTGCTTCCTCTTTAATGTGTCCCCCCCGTCCTGTAATCATCACTTGAGCGTTTGTTGGTGTCGTAGAATATAATATCCCCGTCCTTAAGCTCAAAGGTTACCTCGTAATAATCGGTCTTTGTATATGCGAACCCTTCCCGCTCAAACATATTACAATATGGTGCTTCCCA